>JAFLDQ010000042.1 GCA_017302355.1 Dechloromonas sp.
CTGCTTACCGGGTAAGCTATTGAGTTGTTCGACAAAGGCAGCATTATCCGGGCTAGGGGGCAGTGCTTCGACAGTTCGGTACTGCTCGATAGTGAAATCGTCGCCATAACAGAAGCGTGTAGTAGCCCGGGCGGGAGATTTCAAGAACTTCATGCAGCAAGAAAGAGAGTCCGGACATGGAATTTGCATCTGAAGGCCCCAAGGCCATCCCGCTGTGGGTCAATGGCCATGCCTTCCTGACCGTCGCCGCCCGCTTCCACGATGTCGTCAATCCGCTGACCGGCGAAGTGCTGCACCGCGTCCCGCTGTGCGGATGGGAGGAGGCGGCGGAGGCGGTGGCCGCTGCGCGCGCCGCACAGCCAGCCTGGGCCGCGTGGCTGCCGGCGCAGCGCCAGGCGGCGCTGGAAGCGCTGGCCGCGGCGCTGGATCGTTACAGCGGACACTTTGCCAAGCTGCTGCGGGCGGAGACCGGTCTGGCCGACGAGCAGGTACGGGCCGAAGTCGCATCTGCACTGGCCGCGTTGCGCGGGGAGGACGTCGGCGATGCCGGCGTGGTCGCCATCGTCGCAGACGCCACGCGGCCACTGGCCGGCTTTGCCGAAACCGTGGCGCCGGCGTTGCGCGCGGGCGCGACGGCGATCGTCAAGCCCAGCCCGAAAGCGCCGTCGGCGGCGTTCGCCCTTTGCGAACTGTCGGCGCGCGCGGGTTGGCCCGCAGGCGTCCTCAACCTGATGCAGGGAGACCGTGCGGCGATCGACGGCCTGTGCCGCGCCGCCATCGATCGCCTGGTCTTTGTCGGCGAAGCGACGCTCGGCGCGCAGGTCGGCGCCATCGCCGCTGCCGCCGGCAGGCCGTTCGCGATGCGGGAGGCCTGATGCAGCGCATCGTCTATCTCGAACGCGAGTCGATCATCGCCGAAGTCCGCCGGCCGGCCTTCGCCCATGACTGGGTGGAATACGCGCAGACGAAGCCGGAGCAGGTCGTCGAGCGCCTGCGCGGGTGCACGATCGCCATCGTCAACAAGGCGCCGCTGCCGGCTGCCGCGGTCGACGCCCTGGCGGACCTCAAAATGGTCGCCGTCGCCGCGACCGGCACCAATATCGTCGACCTCGACGCCTGCCGCAGGCAGGGCGTCGTCGTCAGCAACATCCGCGGCTACGCAGGGCACACGGTGCCGGAACACGCGATCGCCCTGCTGCTGGCGCTGTCGCGCAACCTGATCGCCTGGCGCGAGTCGGTGCGGGCCGGGCGCTGGCAGCGGTCCGGCCAGTTCTGCCTGTTCGACCATCCGATCCGCGACCTGCACGGCGCGACGCTCGGCCTGATCGGCAGCGGCAGCCTCGGCAACGGCGTCGCCCGTCTCGCCGGGGCGTTCGGCATGCGCGTCTTGCGCGCCGAGCGCAAGGGGGCGCCGCTGACGCGTCCCGGTTACAGCGAATTTGAGCAGGTAATTTGCGCGGCCGATGCCATCAGCCTGCATTGTCCGCTGACGCCGCGGACGCTGGGGCTGATCGGCGAAGCCGAACTGCGCGCGATGAAGCCTTCGGCGCTGCTGATCAACACGGCGCGCGGCGGTCTGGTCGACGAGGCGGCGCTGATCCGCGCCCTGCGCGAGGGCTGGATCGCCGGCGCCGGGTTCGACGTCATCACCGCCGAACCGCCGCCGGCGGGGCATCCGATGGTCGATCCCGGCTTGCTGGCGCTGCCCAACTTCCTGCTGACGCCGCATGTCGCCTGGGCCAGCCGGCCGGCGATGCAGGCGCTGGCCGACCAGCTGATCGACAACATCGAAGCGTTCGTCGCGGGCAACCCGCGCAACCGGGTGGCCTGAGCATGCGCGGAGCCATCCGGCAGCCGGGCCCCCGGCCATCCTTCCGAACCCTGTGGGGAGAAGCGCCATGAACATCACGCTGGCCGTGCGCGGCGAATACATCCAGCTCGATCAGCTGCTCAAGGCGACCGGCCTGTGCGACTCGGGCGGCGCGGCGCATGCGGCGATCGCCGAGGGGCGGGTGCGGGTGGATGCCGCGGTCGACACCCGGAAACGGGCGAAATTGCACCCCGGTCAGACGGTGAGTTTCGCGGGCGCCGTGGTGAAACTGGTTGCGGCGCAGGCGCAAGGCCCGGCCGCAACCTGACCGGGTTCAGGCGATCTTGACGACGATGTCGTGCAGCGTGTTGCCGGCGGCGGCGACGCGGTCGGCGGCGTTCGACAGGTGACGGTAGATTTCGCGGCGCTTGAACATGTTGATGTAGTCGTCGCCCTGGAACAGCTCGGCAATTGCCCGGCGGTAGGCCTTTTCGCACTTGCGCTCGCACTTGCGCGCGGAATCGGCGTCGGCCGCCGCCGACTTGGGGTCGGTGGCGAGGCGGTTGAAGCCCAGCGCCAGCGCATCGGTGCCCATCTTGATGTGCATCGCCATTTCCAGGCAGTGCTTGTCGGTGCCCAGGCCGAGAACGTTCATCTCGTTGACCGTCGTCTTGCAATAGTTGGTGATCTCGTCGAGGTGCATGATCGCGCGGTGCAGGTCCTCGCGGTCGATCGGCGTCGAGAACGCTTCGTTCAGTTCGTGCAGGTTGTGCGCCTTAATCGTGTCCGCCTCATGCTCGTCGGCGCGGATGCGCTCGCCGATCGCCTGGTCGCCGGTCTCCATGAATTCGACCAGGTATCCCGTGGTTGTCGCGACGTGGTTGCACTGATTGGCGAGCGCGCCGAAGAAGTCCCCCATCTTGGGGAAAACCCGTTCGAACAGCTTGCGGAAGGTGGAAGGTTCGGCCGATGCGGCGTGGTCATTCGTGGCAGGAGCGTTCATGGCTTGCAGGTTCCCAGGTAGAGGTTGAGCAGGGCGTAGCAGACGATGGAGACAAAGGCCGAGCCGGGGATGGTGATGACCCAGGTGACGGCGATGTCGCCGGCCTTCTTCCAGCGGACCGCGCGCGGATTGTCGGCGGAGCCGATACCCATGATCGAGGTGGCGACGACGTGCGTCGTCGACACCGGGGCGCCGATCACCGAGGCGGTGAGGATGACCAGCGCCGAGGTCAGCTGCGAGCTGAGGGCGTGGATCGGGCGCACCCGGAAGATCGCGAAGCCGAGGGTGCGGACGATGCGCCAGCCGCCGGACAGGATGCCCAGCGTGATCGCCGTGGCGCAGGCCAGCATCACCCAGAAGGGCACCTCGAAGGTCGGAATGAAGCCGCCGAGGAGGAGCACCAGGGTCAGCATGCCCATGCTCTTCTGCGCGTCGTTGGCGCCGTGCGAGAAGGCGAGGCCGGCGGCGGTGAAGAACTGGGCGCCGCGCAGCTTCGAGTTGACCGCCGGCGTCGCCCGGTTGAGCAGGGCGCCCATGATGCGCTTGACCAGGAAGCCGACGCCGAAGCCGATGATGGGCGACAGGAGCAGCGCGGCCAACACCTTGACGATGCCGGTGACGTGCCCGTGCATCAGTTCGCTGAAGCCCCAGACGACGTGGTCGGCGCCGACCGAGACGACGACCGCACCGGCGATGCCGCCGACCAGCGCGTGCGACGACGACGACGGGATGCCGAAGTACCAGGTGGCGAGGTTCCAGACGATGGCGCCGATCAGGCCGCAGATCAGGATCGCCAGCGACAGGATCGTCTGGACATCGTTGAGCGTCACGAACTTGCCGATGGTGTTGGCCACCGCCGTGCCGCCGAGCAGCGGTCCGAGAAACTCGAAGGTGCCGACGATGATTACCGCCTGCGCCGGCGTCATCGCGCGCGACGCGATGATCGTCGCGACGATGTTGGCGGCGTCGTGGAAGCCGTTGGTGTAATCGAAGAAGAGCACGATCACGACGGCGGTGACGGCCAGCCAGAAAATCACGTTTGGATCAGCCATCATTCCTCCCCTGTGGTAATGCTGACACTGGTGCTTCGCGAGTCGATCGGGAAATTGTTTTCATGACGATTTTCCTCGTGACATCCCGGTGGCGCGAATATAGCGCAAGTATTTCCGGGGTGCGCCATTTTTTCGCGTCATACCATCGAGATTCAGCATTTCCGGCAAATGCCTTTTCATGACATCCGGGCTGTCCGCCCGTGGCGACGGAAGGCGCCCGTTGCGGCGCGCACGGCGCGGATGTTCCCGACCTCGGATCAGCAGCCCTTGCCGTCCGGAATCCGCGAGAATCCGAAGCCGCCGCCTCCGGACTGCGCCGGCTGGATGCAGATGGTCATGTTCAGCGCCCGCGCCGAGCGGCGCAGGTCGGCGGGGAAGGGGGCGAACGGCACCGACTGCTCGACCACCGATCGGACGAAGGCGATCTGCTCCTGCTGGTCGCCGGCATTGAGAATCCTGAAACTCTGCAATGAGCCGTCCGGGTTGAGGCGGACCCGTACCGCCGCGTTCTTCAGCCCCCGCGTCCGCGGGTCATTGCGCACGAAGCCGGCGCTGCGGTTGAGCTTCCGGACCAGCGCATCGAGATACATCTCCAGGCTGAACGGATCGGGCGGTTCGCTGTTCGGCAGGCGTTCGAGAATCTCGCTGCCCTCGTGTTCCTGACGGGCCTGCTGGCGGCCGTACTCGCGGGCCATGGCCAGCGAGCGCTGGGCGAGGCCGGGGCGCGGGCTGGCCTGCGGCTGGCGCTCGAGTTCGCGCAGGAAGCTGTTCATTTCCTCCTTCTGCGCGACGGTCCACTTCGGCGCCGGCTGGCTGGCAGCCTTCCCCTTCGGCTTGTTCATCGCCAGCACCGGCCGCCGCTCCGCCGATTTCGCCGGCGGCGACCTGCGCGCCGGCGGTTCGGGCGGCATCGGCGGGGCGGGCACCGCCTCCTGCGGCTTGACCGCCGGCGCGGCGAAGCTCGCTTCGAGGCGGGTCGCCGCGCGCTCGGTCTTCGGTTTCTGCTGCGGGATCAGCGCGACGATCCCGTGCAGGAGCAGCGAGGCGGCGATCGCCAGCTGCAGTGAACGTTTCTTGCGGGAGGTCTGATCGGCCAGCTCGCGCTTCAGCTCGGCGACTTCGAGGAGCAGGGCGCGCTGCGTGCCGGGTGTTTCCGGATCGGGCATCGGCCGGATTCTAGCCGGCGCGCCCGCCCCGGTCGACCTCGTCGCCCGTCGGCGGGCGCAAGAAACCGTCCAGACGGGCAACCAATACAAGGATCATCCCGCTTCCTTCCGACCGACCAGGGCGCGATGCGCGCACTGCCGCGCTGGCGGATCGACGATTGCCGCAGCGGCCTCCGGGGGCTCGCAAGGCGCATCGCGGCATTGCTGAACGCTTCGCGCCGGGGCGAAACATCCTCTTTCGCGGCGTGCCCGCCGCTGGCAGAATGAGCATTGCCGGACGCAAGGGGCGGCTTTGCCGTCCGCGGCCCCGATCCACCGACTGCCCGGGAGTGGTCGATGAAGAGCGGCGATCACGATCACGACCACGATGACCACGACCACGCCAGGCGCGGCCACGGCCACCATCACCATCACGGGACGGCCGGCCGGACGCTCGGCATCGCGCTCGTCCTGACCCCCGGCTTCTCCGTCGTCGAATTCGTCGCCGGCTGGCGCGCCGGCTCGCTGGCCCTGCTCGCCGACTCCGGGCGCATGGTCAGCGACGGGGCCGCCCTCGGGCTCTCGGCCCTGGCGGCCTGGCTGGCGGCGCGGCCGCCCAGCCGGCGCCATACCTATGGACTGGGCAAGGCCGAACTGCTGGCGGCGCTGGTCAATGCGCTGTCGATGCTTGCCGTCGTCCTGCTGATCGGCATGGAAGCCTGGCGCCGCCTGCAGGCGCCGGCCGAGATCGACGGCGAGCGTCGGCGGCCTGGCCATCGCCGGCCTGCTGGTCAATCTGCTGGTCGCCTGGGTGCTGTCGCGCGGCGAGCCGAATCTCAATGTGCGCGGGGCGCTGCTGCACGTCATGGGCGATGCGCTGGGATCGGTGGCCGCCATCGTCGCCGGCGCGGTCATCTACTTTACCGGCTGGACGCCGATCGACCCGCTGCTCTCGCTGCTGATCGGCGGGCTGATTCTCTCCTCCAGCGTCGCGCCGCTGCGTGAGGCGTTGCACGCCGCGCTCGACGGCGTGCCGGCGCACATTGAGCTCGACGCCCTCGGCCGGCAGCTGGCGCGGGTGGCCGGCGTCCACGAAGTGCACCACCTGCACGTCTGGCCGATCGGCGCCGAGCGCCTGGCCCTCTCCACCCACGTCCGCGTCGACCGCGTGGCCGACTGGCCGCGGACACTGGGCGCGTTGGGCGAGGTCACAGCGCAGCACGGGATCGGCCATGCCACCTTCCAGCCGGCGCACGTGCGCAACGGCGAGGCGCACGTGCGCCGGTGCGCTTCCGGCGGCACGACGCGCCTAGCCGGTGAAGCTCTCCGGCATCTGCAGGGCGACGACCTCGCCGCGGGCGGTGGCGACGCCGTCGGCATGGACGGTGGCCTCGACCACCACCTTGCGCCCCTTGATCTCCTTGACCCGGCCGCGAATCTCGAGCAGCGGGCCGAGCGGCGTCGGCTTCAGGTAGCTGACCTGCAGCGAGCCGGTGACGAAGCGGAAGGCCGGCAGGCTGTCCAGCGGCCGGTTCTCGGCGCGGTACATGGCAGCGGCGGCGGTGCCGGTGCAGTGGCAGTCGATCAGCGAGGCGAGCAGGCCGCCATAGACGAAACCGGGGATCGCCGTGTGTTCGGGCCGCGGCTGAAAGCGCGTGACGCTCTCGTCGCCCTCCCAGCAGGTCTTGATCTGGTGGCCGGCGGCGTTGAGCCGGCCGCAGCCGTAGCAGTGGGCGACGGATTCCGGGTAGTAGTCCTGGAAGGCTTGCATGGCGGGTTCCTCGAAGGTTCGTTCGGTGGGGAAGGGTCGGTTCGTTCCCGGCTGCCAGACGATCGCCGCCATGCCAAGGAAGGCGATGGCGGCGCCCGACAGATCCCGGAGCGTCAATGATACGCCGTCGACCAGGCGCCGCCAGAGCCGCCCGCCGGGCGGCGGGCGCCGGGAAAGCGCCATAATCTCTCGCATCATGTCTTCCCGCTCGCCATCGGCCATCCCCAACCGCCTCGAAACCCTGCGCGTGCTTCGACTGATGGGCGATTTCGAGCCGATCCTGATGCTGGCCGGCAGCGACGATGGCTTCGGCACGCGGTGGACGCTGAGCGGCCAGCAGGTGCAGCCGGCGATCGCCTGTTACCTGATGGAAGCCGGCTACGTCAGCGAAACCGGCAAGACCGAGCTGGGCGCCCGCCAGCTGTCCCTGACCGCCGATGGCAAGCTTTTTCGCGACCACGGCGTGCGCTGGTGGGAGAGCCTGAGCCTTTTCGAGAAGCTGAAGGTGACGCTCCTGGGCTGAATGCGGAGCCTGGCGCCCGGCCGCCGTTGGCGGCGCTGGCCAGAACCGAGGGCAGCGCTTCAGGCCAGTTCGAGCACGCGCAGCAGCGAGGCCGTGTCGTCCCTGCCCCAGCCCTGCGCCATCAGTGCGTTCAGCTGCTGGGCGACGGTTGCGGTCAACGGCACCGGAACCCCCGATTTGCGCGCGGCTTCCAGCACCAGCCCGAAATCCTTGTGGTGCAGCCGCGCCTCGATGCCGGCGGCAAAGTCGCGCCTGACCATGCGCTCGCCCATCACGTCGAGCACGCGCGAGGCGGCCGAGCCGCCGGCCAGTGCCTGCCTGACCTTGGCGCAATCGACGCCGGAAGCGGCGGCGAGGCGCAGCGCCTCGGCGGCGGCCTCGATGGCGGCGACCATGATCATCTGGTTGCAGGCCTTGGCGACCTGCCCGGCGCCGTTCGGGCCGATATGGACGATGCGCTGGCCGAGGCAGGCGAGCAGCGGGCGCACGCGGTCGAGCACCGCCGCGTCGCCGCCGGCCATGATCGCCAGCGTCGCGTCGCTGGCGCCTTGGGCGCCGCCGGAAACCGGCGCGTCGAGCAGGTGGATGCCGCGTTCGGCGAGGCGGGCGGCGATGCGGCGGGCGGCATCGGGGGCGATGGTCGAGCAATCGACCAGCACCGAATCCGGCGCCATGCCTTCGCTCAGTCCGTCCGCGCCGAGGGCGACGGCCTCGACATCGGCGCTGGAGGTGATGATGGTGAACACCACGGTGCATTGGCGGCCGAGTTCGGCCGGCGTCGCACAGACGGTCGCCGGCAGGCCGGCGGCGCTTTCCGGGCGGCGCGCCCAGACGTGCAGCTCGTGGCCGGCCCGCTGCAGATGCAGCGCCATCGGCCGCCCCATGGCGCCCAGCCCGATGAAGCCGACCTTCATTCCTGGCCCGACAGCCGTTCGAGCAGCTTGAGCACGGCGATCGAGTCTTCCTCGCCGAGGCCCGAGCCGACCATGGCGTTGAACATCTGCGCCGTCGCCGCCGAACCGGGCAGGCAGAGGCCGAGCTCGTGCGCCGTCTGCATGACGATGTTCAGATCCTTCTCGTGCATCCAGCTCTTGAAGCCGGGTTTGAAATTGCGGTCGAGCATGCGCTGGCCATGGTTCTCGAGGATTTTCGAATAAGCGAAACCGCCGAGCAGCGCCTCGCGCACCTTGCCGCGGTCGACGCCGTTTTTGGCGGCAAAAGCGAAGGCCTCGGCCACCGCCAGCACGCCCATGCCGGTGACGATCTGGTTGGCCGCCTTGGCCACCTGGCCGGCCCCGGAAGCACCGATATGGACGATGTTCTTGCCCATGCGCTCGAAAGCCGGCTTGGCGCGGGCGAAGGCCGCGTCGGAACCGCCGGCCATGATCGACAGCGTGCCGGCGATGGCCCCGACCTCGCCGCCGGACACCGGCGCATCCATGAAATCGACCCCGGCGGCGGCCAGTTCCTCGCCGATCCGGCGCGCCGCGGCGGGGGCGATGGTGCTCATGTCGACGGCGACCAGACCGGCTTGCCCGGCGCTGGCAACCCCCCGCATCACCTCGGCGACATCCGGCGCATCGGCGACCATCGAGATCACCAGTTCATTGCCCCGCGCGGCCTCGGCCGGGCTGCCCGCGCCTATTGCCCCGGCGTCGAGCAGCGGCTGCATCGATTCGGCGCGGCGCGCCCAGACGGTGACTTCGTGGCCGCACTTCAACAGATTGAGCGCCATCGGGCGCCCCATGATCCCGAGTCCGATGAATCCGATCTTCATGCCGTTCTCCCCAAAGCGTGAGCGAGGATTCTAGCCGATCGGGAATCGTGTCACGCGCATGCGGCGGGGCTTCCGGGAGGAGGCATGCCGCTGCGCCGCCGTCGGGTCAACATGAGCAGGAGCCGGTGACCCAAGGGCAGGGGTTTGCAAGACAAAAGGCCGAGTGAGGCCCGGGCAGGGCTGGCCGCGCCTTTCGGGGATGCCGGCGATCATGGCGTCGGGCAGCGGGATGCGCCTGGGTCAGTTGCTTCGTCTTGCAGCGCCTTGTCGACCAGGCGGCCGGCCTCCGCCATGAATCTCTCCGTGTACTGCGGTGTGAGCGCACGGGATGCCGGGATGAGTTTTCCCTTTCGATTGAACATCGAGCCGGAAAGGTCGTCGATCTGCGGGTCGAACAACAGCGGGGCGATGCGTGCCGCATAGTCTTCGGGGCTCGGCGTCACCAGACCAATCAAGGATTCGATCACCCGGGACTTCCAGGACCCCTTGCCCAGGAAGTTGTCACGGATCTCCGTTCTGATGATGCCGGGGTTAAGCCCGAAAAATGCCGCCTGCGGGTAGCGGCGGGCGGCGTCCAGCACCAGCATCTCGTTGCCCGCGACCGTGCTCATGTGGGTGCGCATCGGTTGGTAGGACTGCTCGGAATTCAGATCGCCCAGCACCGCCATCTGCCCGGATCCCGGAAAGCCCATCACGAACACGTAAGGCCGGCGCTGCCCCGGGGTGCGGTTCGCGCCCAGGCGCGGAGCGAGCGAGTGCAGGATCACATGTCGACACAGGTAGCTGACGGCCAGCTCCATTTCCAGCCCTTCTGCCGTCTCCTGACGTTGCGGCGGCGGCATGATGCCGGTGGTCATGACGATCAGATCCAGCGGCTCGGCGCTCAGGAAGCCGCCAACGCGGCGGGCTTCACGCATCAGGCTCAAGTCGGCGTGGATGAAACGGATCGAGCGATGATCGGCGTCGCGGAAGGTTCGGCCAACGACGAGAACGTTCGCGCCGAGTTCGGCCAGGTGCAGGGCGATGGCGCGGCCAATGCCGGCCGTACCGCCGATGACCGCGACCTGCTTTCGGGTGTTGAAGGTTTCCGGCATGGTGAAGCGCCTATTCAGTTGAATGGCTCAGCTCTCGCAACCCGGCAAGGGCAAAGCGGGTGAGGTGGTTCTTGAGATCCTCGGCGGGCTGCTCAAGCAGCGCCTGGAACGGCGACGGCGTTTCCCGGTCGAGCACCAGCATCATCAGGCAGGGCGCGAGGATGCTGGTCTGGCAACGCAGCAGGGCGGGATCGCCCGGCGGCAAGCCGGTGATCTCGGCCAGGATGCCGTTGAGATGCCTGAAGCGCGGTGGCACAGCCTCCGCGAGCAAATCCGCCGTGTGGGGCGAGGGCGCAAGGATCTCCCGTGCGAAGACGCGTCCGTGCCAGCCGCGGAGTTCCTTGGCGCGATCGACCAGCAAGGCTATGGTGGCGGCCAGTTTCTCCTCCGCGCTGCAGTTGCGGGCGCGGATCTCGTCGAGCACGGCGATATTGACGAGCTGGTCGTAGTCCTTCAGCAGAACCGTCCGATACAAGCCCTCGCGGCCGCCAAAGTGATAGTTGATGGCCGCCAGATCGGTCTCGGCCGCCGCGCAGATGGCCTTGTTTGACGCCCCCGCGTACCCCCGTTGCGCAAAGAGCTGACCGGCGGCTTCCAGCAGCCGGGCGCGGGTGAGGTCGCCATCCATGCGGGGCCTTCTCTGCTTCTTGATCGTCGATTTCATCGTGGCTCCTTGTCGATATAGTTGCAATTAAAAACGAATTTGAATATAGTACAGCAACTGACTGGAGATTGGAACCATGAACAAACGGATTGCTGTCGGCGCCCTTGCCGCAGTACTGCTCGCCGTGCTGGCCGGATGGCTCTGGTACAGGCACTCGGCTTCTCTGGAGCAAGGCGCCCTGACCCTGTTGGGCAATGTGGATATCCGCCAGGTGTCGCTGGCCTTTCAGGACAGCGAACGCATCCAGGCGATGCGCGTCGATGAGGGCGCCAAGGTCAAGGCCGGGGAGGTGCTGGCAAAGCTGGATACCCGTACCCTGGAGCTTCAGGCCGCGCAAGCCCGGACGGAAATCGCCGTTCGGGAGCAAGCATTGTTGCGCTTGCGCAACGGATCGCGGCCGGAAGAGATTGCTCAGGCCGAGGCGCGCGCCGGTGCGGCCCGAGTCGATGCCCAGTTGGCCGAGCAGGATTTCAAGCGCGTCCAGGACGCAGCGCAGGAAACGCAAGGCCGCGCGGTCAGCCGCCAGGAGCGCGACCGCGTCGCTGCCCAGCTGCAGGCGGCACGGGCCAAGCTCGATGACCAGACGCAAGCCCTGCGTCTGGCAAGGCTTGGTCCGCGCCGGGAAGACATCGATCAGGCCTCGGCTCAGCTGCAATCCACTCGCGATGCCTTGGCCTTGCTGGAACACCGCATCTCGCTGGCCGAGTTGAAGGCACCCAGCGATGCCGTCGTCCGTTCGCGGCTGGCCGAGCCGGGTGACATGGCCTCGCCCCAGAGGCCCGTCTATGCCCTGGCCCTGATGCAGCCCAAGTGGATTCGCGCCTACGTCAACTCCGTGGAACTGGCACGGGTCCAGCCCGGCATGCCGGCGCAGATCAGCGTCGATGGCCTGCCGGGACAGCTGCTGGACGGGCACGTCGGCTACATCTCGTCGGTTGCCGAGTTCACCCCCAAGGCGGTCCAGACGCCGGAGCTGCGGACCAGCCTGGTGTATGAAGTCCGCGTCATCGCCCATGACCCCGGCGACAAGCTGCGCCTGGGCATGCCGGCCACGGTACACCTGCGCAACGCCGTCGCTGCCGGGGCGGAGGGGCGCTGACCATGAGGCTTGCGTCAGGCACGGCGCTTGCCGGGGGGCTTTCCCTGCAAGCCACCGAACTGGTCAAGTCCTTCAAGGAAGTGCGGGCGGTCAACGGCATCACGCTCGGCATTCCATCGGGTCAACTTACGGCGCTGGTCGGTCCCGATGGCGCCGGCAAGACCACGCTGCTGCGCATGGTGGCGGGTCTGATGAAGCCCGATGCCGGCCAGCTCAGCGTGCTCGGCATCGATGTCACCCGCCATCCGCAGGCCGTGCAGGACCGCATCAGCTACATGCCACAGCGTTTCGGTCTGTACGAAGACCTGAGCGTGCAGGAGAACCTCAACCTCTACGCCGATCTGCACGGCGTGCCGGCCGATCTGCGGCGCGAGCGTTTCGAGCGCATGCTGGCCATGACCGACATGGCAGCCTTTACGCAACGTCCCGCGGGCAAGCTTTCCGGCGGCATGAAGCAGAAACTGGGGTTGGCGTGCACGCTGGTGCGTTCTCCCGATCTGCTCCTGCTGGACGAGCCCACCGTCGGCGTCGACCCGCTGTCGCGCCGTGAACTCTGGCGCATCGTCCAGCAACTGGTCGATGAAGAGCGGCTGTCCGTCATCGTCAGCACCGCCTACATGGATGAGGCCGAGCGCTGCGAACACGTCATCGTGATGAACGACGGCAAGCTGCTGGCCCAGGGCGCGCCGGAAAGCTTGCACGCAGCGGCGCAGGGGCGCTGTTTCATTGCCCACCCGCGGCCCGGCGTGCTGGCGAGAACCTTGCAGGCCGAGCTGATCGACGATCGCGCCCGCGTCGTCGATGCCGTTCCCGAGTGCGGCGCGGTGCGCTTCATCCGCGCTGCCGATGCCGACGATGCGGCCATCGCCGGCCTGCTCAAGGGCATGACGCACGAGGCGGCGCCCGCACGGCTGGAAGACGGCGTCATGACCTTGCTGCGCGCCCAGTCGGATGCGCCGCCCGCTGCGGAACCTGCCCGGGCAGAAAGCAACCTGGCCGCCGACGGCGAGCGCCCGGTGCTCATCGAGGTGCGGGATCTGGTGCGGCGCTTCGGTGATTTCGTGGCCGTGGCCAGCACCTCGTTCAAGGTGCGGCGCGGCGAGATCTTCGGTCTCCTCGGCCCCAACGGCGCGGGCAAGACCACCACCTTCAGGATGCTCTGCGGCCTGCTGCCTGCAAGCAGCGGTTTTCTCGAAGTGGCGGGTTACAACCTGCGCACGGCGCGCGCCACCGCGCGCGGGCGGGTGGGTTATGTGTCGCAGAAGTTCGCCCTGTACGAGAATCTGTCCGCCGTCGAGAACCTCACCTTCTTCGGCGGCGCCTACGGGCTGCATGGGGCCCAGCTGCGCCAACGCGTCGACCAGGTGATGGGCGAATTCGACCTGCAGGCGCATCGGCACATGCGCAGCGGCGAGCTGCCGGGTGGTTTCAAGCAGCGTCTGGCCATGGCGGCCGCACTGCTGCATCAACCGGACATCCTCTTTCTGGATGAGCCGACCAGCGGGATCGACCCGCTCGCGCGCCGCGCCTTCTGGCGACGCATCACGGCGCTGGCGGCGGCAGGCACGACCGTGGTCATCACCACGCACTTCATGGAAGAAGCCGAGTACTGCGACCGCATCGTGATTCAGGATGCCGGGCAGTTGCTGGCCATCGGCACGCCGGGTGAAGTGCGTGCGCGGGTGGCGGGGGCCACGGACATGAACGCCGCTTTCATCGGCATCGTCGAGCAACATCGCGCGCAGAGTGCGTCCGCCGTGGCAGGAGTTGCGTGATGTCCAAACCAGACAGGCAGGGTCACGCGGCTTCCGGCGGTTTCTGGCGTCGCTTGTGCGCCCTGACCATCAAGGAGTTTCATCAACTGCTGCGCGACCGCAGCAACCTCGCCATCGGCATTTTGCTGCCGGTGATGCTGATTCTGCTGTTCGGCTATGGCCTGTCGCTGGACATTCGCAATGCGCCGGTGGCCGTCGTGATCGAGGATGGCTCGCCGACCGCCCGCGATGTCCTCGCCGGCCTGAACGGTTCGGACTACATCCGCCCCAGCTACGTCACGACGATGGCCGAGGCCGAGCAGCTGATGCGCGCCCGCAGGGTCGATGCCATCGTGCGCGTTCCCGGCGATTTCTCCCGGCGACTGGCCCGGGGCGACGCCAGGGTGCAACTGCTGCTGCATGGTTCCGATGCCACCATGGCGTCCAGTCTGCGCGGTTATGTCATGGCCAGCATCAACAACTGGAGCGCGCATCAGGCCGATCGCAGTGGGCGCATCGCGCCGGCGCCAGGGGTGCAAGTCATCGACCGCCTGTGGTTCAACGCGGCCAACTCCAGCACCTGGTATCTGGTGCCGGGGCTGATCGTGCTCATCATGACGCTGGTGGGGGGGTTTCTGACCTCGATGGTGGTTGCCCGGGAATGGGAGCGCGGCACGCTGGAGGCGCTGTTCGTCACCCCGGTGCGTTCGCTGGAGATCCTGCTGGCCAAGATCATTCCGTACTTTGGCGTGGGTATGCTCGGCCTGCTGCTGTGCATCGTCTCCGCTCGCTTCCTGTTCCAGGTGCCGCTCAACGGCTCGCTATGGGTGCTGCTGGCGAGTTCGATGCTGTATCTGATCGTCGCGCTGGGGCTGGGCCTGCTCATTTCCTCGCTGGCGCGCAACCAGTTTCTCGCCAGCCAGATCGCGGTCATCGCCACCTTCATGCCCGCCCTGATGCTCTCGGGTTTCTTGTTCGACCTGAACAACGTGCCAATCGGCATTCAGAGCGTGGCGAGCATCCTGCCGGCGACCCACTTCGTCGAACTGAGCAAGATGAGCTTTCTTGCCGGCGACAACTTCCCTTTGATTGTGCGCAAATGGAGCATCCTCGGCCTGCAGGCGGTGGTGCTGCTCGCCGCCGCCTGGCTGCGTACGCGCAAAAGCCTGGATCGTTGACCCATGGACGCCCTGAACGACTTCACCGCCGCCCTGCGCCGCATCGCCTTCCTGTTCCGCAAGGAGGTGCTGGCGATCTTCAAGGACCCGGCCAATCGCGTCATCCTCATCGTGCCGGTCATTGTCCAGTCCATGGTCTTCGGCTATGGCGCGACCTATGACCTCAACCATGTGTCCTACGCCGTGCTCGACCAGAGCGAAGGCGAGGCGTCGAAGGAACTCATTGCCCGCCTGGACGGCTCCGGCATCTTCGTGCGCGCCGCGACCCTGCGTAATCCCGGCGACATCGCGCGTGTCATCGACGATGGTCAGGCGCTGCTGGTCCTGCACTTCGCGGCGGATTTCGATGCGCGCCTGACGTCCAGCGGCGGCGCGCCACTGCAACTGGTGCTCGATGGGCGCAACTCGACCACCGCCAACATGGCTGCCGGGCATCTGGGTACGCTGGTAGCAAAGTTCAACGCAACGCGCACGGCGTCAAGCAGCGTATCGGCGGTCGGCGTCGAGACACGCGCCTGGTTCAACCCGAACCTGGAGTCGCGCTGGAACATCGTCCCTGCCTTGATCGCGTCCCTGAGCATGCTCCAGACCCTGTTGCTGGCCGCGCTGTCGGTGGCGCGGGAACGGGAGCAGGGCACCTTCGACCAGTTGCTCGTAACCCCGATGCGGCCAATGGAAATCCTGATCGGCAAGGCGCTGCCGTCGATTGCGGTAGGCCTGATACAGGCGAGCCTGATCTTTGCGGTGGCGTTGTGGTGGTTCCAGATTCCCTTCAGTGGTTCGGCGCTGTTGCTGTATGCCGCGCTGGCCACCTTCGCGACCGCCTGCGTCGGCATCGGCCTGTCGATCTCGGCGCTGTCGCTCAACATGCAGCAAGCCATGGTCTATGCCTTCGTGCTGATCATGCCGCTGATGCTGCTGTCCGGCCTCGTCACCCCCGTCTCCAACATGCCTTGGTCGCTGCAAATGCTCACCTACGCCGACCCGCTGCGCTTCGCCATCGAGTTGGTACGGCGGGTGTATCTGGAGGGCGCGGGCTGGAGCGATGTCTACACCGAATTTTGGCCCATGGTGGCTGTCGCACTGGTCACGCTGCCGGTTGCAGCCTGGCTGTTCCGCAATCGACTGGCCTAGCGAGGAAAGCAATGATCAAGAACCCTCTACCCATTCCGTCCCGCGTCTGCGTGACCGCAACGTTGACCCTGCTGCTGTCGGCCTGCATGACCGCCGGTCCCGATTTTCAGAAGCCGCAAACTTCCGCCCCCGCCGACTGGTCGGGCTGGACCGGTGCGGGGCCCGAGCTGTCTCGCCCTGCCGGCCTGCCGGGTGCGCCGCAAAGCCGCTGGTGGGAGGCTTTCAACGATCCCATCCTCGACAGCCTGCTGGAAAAGGCTCTGACGCAGAATCCGGACCTGCGTACGGCGGCCCTGCATTACGCCCAGTCGCGCGCGCGGCGCGATGTCACCGGCAGCCAGCAATTTCCGGAAGTCAATCTCCAGGCGGGCGCGACTCGCCAACGCCAGAGCGAATATGCCGCCGGTAACCGCGTTCTGGATATCATCGCGCCGGACAATCGGGATGCGATCGCCAGCGAGTTGTCCCAGCCGTTTACGCAGTACCAGGCCGGGATCGACCTGTCGTGGGAGATCGACCTGTGGGGCCGTGTGCGGCGAGCCATCGAGGGAGCCGATGCCGATGTCGCCGCCTCGGCAGCCTTGCTCGACCAGGCGCGGGTGGTCATCGCCAGCGAGCTGGCGAGTGCGTATGTCTCCCTGCGCACCACGCAGCGACTTCTCCGGCTGACGCGCGATGACATCGATGCGCTGGGTGAGCGCACCCATCTGATGGTTTCCAGGCAGAAGCATGGCCTGGTCAATGATCTCGACCTGGAACGGCAACGGCTCGAACTGACAGCTCTCGAAGCCCAGTTATCCCCCTTGCTGGAGCAGGAAGCCCAGACCAAAAACCGCATCAGCCTGCTTTTGGGGCTTCGCCCCGGCGAATTGTCCAAGGAACTGGCCGGGACGGATCTGCTCGACACGGCGCCTGTCTTGCCCGAATACGCGCTGGGCCTGCCTTCCGAGCTGGCGGCGCGGCGACCCGACATCCGTGCCGCCGAAGCTCGCCTGCATCAGGCGACGGCAGCCATCGGTGAAGCCCAGGCCCAGCTGTATCCGAGCATCCGTCTGGGCGTGCGCCTTGGTCTGGACTCGTACGAATGGAGCAAGTTCGGCGACTGGGGCAGCCGCATGTGGAGTCTTGGGCCGAGCCTTGATCTGCCGATCTTCGATGGTGGTCGTCGGCGCACCACCGTCAAGCTGCGCGAACTGCAGCAGCAGGAGGCGGCGGTCGACTTCCAGCGTACCGTGCTGGGAGCCTGGCGGGAGATCGACGATGCCTTGACCGCCTACGCCGCCGAACAGGAGCGGCAGCGCCGCCTGGTGCTCAAGGCACGGGGCAGCGCCGACGTCTATCGACTGGCGCTGGCACGGGAGCGCGCCGGTCTGAGCGACTTCCTCGATGTCATCGATGCGCAGCGCTCGGATATCCAGTCGCGACGCGACCTCGTGTCAAGCCAGGGCCGTGCGCAGTCCCAGTTCATCGCTGTCAATCGGGCGCTGGGCGGCGGCCCGGCCGAGGGCGCAACCGCGGCGAACGCGGGCTCATGAGTCGTTGCCCGCCCGTACCGCGCGCTCCGCGTCTTATTCGTGCACTACAAGTCTGGCGGAAGCGGCTGCCATTGAATGGTCGAACCGGGGAGAAAGCATGCGATGATCTGACCGTGAGGCGGCCGTCGCGTCGTGGTGGCCGGGTTGGGGTGATCTTGCCGGAAAGGGGAATGCCATGAAGAGTCATCACGGAAATCGTTGGGCAGCCGGTCTGCTGGGCGCCGCCCTGGTCGCGTTTTCGGGCATGGCGCCAGCCGCCGGGGGCGGCGCCAGGGCGAGCGATCCCGGGGCGCCGGAGGGCGGGCATTTTCATCCCAAGGGCAAGCCGCCGTCCGCATCCACGAGCGAATTGCAGCGGGATGTCCGGGCCACGCTGCCGTTCGCCGACAAGCGCGAGTTCGAGGAGGCGGCGCGCGGCTTCATCGCCGCGCCGCCGTACCGGCGGATCATGGCCGACGCCGGCAACGTCGCCTGGGACATGGCGAGCTACGATTTCCTGCTGCAGGACAAGGATTACCCGAGCATCCACCCGTCGCTGCAGCGCCAGGCCGTCCTCAACATGGCCTACGGCCTCTACGAGGTGGTCCCCGGCCGGATCTACCAGGTCCGCGGCTTCGATCTCGCCAACATCAGCTTCATCAAGGGTGATACGGGCTGGATCGTCTTCGATACGCTGACCGCGAAGGAAACGGCGCGCGCCGCCCTCGAATTCGTCAACGAGAAGCTCGGCAAGCGGCCGGTGGTGGCCGTCGTCTATTCCCACTCGCACGGCGATCACTTCGGCGGCGTGCGCGGGGTGGTGGACGAAGCCGATGTCGCCAGCGGCAGGGTGCCGGTCATCGCCCCGGCCGGCTTCATGGACCATGCCATCGCCGAAAATGTTCTCGCCGGCAATGCGATGACGCGGCGCCTGTACTACCAGTATGGCGTGCTGCTGCCGCGCAGCCCCTTCGGTCACGTCGACCAGGCCATCGGCAAGAACGTGGCCGCCGGCGCCACCGGCCTGATCGCGCCGACCCGCGTGATCGTCAAGGATATCGAGGAGGTGACGATCGACGGCGTGAAGATGGTGTTCCAGAACACCCCGGGCACCGAGGCGCCGGCCGAGATGAACACGTATTTTCCGCAGTTCAAGGCGTTCTGGGCGGCGGAGAACGTCACCGGCACCATCCACAACATCTACACGCTGCGCGGCGCCCTGATCCGCGACGCGCTCGAGTGGTCGCGGCAGATCAACCGGGCGCTCCACCTGTTCGGTCACGAGGCCGAGGTGATGTTCGCCTCGCACAGCTGGCCGCGCTGGGGCAACGCACGCATTCAGGAGGTCATGCGCACGCAGCGCGACGCCTACGCCCACCTCAACAACGAGGTTCTGCACCTCGCCAATCAGGGCGTGACGATCAACGAGGTCCACAACGTCTATCGCCTGCCGAAAAGCCTGCAGCAGAACTGGGCGGCGCGCAGTTACCACGGCTCCGAGGAGCACAACAGCCGCGCCGTGATCAACCGCTACCTCGGCTATTGGGACGCCAATCCGGCGACGCTGATCCCGCTCTCGCCGAAGGATTCGGCGCCGCTCTATGTCGAGATGATGGGCGGCTCGGCGAAGATCCTGGCCAGGGGCAGTGAACTGTACAGACAGGGCAAGTACCGCCATGCCCAGGAGATCCTCAACAAGCTGGTCTTCGCCGAACCGGGCAACCAGGCGGCGAGGGATCTGCTGGCCGACGTCTTCGAGCAGATCGGCTACCAGAAGGAAAGCACCAGCCTGCGCAACAGCTTTCTCGCCGGAGCCTACGAACTGCGTTCCGGCATCCCGTCCGGCGCTTCACCCAAGACCGGCGGCCCGGACATCGTCCGTGGCATGACAACCGGCCTGCTGCTCGATTACCTCGCAGTGCGGCTGGATGGCGGGAAGGCCGAGGGCGTTTCGTACAAGGTCAATCTGCGGACGCCGGACAATGGCGAAAGATACGCCATCGAACTGAACAATTCGGCGCTGACCAGCATCCGGGACTTCCAGATCCCGACCCCTGACCTGACGGTTACGGTCAACCGCTCGGATATCGAAAAAATGCTTCTCGGCGCCGCCAGCCTCGAACAGCTGGTCTCGGCCGGCAAGGTCAGATTGGAAGGCGACGCCAGACTGCTCGAGCAGCTCAAGGGCATGTTCGTGCAGTTCGACAGCGGCTTCGAGATCCTGCCGGGAACGCTGCCGGAAAAGGCGGCCGCGAAGCCGGGCCGGGAATAGGCGGGAAGGGCGCGCCGCCGCGGCTGGCGCGCCCCTGCGACTTCGCCCGCAAGGTCGTTGACCGCCCCGGGGTGGTATCATTCGGGGCTGTGGCGGTCAGCAGGCGGGTCCGCCGGCGGTGAGGCGGCCCGCCGACTTGATTCTCCCCGGTATGGAATTTGAAAGGAATTCGCTCATGCAGGAGCTGGCTGGCGACTTGCCGCTCCGGATTGTCGTCTCGCGCCTCCAGGCAGCGGCAATTTCGCCGGTTGTCCAGCGGCGCTTCGTGTGCCGGGAAGAATGAGCAGGTATTACGTCAAGTCAGGGTCGGCAATCGAGGAGCTGGCCGTTGACGACAAGCTGGGAAGCGGCGCCGTCGCCAATGTATTCGCCGTCAGTGCGCCAGCGCGGCTTGCCGACAGCGCGGCAAAGATCTATCTCGATCCCAGGACGCTCGATCCGGAAAAGCTGGGCGCCCTGGTCGAGAGGGTTCCGGCGCAGTTGTGGACTGTCCTGGCCTCCGGCGCCCACTACCCGCAATATGCCTGGCCGCAACAACTCGTCTACGAGAAGTCGTCGTTCGGGAGGGGCTTGCAGCCGGTCGGCTTCCTGATGCCGAAGGTGGACACGCTGGAAACCGTTGCCCTCGACGCCTATCTCGACCCGTCGATAGGGAGGATGATGGGTCTCGACGGGCACCGGCTCGCCCTTCCCCGAAAGGTGGCGATCGCCCTCAATCTGTGCAAGCTGCTGGATGATCTGCACTCGAGGCAGGTGTACTGCATCGATTTCAAGTCGAACAACGTGCTGGCCAACCGAAACAGCGGCATCGTCACCCTGATCGACTGCGACAGCTATTCCGTCGTCTCCGGCAACGGCAACTACTATCCGGCGACGCCTCCCGCCGGGGGACATGTCGCGCCGGAGGTGCTGAAGAACAAGGGCGTCAGCGCCGGCCTGGCGGCGGCCCAGGATTGCTTTGCGCTGGCGCTCGGCCTGTTCCGGTTGTTCAATTACGGAATCTCCCCGTACTCGGGAACGCCAAACAAGGGTTGGCTGGACCCCGCCGACGATGATGGCCGCGTCGCCGCCGGTTACTACGCCTACGGGCTCCATGCCAATCCGGCGATCAGTCCGCTCGCGCAGTCGGTGCACGATTGCCTGCCGGCGTCGTTGCGCGAGATGTTCGACCGGGCCTTTCGCGAGGGACCGGAAAGACCGACGCCCCGCGAATGGCAAGAGGTGCTGCGCGGCCTGCGCGAGAAGGCGAAGTATGTCACCTGCAAGGAGCATCCGAACGATCCCGAGCATATTCATTTCGGCGCCCTGCCCTGTTGCCGGTGCGAGCGCGACAGGCGCGGCGGGGCAGCGAAAGAGGTCGCTTCAGGTCATCCGCCTCCGGACATCGGGCGCGACAACCCGAGCCCGGAGGGTGGTGCGTCCGCGGTACCCACTGCTCCCCAGGCGCCGGTGCTCAAGGCGGTTCCCGGGGCGCGGCGCTGGCAAGTCTGGATGGTCTGGATTGGCGCGGTGGCCGTCGCGATCGCCGTGCTGACATTTCTCGGAAGCCGGGATGGCGACGTTGCGTCGACCCATGTCCGCACGCCAGCGCAGCCGCCCCAGGCGCCCGGCGATTCCGGAGGAGGAGCGATGAGCGCCGCGATCAGCCCGGCAATGCCGCCCGCCGGGGGTTCGGAGCGCAAGCCGTTTACCCGGGAGCAGATCTATTATTGCCTGGCCAAGGAATACAGGAAGGACGCCATCGGCGATATTCTTTCCCGAACCAGAACGCCGACGCCCGCCGGGTTTTTTGCGGACATCGCCGATTACAACGCGCGCTGCCGGGACTACACGTATTCCAATCCGGACTTCGAAGCCGCCAGATCGACCTTCGAGCACAACAAGGCGAGCATTCTCGACGAGGCCACCGCGGAGGCCGAGGCATTCAGGACGGGCGCACCGGTCCCGGCAGCGACCGGTGCGGAAGAAGCCGGTATTCGCGGGGCGCCCTCGGGCAGTTCCGCGGCAGTAGCCGTCCCAAAGCCGGAGGCCGCCCGGCCCCGGCAACCCGAGCCGGCGAAAACCCAGGCAACGCCTGTCGGTCCGGCCCAGCGCGAAAAACCACCGGTTACGAGTGCGCCGCCTGCCGTGCCGGGTCCGGACAAATCGACCGGGAGCGATTCCCCGGATCGCGGCAAGGCCGCCGTTCAACCGCCGGGGCCTGATTCATCCGCGGCTGATCGTGCCCCGGCGGTTGCGCCGCGCCAGGACAGACCGTTGACTTCGACCCTGTTGACCGCCATACAGCGCGGCGACCGGTCGACGGTGAGCGAGTACCTGAATCGCGGCACGAGTCCCAACGAGATCCTGTCCAACGGAGCCTCGCCCTTGAAGACCGCGGTGGTGAGCTCCAACACCTCCATCGCCGAGTTGCTCCTGAGTCGCGGCGCCGACGTCAATGCCAGGGACGCCACCGGGAAGACCGCGCTGTTCTGGGCCAGACGGATGAACAACCAGCCCATGGTGCAGATGCTGCTCAATCACGGGGCGCAGGACTGACGGGGCGGGAGCGGCGCGAGTTGATGAGCGCCAATACGAGGGTTATCGACTTTGCTTGGGGCAGTAGAGGTATGCATATCCAAGGAGCTGTGTCTTCTTTTCGTGCCTCTCAACATCCCCGCGGGTTAAAGTAGCGACATGGGGCCAGATAGGAGAAAGTTGGCATGAACCTGATCCAGGATGCCGTTGCCTGCATCGCCTTGGCGGTGCCTGCCGGAAGTCGCTTGATTGTCTTCGGCTCCCGGGCGTGGGGTGATGGGCAGGCGGATAGCGACCTCGATCTTCTCGTGGTGGAACCGGAGATTGCCGACCGCTTCGCGGAAATGGCTCGCCTGTCGACCCTGCTGGGACGCCAGCTGATCCCGGCCGATGTGGTGGTCATGAGCGCCGAAGCCTTCGAGCGGCAAAGGTATGTAACCAATACCTTGGCCTGGCGCGCGGCACGGGAAGGGCAGATCCATGAACTCGCCGCTTGACCACGGGCTGGCGTTGCTGGGGCGTGCCGAAGATGATCTTTATGTCGTGTCCCATCTGTGCGCCGATGCGCAAGCGCCTGGATGGGTGCTCGGGTTTCACGCCCAGCAGGCGGTCGAGAAGGCACTCAAGGCAGTGTTGTCCGCCATGGAGTTGCCGTATCCGCGCACGCATAACCTGGTCATGCTGGCCGAGTTGCTTCGCGCGGCGGGAGAAACGTTGCCGGCTACCGCCGAAGAATTTGGACGACTAACGCCCTTCGGCGTAGTCCTGCGTTATGAGGATGTGATCACCGAGACGTCCGCAGCGCCGGATGCAGTCGCGCTCCAGATATTTGCTTCCGGGGTTGTCGCGTGGGCACGCGAACGGTTGGACGTTGCGGGTTTGTCCTGAATCACACCCCGCAGCTGCCGTTGCCGCGCTTGAACCCCAGCTTCGCCAGCAGCTTTTCCGGCGGGCAGAAGCCGGTGAAGCCGCTTTGCAGCAGGTTGAGGCCGACGAAGGCGGTGAAGGCGAGGAACCATTCCGATACGAAGACCGGGCTGCCGTGCCAGCCCAGCGCCAGCGAGAGCAGGACGAAGAAGCCGGCCATGATGCGGATCATGCGTTCGACGGTCATGGATGTTCCTTTCTGAATGCGGAGAAGTAGAGCACCGGGATTACCACCAGCGTCAGCAGGGTGGAAACCAGGATGCCGAAGATCAGGCTGATGGCCAGCCCGTTGAAGATCGGGTCGTCGAGGATGAACACGGCGCCGAGGATGGCGGCCAGCGCGGTCAGGGCGATCGGCTTGGCGCGCACGGCGGCGGACTGGATCACCGCGTCGTGGAAGTTCATGCCGGAGGCGACCTGCTGCTTGATGAAATCGACGAGCAGGATGGAGTTGCGGACGATGATGCCGGCCAGC
>JAFLDQ010000043.1 GCA_017302355.1 Dechloromonas sp.
GTGATGACCGGCGAACTGGTCAGATAGAGGCCGCCGGCGAAGTTGTAGTTGATGAAGGGCTGGATCGTCGCGTTGTTGTACGACCCGCCGGTTCCGCTGTCGGAGAGCGACCAGATGTTGTTGACCAGGGCGCCATAGACCCAGGGATCGCCCTTTTCCAGGCGCAGGACGACGACCGAGGGGCCGAGGCCCCAGTTGCGGTTGCCGAGGTCCGAATTGCTGTTGGTCGGCACCTGCACCACCGGCCCGGCGCCCCAGATGAAATGCCCCGGCTTGGCCGGCGACAGGAAGGCGGTGAACACCGTGTCGCCGATGCCGTTGGTCCGCTCGCCATCCGGGAGCGGCTGCGAGATGACCGGGACGATGGTGCGGGTGATGATGTTCCAGTCGTCACTCACCGAGACCGGAATCACCGGCTGGATGTTGAGGATGTTCTGCGTCCGCCTGTCCGGCCCGAAGTTCAGGTTGGTGTTGTTCTGGAACGGCACGCTGACCAGGTTGCCGACCGGGTTCTGCGCCAGCTTGGCCAGTTCCTCGGCACCGAGTTCGGCGTGGGCCGGGGCGCCGAGCAGAAAAGGCCCGCACAGCACGCCCGGCAAAGCCCAGGCCAAGGCGCGGGTCTTCATCATCATGGTTCATCTCCTTTAAAAATTTGCCGGCGGGCGCGTGTGAGACGCCCCGCCGTAAAACACTCATTGCACCTTTTGCACTTTCGGCGGCGTCCACGTTCCGTCGAGGATGGAAGGCGCCTTGTCCTTGGGCCAGTACATGCGCAGCATCGGGATGAACTCGCCTTCGGGCGCGGGCAGCCAGTTGGACTCCTTGTCCTTGCCCGGCGAGTCCTTCTGGAAGTACAGCGTGATCGAGCCGTCGGCGTTGGCCTTCAGGTTGTTGCGCGGACTGACGGTGAACTTGTTCAGCTTGTTCGGCACGAACCACCAGCCCTTGTCGATCATGTACATCGTGATCGACCAGAAGGCGTTGACCGGCGGTGTCTGGCCTTTGGCCCAGGTCAGCGTGTACTTGTTGGCGCCGGTCAGCTTGGCGCCCGTGCTGTCGACCAGCGTGTACGGATAGACCGCGTCTTCCTGCAGGTTCGCCGGCCAGCCGAAGGCGGCGACGACGGCGCGCTTCATGTAGTCGGTGCCGTAGACGCCCAGGCCCTTGGTGATCGACCAGCCGTCGACCAGCTTGCCCATGCTGGCTTCGCGGTTGGCTTCGATCTTCGCGAGCGCCGTCTTCGGCAGATCCTTCAGCGCGGCCTGCGCCGCCGGGTCGAGCTTGGCCATCTCGAATGGCTTGCACGGCTCGAAGCCGATCTTGGCGAAGCTCGCCAGCGCCGGCGCATCGGCTGCATAGGCCGGCGAGTCGCCGCACATGCGCTTGCTCAGCCAGTTGAAGTAGGCCTCGGTGCTCATCGCCAGGATTACGTCCTGCGGCGCGTCGGTCATCGAGATGCCGGGATTCGCGTCGACCGGCGGCGCCTTCGGCGTGAACGGCTTGCCCCAGGCAGCGAGCGGCGTGATCTTGTACTGCGCCTGCAGCGCGTTGGCCGCCTTGTAGTCGGCCTCGGTGCCGTCGGCGTAGGTGCGGCCGAGGATCACCATGTAACGCGTGGCCGACGCGATGTGCGTCATGCCCTTGGGCACCTCGCCCTTCCAGCCCGGGCCGGTGATCAGGTAGTTGCCCGCCTTCTGGCCGGTGGTGCGCGAGCCGGGGCTGTTGAAGATGGTCATCCACAGGTCGACCATCGGGAACAGGAAGAAGCGCTTGCCCATGTCCGGATGACTGAAGACCTGCGGCTCCTTCAGGTCGAGCCAGGCCAGCGAATACAGCGTGTCGGCATTGGGCGCCGAGACGCCGCGGTAGTCGCCCGGCGGATAGCGCTTGACGTTGACGAACTGGTTCAGCGGCGCCTTCAGCGCCTCGACCACGGGCACGTTCGACATCTGCACGCGCGTCACATCGGTGGTCACGAGCGAGTAGCCGTAGATATAGGCTTCCAGAGCGATCTTCTGGGCCTCGTCGGCGCTGGGGGTCGCTGCCTGCGCGGTAATCGCGGTGCCGGCGAGCAGCGCGGACAATCCCAGCGCCAGGGTATTGCGTGTCAGGGCAATGCGTTTCATTGTGATCTCCTTTGTAATTAAGAAACACTCTTCACTTCAACCAACTCACTTCACTTCGCCCACCCGGAGCGTCGGCGGCTGCCATAGGGCTTTTCCTGCGTGCGGAACCAACAGCGGTCCCACCGCCGGATTTGCCCGAAAATCGCCGTCGACCGCAACAGCCCTCAGCTGAGGCCGGCGTCCTTGAAGAATTTGGTGCCCCAGACGGCGAATGTCGCCGGCAGTGTGGTCAGGCAAGGGGCGGCGGCATACATCGCTTGTCGCATCTCCGTGACTTTCCTCCGTTTCGATCCGGCTGCTGGAATCTTTCTATGGCGTCGGCGCCACGCGGTAATAGACGCCGTTGGCGCCGTACATGGGCTTGAACCAGGTGTTTCCGCACAGGTAGTAGACCGTCCCGCCGACGGTCGCGTTGGTGCAGCCGGCCGGCAGCGTCGCGTAATTGGCGCCCAAGGCATAGCGGGCGGGCGGACGAGGTGGCGGCGGCGCGCTGGCGGAGGCGCCGGCCGCCACGCCGACGGCATAGGCGTTCGAGGTCGCCGCCGCGGTATTGGCCGAGGCGATGGCGGCCCCGGCCGCCACGCCGACCACCGCGCCGGCCGCCGCGGCGCAACCGTAACAGCCGCTGGCATAGACCGGCACCGCGACCGGCGGATGATAGACGGGATAAGCCGGATAGCCCGGCGGCCGATAAGCCGTCGCGCCGCCGGGGTAGGTATGCGCTACGCCTTCGCCCGCGGCGCCGTAGGTCTTGCCGCCATAGACGTTGGTGTGCTCGGTCCCGCCGCCCCAGGCGTGCGCGGTGTCGCCGCCCCAGGCGTTGGTGTGCTCGGTACCCTCGCCCGCGACGTGCTCGCTGCTGCCGCCCCAGCGATTTTCGTGAGCGGTCGCGCCCCAGGTATGCTGCGTGGCGCCGCCGAAACGGTTGGCGCCGCGCCAGGCCATGGCCTGCGATGCACAGAGCATGCCGGCCAGCAGGACCGACATGCCGATCAGGATCTTCTTCATCGCGCTCCCCTCGTTCATTGGGGTTTGGTGGATTTGAGCGGCCTGGCCACGGGCTTGACGCCCGGCGGCGGCGCCGTGACCGGGTGGGCGAATTCCATGCGCTGGGCCGCCTGCGCCTTCGGCGACGCGAAGGCGTCGGCGGCGACGACCGGATCGATCTGCCAGTCGGAAAGCGCCATGTCATGGCGCAGGCGCAGCGGGTCGGCGCGGTAGATGGCGCGGATGCGGCGCGGCAACTTGTCGTCGGCGCCGATCCACATCTGCAGGAAGACGTCGTCGTCGGCCCAGGCGATCATGTCGGTCCTGACGCTGCCCACCAGCGCGGATGGCCCGATGGAGAAGGCGAGCTTGGTCCCGTCCGCCAGCGCGGCGTAGGGGTCGGGCAGCAGCAGGTCGGTGAACGGGAAGAAGATGGCCGCCTTCTCGAACGCCTGCTTGAGCGCCGCCTCGATGGTCGGCGGCGCCTCGGCGACGGCGGCCAGGTTCTCGGCCGGCGCGAAGGCCACCATCGTCTTGCCGTCGAGATAGAACTCGGAAGCCGGGCCGTCGCCCGGATTGACCACCCGCAGGCGGTCGGGGCGCTGCATCGTCACCTCATAGCGCGAGGTATAGACGATGGCCGGGCCGAGCCGGCTCGGATACTCGTAGCTCACGGTCGCCGTGAACGCCATCGCCCTGGCCGCCGCCAGGCGGGCGCTCGTCGCCTTGAGCAGGTCGACGGCACGCGCTTCCAGGGCCGGCTTGTCGACCGGCGCCGCCGGTTTTCTGGCGGCCGGTTTGGCGGGCTTGCCGGCGCTGGCCGGCGTCTGCGCCGCGACCCCGGCCGCGGCGATCAGGCCAAGCGCCAGGGCGCAGGCGCGGCCGAGGCGGGCGGGCGCCAGCGCCCGGAAGAAAGGGTGATGGCGCGCAGTCATGGAATCATCCCGCATTCGAACATCTTGTTGACGATGGGGCCGGAAACCTTGTTGAAGAAGGCCGTGCGCATCTGCGGATCGTCGCGCAGGAACTGCATGACACGCTGTTCCTCCGGCGATTTCGCCTCGCTTTTCTTCTGCCACAGTTCCTCGCAAGTCGCCGACTCGTATTTCTGGACGACCCGGTTGGCAACCGCATCGAGGATCGGGTACTGGGCGTGCGCGGCGCCGGCGACAAGCGTCGCGGCCGGCGCGGCAAACAGGATGCTGGGTTTGGTCATGATGAACTCCTCGGCTTGCTGGTCAGGATGATCAGAACTTCATGTCGGTCAGGACGATTTCGATGCGGCGGTTTTCCCATGGAACAATACTGGCCCGAGGGAACCGTGGTACCCGGCAGGCGGGTCAGAAGCGGAAATTGGCCCCGAGCGCCAGGCCGCCGAAGCTGACCTCGTCGATCAGCTTGCTGCTCCCGCTCGCGTTGTAGGAAAGGTAGCGGTAGTCGAGGATGACGTCGCCCCACTTGAAGGCGTAACCGAGCCCGGCGATACCCTGCCAGGTGAAGGTCGAAGAGCCTCCACCGAGGTCGACGTAGGCATTGGCGAACCACGGGCTGTCACCGAGGCCGAAGCGCCCCCGGGCGCCGACGATGCCGGCCCAGATGTTGTCGCTCCTGTCGATGCCGCGCCCGCGGCTGACCGCAACCTCCCGCCCGCCGGCCCCGTTGACCTGGACCGTCAGGTTGGCATTGGTCGAGGCATCGAGGCCAAGGTAGCGCACGCCGCCGAACACATCCACCGTCGCCGTTTTCTCCTGCGCCACGGCATAGCCGCCGGCCAGCTGCCAGACGAGGCCCTTCAGGTCCATGCCGACCGACGCACCGGTCGTGGACGACACGGCGAACGGGCCCGGGCCGAGATTGTGGTCAACGCTCTTCACCTTGGCGTCGGTGTTCGAGAAGTGCAGGTAGATGAGGTCGCTACCGAGTACCCAGCGATCCTTGCGTGCCGTACCCGTGAGCATCAGCGCGAAGTCGAGGCTGTCGAGGTAGGAGTCGGGATCCGTGCCGACATTGGCCGACACCCCGCCCGGCGGCGGCGGCCCGAAGCGCAAGGCGCCGTCGATGCTTGGCAGCCACAGGTAGGGCATGACCGAAAAACTCCAGCCGCCGCCGCTCGTCTGCGCGGCGACCGGCAGCGGTGCGGCGAGCGCGGCCATGGCGAGTGCTATGAGCGTTTTTCTGGACATTATCCCTTCCTTCGATCGTTCGAGTGATCGCTTGGCGATCGTGGCCAGCTCATGCCAGCGGAGCGGCGTAATCGTCATTTGACAACATTTTTCCGGACACCATCCCTTCTTTCGATGGTTCAAATGATCGCTCGCCGATCGTGGGCAGTTCATGCTAGCGGAGTGCTCTGACCGTTGTTTGACAAAAACGGACATTGAATTAACATTTTCTGCCACCAGCCCTCTCGGCACGCGACAATGAACCCATCCATCGACATCTGGCGTAGGCCCCTGCCGCAGCGGGGCATGATCCGTAGCGGGCCGTTGACCCCGCTTCCCGCGCTGCTGAGCGAGCTTGGCAGCGAACCCGGCGGCGTCCTGCGCCGGAACGGCCTTTCCGAAACGGCACTCGACGATCCCGAACGGCCGATCGCGTTCGAGGCCGCCGGCCGCCTCCTGGCCGACTGTGCGGTAGCGACCGCCTGTCCGCATTTCGGGCTGCTGCTCGGGGAGCGCAGCGGCGTTGCGACCCTGGGGGCGGTCGGCTTCCTGGCGCACAGCGCCCCCGATGTCCGCAGCGCGCTGCAGGCGATCATCGACAACCTCGACCTGCACGACCGCGGGGGCGTCCCGACCGCGGAGTTCATCGGCAATCATGTCCTGCTCTGCTATGAGCTTTGCCGCCCCGGCATCATCGGGGCCGAACAGATCCACGACTGCGGGCTGGCGATCACCCGGAACATCATGCGCGGCTTGAGCGGGCCGGACTGGCAGCCCCTGGAGATTCGCCTGCGCCGGCGGCGGCCCGTGGACATTGCTCCCTATCGCCATTTTTTCCGGGCGCCGGTCATCTTCGATTCCGAGCGTAACGGCATGCTGTTCGATGCCCGCTGGCTCGCCGCCAAAGTACAGACCGCCGACCCGCTACTGCACCGCCATTTCCGCGGCCACATCGCCGAACTCCGCGAGGTGGCGACCAAGGACTTCGTGGAACACGCGACCCATTCCCTGAGCCGCCTGATCGGCGCCAGGCGCTGCTCTTTGCCCGAACTGGCCAGCGAGCTGGCCATGCACCCGCGCACCCTGGCGCGCCGGCTCGAGGCGTGCGGGACGAGTTTCAGCGAACTGCAGCGGGCAGCGCGGCGCAACCTCGCCTGCCATCTGCTGCGCGACACGCGGAGCAGCATCGCATCCATCGCCTCGCTTCTCGGTTTCTCCGGAAGCACCGCCTTCAATCGGGCCTTCGCACAATGGGAAGGACTTCCGCCCGCCACCTGGCGCCGGCGGGTCAACGGCGCGCCACCATCGCAAACCTGAGATGCGGCAGGCGTCCGAGTCCCCGGCAAAGATGGAAAACGGCCCTGGCGGGCGGTCGACCGCAACCCCCTGCGCGCCAGCGGGCCGGGCGCCGCTCACAAGGCAGCCGGCATTCCGTTTCGCACGCGGCTCCAGAACTGGCCGGGGAGGCCCGGCCGTTTGCTGTCGGCGCGCCGCGCCGGCGGCGTCACCCGGCGCAGTTCGGCGAAGCGCCGGGCAACCCGCAGCGGCTACTTGGCGAAGGCGTTCTTGGCAGTCGACCCCGCCGGGCGGAACGATGCGCGAAACCGGCACCTGGTCGAAGCGCGCGGTGTCGAGACGCGGGGCGCTTGCGACCGCAAGGGAATCGTCTTCCCGCACGGTGGAAAACCGGGGAAGGGCAGCATCCCTTTCGGGTTTCTGACGCCGGGGCGCAGCACCGTCCTGGTCAGCCTGGCGCCGGGCCGCATGGCGATCCGGGCCATGATTCCTGCCTCAAGGAAACGGTCGACCGCGCCCCGCGGGAAGCACCCCTGGGGTGTGACGGTCAATTGCGTTGCCGCCGGCTCAGCGCGTTCTCGACCAGCGAATAGACCGCCGGCACGACGACCAGGGTCAGCAGCGTCGACGAGATCATGCCGCCGATGACGGCGATCGACAGCGGCTGGTTGGTTTCGGCGCCGGCGCCGAAACCGAGCGCGGCAGGGAAGAGGGCGAGGATGACGGTGGCCGAGGTCATCAGCACCGGCCGCATCCGTATCGGGCAGGCGTCGTTCAGGGCGTCGTCGATGCCCATGCCGCCGGCGCGGCGCTGGTTGGTCAGGTCGACGAGCAGGATCGAGTTCTTGGCGACCAGCCCGATCAGCAGCACGAGGCCGATCATCGAGTAGATGTTGAGCGTCTGCCCGGTCGCCCACAGCGCGGCGACGCCGCCGATGATGGCCAGCGGCTGGGCGAGCATGACGATCAGCGGCTGCAGGAAAGAGTCGAACTGGCTGGCCAGCACCATGTAGAGCAGCACCATCGCCAGCACGAAGGCGAAGGTCATGTACTTGGTCGTCTTGGCGAATTCCTCGGCCTGGCCGATCAGCTTGATCTGGTAGCCGGGCGGCAGGTCGTCGGCGAAAGCGCGTACCTTCCGCACCGCCTCGCCGAGCGGAAGGGTCGGCGTGGCGAAGAAGGTTGCCGCGTATTGCAGGTCGAAGCGGCCGATGACGGCGGGGCCGAGCGTTTCGGTGAAGCTGGCGACCGAATCGAGACGCACCAGCTTGCCTTCCTTGTTGCGCAGGTAGATTTTCGCCAGGTCGGCCGGCTGGGTGAATTCGCCCTCGCGGCCCTTGACGCGGATGTCGTAGCGCTGGCCGTCGCCCGGTTCGTCGTTGTATTTGGCGATGTCGATGCCGCCGGTCAGCATGTTGATGGCGGCCGCGACGTCGCCGGTGGTCAGCCCGGCCGAAGCGATGCGCAGGCGGTCGGGCTGGAAGACGAGTTGCGGCAGGTCAAGCTGGAGGTCGCTGTCGATGCGCCCGCCAAGGCCGGGTTCGGCGGCCAGCTTGCCCTGCAGTTCGCGGCCGAGACGGCCGACTTCGGCGAGGTTCTCGCCGCTCAGCACGAATTGCAGCGGCTCGCCGCGCTGGCCCTGGACCATCGGGTAGGGGGCGGCAAAGACGCGGGCGCCGGGAATCTGCGCCAGCTTCTCGCGCAGGATGGGCAACAGTTGCTGCTGGCTGACTTGCCGTTCGTTGCGCGGCGCCATGCGGGCGACGACCGTGCCCTGATTGACCTGGCCGGCGCTGCCGAGGCCGATCAGCGCGAATTCGGTGACGATTTCCTCATGCTCGTTGAGCACGGCCTCGACCATCCGCAGGCGCGAGTCGGTGTAGTCGATCGACGCGCCGAGCGGCGCCCGCAGATAGACGAGGAAGCGGCCCTCGTCCTGGTCGGGCGCGAAGGTCTTGCCGACGCTGGCGAAGAAGAAGGCGCTGGAGGCGACGGTGAGCAGGGTCAGCAGCACCACCGTCCAGCGCCGCGCCAGGGCGCGGGCGAGCAGGCGGCGGTAGAAGGCGTCGAGACGCCGGAAGCCGCGTTCGATGGCGGCCTGGAAGCGATTGTGCTGCTGGCCGTGCTCGCGCATGGTCAGGAAGCGCGAGCAGAGCATCGGCGTCAGGGTCAGCGAGACGAAGAGCGAGACGAGCACGCCGAAGGTGACGACGACGGCGAAGGAGCGGAAGAACTGGCCGATGATGCCGCTCATGAAAATGACCGGGGCGAAGATCGAGACCAGCGCCAGGGTCGCGGCGATGACCGCGAAAACGACCTCGTTGGCGCCGTTGACCGCGGCCGACACCGGGTCGGCGTCGAGTTCCTCGCGATGGCGGAAGATGTTCTCGAGAACGACGATGGCGTCATCGACGACGACGCCGATCAGCAGCAGCAGGCCGAGCAGGGTCAGCGAATTGAGCGTGTAGCCGAAGAAATAGATGACGGCGATGGCGCCCATCAGCGACACCGGGATGGCCAGCGCGACGATGATCGTCGCCCGCACCGACTGCAGGAAGAGCCAGACGACCAGCGCGGCGAGCAGCGTGCCCTCGACCAGGTGCTCCTTCAGCGCATTGACGATTTCGAGGATGAACACCGCGTCGTTCGACACGACGTGCAGTTGCAGGCCGGGCGGCAGTTGCGGGCGCAACTCGTTTTCCAGCTTGTCCTTGACCTTGTCGATGATGGCGACGGTGTTGGTGTTGGTGACCTTGACGATGCCGAGGCCGATCGTCGTCTCGCCGTTGAAGCGGGCGAGCTGGCGGTTGTCGGTGAGGCCGTCGATGACTTCGGCGACGTCCTGCAGGCGGATCGGCGCGCCGGCCTTCCAGCCGATCACCATCTGCTTGAGGGCGTCGATCGAATGGAATTCGAGGTCGAGCTTGACCAGGCTTTCGGTCTTTTCGCCGACGACGAAGCCGCCGGCCATCTGCACGTGTTCGCGGGCGAAGGCGTCGTTGATGTCCTGCGCGGTGACGCCGAAGGCCGCCATGCGCGCCGGCCACAGCTCGGCGCGGATGGTGCGGTCGCGGCGCCCGCCGAGCCGTACCTCGCCGACGCCGTCGATGGTTTCCAGGCGTTTCTTGAGCACGTTGATGGCGTACTGGTTCAGCTGCTGCTGCGTGCGGTCGCCCTGCAAGGCCAGCCACATGATCGGCTGGGCATTGGTCTCGACCTTGGCGACGACCGGCGGGTCGGCATCCTTGGGCAGGCGGCGCAGCACCTGGTTTACCTTGGCCTGGACCTCGTTGAAGGCGACGTCGATCTTCTTTTCGAGGTTGAAGGTGATGGCGATCACCGAGACGCCAGGCGACGACGTGGACTGGATGTGCTCGATGCCCGGCGTCGAATTGACCGAGCTTTCGATGATGTTGGTCACCGAGGCGTCGACGATGTCCGGGTTGGCGCCCTTGAGCGTCGTGGTGATCGAGACGACCGGGAATTCGATGTACGGATAGCGATCCATGCCGATCCGGTCGAAGCTGATGACGCCGAACAACACAAGAACCGCGCTCAGCATCCACGCCAGCACGTGGCGCTTGATCGACAGCTCGGGCAGGGTCATTGCGGCTTCGGCGCTGCCGGCGGGGCGGCGGCGGTTTTCGGCATTTCCTTGACGTTGACCGCAGCACCGTTGCTCAGGAAGCCGGCGCCGTCGAGGGCGACCGTTTCACCGCCGTGCAGGCCGCTGGTGATTTCGATCAGGCCGCGCTGCTTGCTGCCGACCTCGACCACCTGCTGCGCCGCCTTGCCGTCGGCGATCAGGTAGACGACCTTGCCGGCCGGGCGCAGCACGACTGCCTGCTCGGGAACGACCACCGCCTGCTCGCGCGCGCCGGTGACGACGACGGCATCGACCGAGCCGCCGCCCTTCAGCGGGCCGGGATTGTCGAGCCGGGCGATGACTTCAAGCGCGCGGTTGCCGTCACCGACGGTTGGGCGGATGTCCTCGACGACCGCCGAGATGGCTTCCCCGGGCGACAGGGGGCTGGAGAGGCGCACCGGCTGGCCGATCTTGAGGCGCGCCGCGGCGCTTTCCGGGAACGGCAGGTTGGCGCGCAGGCGGGCGTTGGAGACCATCCGGAACAGCGGGTCGCCGATCTTGACGTAGTCGCCGGGGGCGACCACCTGGGTTTCGATGATTCCGGCCAGGGGAGCGACGACGCGCGTCTTGTCGAGGGCGTTGCGCGAGAGGTTGGCGCGGGCCCGGGCGCTGGCCAACTGGTTCTTCAGCGCGTCGCGCTGGGCGGTGGCCTCGTCGAGGGCGTTCTTCGAGATGAAATTCTTCTGCACCAGCTCGCTCTGCCGGGCCAGCACACGTTCCTGCTGGAGAAGCAGGGCTTCGAGACGGGCGACTTCGCCGCTGTCGGCATTCACCTGATGCCCGGCGTCGGTCGGGTCGATCTGCGCCAGCAACTGTCCCTTGACGACCGTTTCCCCGGTGCGGGCGGTGACCTTGACGACCTTGCCGGCGATTTCGGCGCCGATCTTCGGGTCGTTAACCGCTTCCAGCGTGCCCAGCGTCCGCTCGCCGATTTCCAGCGGCATGACCTGCGCCTGGGTGGTCGTGATCAGGGTCGGCGGCGCGCCCTTCTTCTCGGCCGGCTTGTCGCCGCAGGCAGCGAGCAGCGCGGCGGCGACCAGCAGGGCGGCGCGTCTCATGCCGGCAGAATCTGCTCGCCGGCGTAGAGTTCGGCCACGGTTTCGCGGCGGCGGATCCGGTGCCCCGTGTCGCCGTCGACCATGACCTCGACCGCGCGCGGCCGCGTATTGTAATTGGAGGCCATCGCCATGCCGTAGGCGCCGGCCGACATCACCGCCAGCAGGTCGCCGGCGGCGAGGCACAGCGGGCGCGCCAGGCCGAGGAAGTCGCCGGTTTCGCAGACCGGGCCGACCACGTCGTAAATGCGGGTTTCGCCGGCGTGCGGTGTCACCGGCAGGATGTCGTGCCAGGCTTCGTAGAGCGCCGGCCGCATCAGGTCGTTCATCGCCGCGTCGACGATGGCGAAACTTTTGCCCTCGCCCGGCTTCAGGAACTCGACCCTGGTCAACAGCAGGCCGGCGTTGCCGACCAGGCGGCGGCCCGGTTCGAGGACGACCTTGAGGCCGCGCCCGGCCAGCTTGTCGAGCAGCGGCGCGAGGTAGGAGGCGACCGTCGGCTGCGCCTGGTCGTCCTTGTACTGGATGCCGAGGCCGCCGCCGAGGTCGATGTGGCGGATGCGGATGCCGGTTGCGGTCAACTGGTCCACGAGGGCCAAAATGCGTTCGAGCGCCTCGACGAAGGGCGACGGGTCGAGCAGTTGCGAGCCGATGTGGCAGTCGATGCCGGCGACCTCGATGTTGGGCAGCGCGGCGGCGCGGCGGTAGAGAGCCAGCGCATCGTCGTAGGCGACGCCGAACTTGGCTTCCTTGAGGCCGGTGGAAATGTAGGGGTGGGTTTTCGGATCGACGTTCGGATTGACGCGCAGGCTGACCGGCGCGCGTCTGCCGCACCGGCCGGCGACCTCGTTCAGGCGCTCCAGTTCGGGAACCGACTCCACGTTGAAGCAGAAGATGCCGGCGGTAAGCGCTTGCTCCATTTCGTCGGCCGTCTTGCCGACACCGGAAAAGACGACCTTGGCGGGGTCGGCCCCGGCGGCCAGCACGCGCTGCAATTCGCCGCCGGAAACGATGTCGAAACCGGCGCCCATGCGCGCGAACAGATTCAGAATGGCGAGGTTGGAATTGGCCTTGACGGCGTAGCAGACCAGCGCGCCGTCACCGGCCGGATGGGCGTTCAGGACATCGAGGAATTCCCGCAGCGCGCCCTGCAGCGCGGCCCGGGAGTAGACGTAGACCGGCGTCCCGAATTGCTCGGCAATGGCGGGCAGGGCGACGGATTCGGCGTGCAGGACGCCGTTCCTGAACGCGAATTGGCTCATGGGGCGGTGGTCTTCTGGTCCGTGTTAGCATCTGACGACGGGCCCGACGATTTCAGGCTGTCGAGGATTGGCGCAGGGGCCGGGCCGGGTGGCAGGACGAGTGGACCCTTCAGGCCGCAGCCGGCGAGGCAGAGTGTCACGAGCGCGGCAACGATTCTGGACATCAATGACGGACCGGTCAGCAAAGGAAAGGATGTTAGCACACGATGGATGATAAGGAATTCGACGCCCGGGCTGCCGCGGTTCTCGCACGGGTCGAGGCGGCAGTGGAGGCGAGCGGCGCAGCCATCGACTTCGAACTGGCTGCCGGCGGGGTTCTCGAACTGGAATTCGCCGATGGCAGCAAGATCATCGTCAATCGCCATGGCGCGGCCCGCGAGATGTGGGTCGCGGCACGGGGCGGCGGTTTTCACTTCCGCTGGGATGGTCTGTGCTGGCGCGACACCCGGGACGGCGCCGAGCTGCTGGAGAAGTTGTCCGCCCTAGCCAGCGAGCAGGCTGGTGAAGTCGTCCGGCTAGCCTGATCAGTCGCTGGGCGGTTTGCTCAGGTCAGGCTGGGGCAGTGTGCTGTCGTCGGTCTCGTCTTCCTCCGATGGCGCTTCGGGGCGGACGTTTTCGGCATAGATGTAGGACCGGTCACGGCCGCTGCCGAAGGCGACCAGTCCCTCGGGCGCTTCCGGAGTCTGGACCGGGACATTCCTGAGCGCGCGGCCCATGTAACCGATCCAGATCGGCAAAGCTGCGGCGCCGCCGGTCTCCTTGTCGCCGAGTTTCCTTGGCTGGTCGAAGCCGACCCAGGCGCAGGCGGAGACCGTCATCTGATAGCCGCAGAACCAGGCATCGACATATTCGTTGGTGGTTCCGGTCTTGCCCGCCAGATCCTGCCGCTTGAGCGCCACCGAAGCCTTGGCGGCGGTGCCGTAGATCGTCACGTCGCGCAGCATGCTGTCCATGACGAAGGCGTTCCTCGGGTCGATCGCGGGGACCGACGTCTCGTTGGCCGGGGCAGGCGCCGCCTGGGCCAGCACCTGGTCCTTCTCGTTGCGGACTTCGTTGACGATGTACGGCGCGATCCGGTAGCCGCCGTTGGCGAACACCGAGTAGGCGGTGACCATTTGCCACGGTGTCACCGCACCCGCGCCGAGCGCCATGGTCAGGTAGGGTGGATGTTTCGCGGCGTCGAAGCCGAAACGGGTGGCGAAGTCCTGGGCGTACCGTGCGCCTATGCTTTGCAGGATGCGGATCGAGACCATGTTCTTGGACTTGGCCAGCGCCCTGCGCATCTTCATCGGACCTTCGTACTTGCCGTCGTAGTTGTGCGGCTCCCAGGCCTGCGCGCCGGTCTGGCTGGCCGAAATCACGATGGGCTCGTCCTGGATGACGGTCCCCGGATGGAACCCCTTCTCGAGCGCGGCCGAATAGATGAACGGCTTGAAGCTCGAGCCGGGCTGCCGCCAGGCCTGGGTGACATGATTGAACTTGTTGCGGTTGAAGTCGAAGCCGCCGACCAGGGCGCGAATCGCCCCATCCTTGGGGTCGACCGCGACAAACGCGGATTCGACTTCCGGCAGCTGGCTGATCTGCCAGCCCCCCCTGTCGTCCTTCTGCACGCGGATGATCGCCCCGCGCCGGATCCGCTTGTTGGGCGGCGCCTTGTCGTCGAGCATTCTTGCGGCGAACTTCAGGGCATCGCCGGAAAGCGTGACGGCCTCGCCTCCCTTGCGGTAGGCGCGAACCTGCTTCGCATCTGCCGCCAGCACCAGGGCGGGAAGCAGATCGCCGGCATCGGCGACATCCTGCAGCGCTTCGTCGATCGCTTCGTCCTGATCGCCGGCGAAGTCCTTCATGTCGAGATAGGATTCGGCTCCCCGGTAGCCGTGGCGGCGGTCATAGTCCATGACGCCGCGACGCAGGCTGGCGTAGGCGGCTTCCTGATCGCCCTTGATCAGGGTGGTGTAGACCTTGAGGCCCCGCGAATAGACTTCTTCCGGAAAGCGCCCGGCGACGATCTGCCGCGCCATTTCGGCGGCATGCTCGGCGTGAACCGGGTAATCGGCCAGCTCGCGCTTGACCACGAGGGGCTCGCGCAGCGCCGACTCGTACTGCGCATCGTTGATGTAGCCGACGTCGCGCATGCGGCGCAGCACGTACTGCTGGCGCATCCTGGAGCGCTTGGGATTGGCGATCGGATTGTAGGCCGACGGCGCCTTGGGCAAGCCGGCCAGCATGGCCGCCTCGGCCAGCGTGATGTCCTTCAACGGTTTGCCGTAGTAGATCTGCGAGGCAGCGGCGAAGCCGTAGGCGCGCTGGCCGAGGAATATCTGGTTCACATAGAGTTCGAGGATCTGGTCCTTGCTCAGGCTGTTCTCGATCCTGAACGACAGGAGCGCCTCGTAGAATTTCCGGGTATAGGTCTTCTCCCCCGAGAGAAAGAAGTTCTTGGCGACCTGCTGCGTGATCGTCGATGCCCCCTGCCGCCTGCCGCCGCCCGCCAGGTTGGCCCCGGCGGCGCGCAGGATGCCGATGTAGTCGACGCCGCCATGCTGATAGAAGCGATCGTCCTCGGCCGCGAGAATCGCCTGCTTCATGACGACAGGAACGTCGTGTATGCCGACCAGCGATCTTCGCTCCTCGCCGAATTCACCGATCAGGGCGCCGTCCGCGGTATAGACGCGCAGCGGGATTTTCGGCCGGTAGTCGGTGAGAACCTCGAGTGACGGCAGGTTCGGATAGGCGAGGGCGAGGATGATTACCGCCAACGCGATTCCCATCGCCGCCAGGCCGAGCAGCAGGACTATCGGGAAGAACGCGATTCGGACAGCCAGGGGTAGGGAGGGCAAGGTTGCGATTCGGTCGGATTGGCGTTGCGCGGATTATACGCCGTACCTGAAACACCCCGTGAAAACGCTTTACATGCCGTAGGCTTGTTGCTAGCATCTAAAGAGAATTATCGGTTATGTGGCTAACTTCGCATTTTGTAAGGACTTTTTGGGGGTCTGGTGGGCTTCGATATCTCAACGTTTTTGAATCCCAAGGCGCGTCCCCTATTGGGGCTCGACATCAGTTCCTCGGCGGTCAAGCTGGTCGAACTGGTGGCCAACGGGAAGGAGGGTTACCGTGTCGAGCGCTACACCGTCGAGGTGTTGCCGAAGGATGCGGTGTCGGATGGCAATATCGCCAACATGGACGGCGTCGTCGACGCCGTCAAGCGCGCCTGGAAGAGGCTGGGTACGTCAACGCGCAACGTCGCGATGGCGTTGCCGGCATCCGCGGTGATCACCAAGAAGATCATCGTGCCCGCCGGATTGCGCGAGGATCAGCTGGAAGTCCAGGTTGAGTCCGAGGCGAATCAGTACATTCCGTTCGCGATCGACGAAGTCAATCTGGACTTTCAGGTGATCGGACCGGCGCCGTCGGCGCCCGATGAACTCGAGGTCTTCATTGCCGCTTCCAAGAAGGAGCGGGTCGAGGATCGCGTGGCGGTTGCCGATGCATCCGGGCTTACGGCGGTGGTCGTCGATGTCGAAACCCAGGCCGCGCTCTCGGCGTTCGAGCTGATCGAGCGCCAGTTGCCCGGCGGCGGCAAGAACCAGACCATCGCGCTGATCGACGCCGGTTCCACGATGATGAGTCTGACGGTGCTGCGCAATGGACAGCAGGTGTATGCCCGCGAACAGGCATTCGGGGGCGCGCAGCTGACCCAGGACATCGCCCGGCATTACGGGATGAACTACGAGGAGGCGGAAGCCGCCAAGCGTTCCGGCAGTCTTCCCGAGGGCTACGAGGGCGAGCTGCTGACTCCCTTCATGGACAATCTGGCGCTCGAAATCTCCCGCGCCCTCCAGTTCTTCTTTACCTCGACCCAGTTCAATCACGTCGACAGCATCGTCCTGGCCGGCGGCTGCGCGGTGATTCCGGGCATCGACGAGGTCGTCGCGACGCGCACCCAGGTCAGCACGCTGATTGCCAATCCCTTCGCCAACATGGTGCTTTCGGATCGGGTCCGGGCCAAGAGCCTGCTTGCGGATGCATCGTCGCTGATGGTGGCGTGTGGCCTGGCCCTGCGGAGGTTTGACCCATCATGATCAGAATCAACCTCCTCCCCCACCGCGAGGAAGCCCGCAAGGCAAGGCGCCAGCATTTCTACCTGATGGTGGGCGCGGCGGTCTGTCTTGCCGGACTGGTTGTCCTCCTCGGATATACGATCATCAACGGGAAGATCAGCAGTCAGACCGAGGCCAACGATTTCCTGAAGCGCGAAATTGCCGTTCTCGACAAGCAACTCGCCGAGATCAAGCAGTTGAAGGAAAAGACCCAGGCCCTGCTGGCGCGCAAGCAGGTCATCGAGGACTTGCAGCGTGACCGCAGCGAAACGGTCTATCTGCTGAGCGAACTGGTCAAGCAGGTCCCGGAAGGGGTCTACCTCAAGTCGCTGAAGCAGGACGGGGCCAAGGTCAATGTCACCGGTTACGCCCAGTCCAACGCCCGCGTGTCGGCATTGATGCGTAACCTGGAAGCGTCTCCCTGGCTGGAGAATCCACAGCTGATCGAGGTCAAATCGGTGATTCTGAACGGGCGCCGCAGCAACGAGTTCGCGATGAACTTCATGCTGACCCGCAGCCAGCCGCCTGTCATCGCGAAGGACAAGAAATGAAAGCCAAGTCCGCTTCGCTGCCAAAGATCGACTTTCAGGCGATCGCCGACGAATTCCGTGACCTGAATCCGAATGATCCGGGCGCCTGGCCCGCGTTACCCAAGAGCGCCTTTCTGCTGGCGATATTTGCCGTGCTGGTTGTGGCGGGCTGGTGGTTCCTCTGGAGCGATCAGCTTGCCGAACTGGAGGTCAAGGAGAGGGAAGAGGCAACGCTCAAGCAGCAGTTCCTCGAAAAGAAGAAGCAGGCCGTCAATCTCGATCTCTACCTCGAACAACTGGCTGAAATCGATCGCTCGTTTGGCGCGTTGCTCAAGCAGCTTCCGAACAAGTCGGAAGTCGAGGCGTTGCTGATCGAGGTGAACCAGGCTGGCCTCGGGCGCGGTCTCCAGTTCGATCTCTTCCGGCCCGGAGCCGAAGAGGTGAAGGACTTCTACGCCGAATTGCCGATTGCCGTGAAGATCAACGGCGGCTACCACGATTTCGGGGCGTTCGCCGCCGATATCGCAAAGCTGCCGCGAATCGTGACGCTCAACAACATAGCGATCGTGCCATCCAAGGACAATACGCTTTCGCTGGATGCGACAACCAAGACCTTCCGCTATCTGGATGAGGAAGAGGTCGCGAAACAGAAGAAGGCAGCGCAAGGAGCGAAGAAGTGAAGCGACTGATCCTCGTCGCACTCTGCGGGGCACTGGGAGCCTGTTCGGGTGGCGATCACGAAGACCTCAAGCGGTGGATGGAAGACAATACGAAGGACATGCGCGGCAATATTCCCAAGTTGCCCGAGGTCAAGCCCTATCAGGCGGTGCCCTACGATGTCGAAGGCCTGCTGGACCCGTTCAGGGCCAGCAAGATCGAGCCGGAAAACAAGAACAAGCAGGGGGCCGGAAAGGCAGGAGCTTTCCAGCCGGACTTCGAGGCGCGTGACCTGCGCAACAGCCTGCTCGAAAAATATCCGGTCGAGTCGCTCAAGATGATCGGATACCTGAACATCAACCGCCGTCCGATTGCGGTCATTGAGGTCGATAACAAGGTCAAGCAGGTCAAGGTGGGTGATTATGTCGGCCTTGACTTCGGTATGGTTACGCGGATCACCGACAACGAAGTCGTGCTGCGTGAATTGATTCAGGATTCTGCGGGCGACTGGAGTGAACGCACCAGTTCCTTGTATCTGCAGGCCAAGGAGGGAAGTAAGAAATGAAAGTCATCAAATACGCGATGGCCGCTATTGCGGCGACCTGCCTTGCCTTGGCCGGGCCGGTGTCGGCGCAGACCGCTGCCTCCAACACGATCGAGGCAATCGTTGCCGCACCGCAGGGCGACAACGTGGCCGTAAGGATCGACCTCAAGGAACCGCTGGCCTCGCCGCCCGTGGGTTTCAGCGTGGCGAAGCCAGCCAAGATCGCCTTCGACTTTCCAACGACCGCCAATGGTCTGGGCAAGAACAGCGTGACCTTCAAGGAAGGCGACCTGCAGAGCGCCAACGTCGTCGAGGTTGGCGGTCGCACGCGCGTCGTCCTCAATCTGACGCGGGGAATGACCTATACGACGCGCCTGGACGGCAAGTCGCTCTATGTCGTGCTTGCCCCCATCCCGGCGGTGGGTTCGCTGCCGGAGCGCGTCACGCAATTCACCGCCGAGACTTCCATCGGCAAGCGCCATGCCCTCCAGGATATCGCGTTCCGCCGCGGCAAGGATGGCGAAGCGCGGATCATCGTCGACCTGAACGACGCCGGCACCGGCATAGACATCCGTCAGCAGGGCAAGGGTCTGATCGTCGACTTTCTGAAGACCAGCGTTCCGGACAATCTGCGGCGCAAGCTGGACGTGACCGATTTCGGCACGCCCGTGACCTCTGTCGAAACGAAACCGCTCGGCGAGAACGTGCGCATGACCATCACGCCGCACGGACTGTGGGAGCACAACGCCTATCAGAGCGAGAATCAGTTCGTCGTCGAGGTCAAGCGCATCATCGAGGATCCGAACAAGCTGGTGCAGGGGACGAAGACCGGTTACCAGGGGCCGCGCGTCAGCATCAACTACCAGAACGGCGATGTCCGCGCCCTCCTGAAACTGATGGCTGAGGAACTCGGCCTGAATGCGGTGATCAGCGACACAGTGACCGGCACGACGACCCTCGTCCTGAAGGACGTGCCGGCCGATCAGGTGATCGACATCATCTTCCAGCAGAAGGGCCTGGACATGCGCAAGAAGGGCAACATCATGATGATTGCCCCGCGTGACGAAATCGCCACCCGCGAGAAACTGGACTTCGAGGCCAGGCAGCAGATCAGCGAACTCGAGCCGATCCAGCATGAGCAGTTCGTGCTGAATTACCAGAAGGCCGGCGACGTCGCCAAGCTCCTCGCCGGGGTCGGTGGCGTTGGCGGCACCCCGGGCGGGGCGTCGCAGCGCCTGCTGAGCAAGCGCGGCAACGCGATCGCCGACGCGCAGTCCAACATCCTCTTCGTCAACGACATCCCGAGCAAGCTCGAGGAGATCCGCCTGTTCATCCGGGCGATCGATACGGGTTCGCGCCAGGTCATGATCGAGGCCCGCGTGGTTGAGGCGCAGGACAGCTTCAACCGCGACCTTGGGGTGCGGATGAATTTCCTGAGCACCCGCGCCAGCCAGCTGGGGGGCAGTGGAGTCTACGGTGGCGGTGGCCTCTACTCACCGGCGGCTGTCACGCCGACCGGAAATACTCCGAACCTGAACCAGAGCTATCAGGCGACTTTTGGCACCGGATCCCAGACGTCGAGCAACGCGGTTGGAGTCAACCTGCCCGGATTCGTCAATGTCGCGGGTAAGGGAGGGGCTCTTGCCTTCTCGCTGTTCAACGCGTCGCTGACAAGAATCCTCCAATTGGAACTCGCGGCGCTTGAATCGGATGGCCTCGGCAAGATCGTCTCCAGCCCGCGGGTCATCACGGCGAACAACGTCAAGGCGAAGATCCAGGACGGTACCGAAATCCCCTACGTGACGACGGCAACCGGCGGCGGTGTTGCCACCCAGAACGTTTCGTTCAAGACCGCCGCGCTCTCGCTGGAAGCGACGCCGCAGATCACGCCGGAAGGAACCGTCCGCATGCTCCTGGTCGTCAAGAAGGAGGAGCCCGACTGGACGCGCGCCGTCCTCGGCAATCCGCCGATCAAGACCGCCACGGTCGAGACCAACGTCGTGGTCGACAACGGCGGGACCGTGGTCATCGGCGGCGTCTATGTCACCAAGAAGGAAAACGTGACCGAAAAGGTGCCGCTGCTCGGCGACATCCCGGTCCTCGGCTATCTCTTCAAGTATCAGAACGATGCCGGGACACGGCGCGAACTGCTCTTCTTCATCACGCCGCGCATCATCTCGGACAAGCTGCAGGTCAACTGAGCGCCCATGCGGGAACAGCGAGGGCCGGCTTTGCCGGCCCTTGTCTTTTGTGGCAGGCTCCCGGAGTCGGCTAAAATGGCGCGGTGAACAATTACAGCAACATCTACCTTGTCGGCCTGATGGGAGCCGGCAAGACGACGGTCGGCCGCCAGCTAGCCCGGCGGCTCGGCTGGCAGTTTCATGACTCCGACCATGAAATCGTCGAGCGTACCGGAGTTTCCATCCCGACCATTTTCGAAATCGAGGGCGAGGAAGGCTTCCGCCGCCGTGAAGCCCAGACGATCCGCGAGCTGACTTCCGGGTCCGAAAGCGTTGTCGCCACCGGCGGGGGGGTGGTGCTGAATCCGCAGAACCGGAAGCGGCTGCACGACACGGGCTGGGTCGTCTATCTGAACGTCCCGCCGCTCGTCCTCTTTGAACGAACCCGCCACGACCGCAATCGCCCGTTGCTGCGGGTCTCCGACCCGTTGGGACGGCTGGAGGAACTTCATTCCGTCCGCGACCCTCTGTACCGGGAAGCCGCTCATGTCGTCGTCGACGGATCGCACCTCGTCGCCTCCGGCGTCGTCCAGTATCTGCTCCGGGAATTTCACCGCCAATGCAAGCCATGATCCAGACCCTGAATGTCGAACTCGCCGAACGCTCCTACCCCATCCATATCGGTAGCGGGTTACTGTCGCATCCGGAATTGCTGAGGCCGCACCTGACCCAGAGGAAGGCGGTGATCGTCACCAATACGACGGTCGGGCCGCTCTATCTCGAGTTGTTGCGGTCGACGCTGCGGGAGGAGGGAATTTCCGTCTTGCCGGTGATCCTTCCGGATGGCGAGAAATACAAGACTTGGGAGATGCTCAACCTGCTTTTCGATGCCATGATTGGCGACCACTGCGAGCGCAACACCCCGCTGATCGCTCTCGGGGGTGGCGTCGTCGGTGACATGGGGGGCTTTGCCGCGGCGTGTTACCAGCGGGGCATGCCCTTCATCCAGATCCCGACGACCCTTCTTTCCCAGGTCGACTCGTCGGTCGGCGGCAAGACCGCGATCAACCACCCGCTGGGCAAGAACATGATCGGCGCCTTCCATCAGCCGAAGCTGGTCCTGGCCGATATTGCGACCCTCGATACCTTGCCCGATCGGGAGCTGAAAGCCGGTCTCGCCGAAGTCATCAAATACGGGCTGATCCGTGATCCGGACTTTTTTGCCTGGCTCGAGGCGAACATCGAAAGATTGCTGGGGCGGGAGCGCGATGCGCTGGCCTACGCCGTTCATCGCTCCTGCGCCAACAAGGCCGAGGTCGTTGCCGCGGACGAGCGCGAAACCGGGGAGCGCGCCCTGCTCAACCTCGGGCACACCTTCGGACACGCGATCGAGACCGGTCTCGGCTACGGCAACTGGCTGCATGGCGAAGCGATTGCCGCCGGCACGCTTATTGCTGCTGAACTGTCGCAGCGGCTAGGCTGGCTTGCCGAACAGTCGGTGCGGCGGATCGAGTCTCTCTATTCGCGCGCCGGATTGCCGGCCCGCGGCGCGCCACTGGGCGCGGCGCGCTATATCGAGTTGATGCGCTACGACAAGAAGGTCCGCGACGGCGGTCTGCGTCTGGTTCTGTTGAAGGAGATCGGCATGGCGGTGGTTGCGGACGGGCTGGATGAGGCGACGATCGGCGCCGCCATCGAAGCGCGATGCACCTGATTGGGGAGCGCCGCGCCCCGGATGAACCACCTTGGTGCATTGCAGCATGTTGAGTCGGCGTACCTTTGACGGTATATTCCAAGGTTGCCCGAATTTTCTGCAGGCTGCCTGGCGCAGGGGAGGTCCGGCTTCTCCACCTTCGGCGGATGTATTCTTTGACCGGGTTTTTTGAAGGAATAGTGTGATGGAAGCAGCAGTACGCGAGCGGCAGGGATTGTATGACCCAGGCAACGAGCACGATGCCTGCGGCGTCGGCTTTGTCGCCCATGTCAAGGGACAGAAGAGTCACGGTATCGTCGAGCAGGGCCTGCTGATCCTCAAGAATCTGGATCACCGCGGAGCCGTTGGCTCCGACCCGCTGCAGGGGGACGGCGCCGGTATCCTGATCCAGCTTCCCGACCAGTTCTATCGCGAGGAGATGGCCAGGCAGGGTGTGGTCCTGCCACCGGCCGGCGAGTACGGCGTCGGCATGGTCTTCCTGCCGCAGGAAGCCGCTTCGCGTCACGCCTGTATCGAGGAAATCGAACGCTCGGTCAAGGCGGAGGGCCAGGTCGTTCTCGGCTGGCGCGATGTACCCGTCAATCGCGACATGCCCATGTCGCCGACCGTGCGCGTCAAGGAGCCGGTGATCCGGCAGGTCTTCGTCGGGCGCGGCGCCGACATCTTCGTGACCGACGCGCTCGAGCGCAAGCTGTACATCATCCGCCGCCGCGCCGCCAATGCCATCATGTCGCTCAACCTCAAGCATGGCCGGGAGTTCTACGTTCCGTCGTTCTCGGCGCGTACGGTGACCTACAAGGGCTTGCTGCTGGCGCACCAGGTTGGCGTCTACTACCTCGATCTCCAGGACGAGCGCACCGTCTCGGCGCTGGCGCTGGTGCATCAGCGCTTTTCGACCAACACCTTTCCGACCTGGGATCTCGCCCACCCGTTCCGCTACATCGCCCACAACGGCGAGATCAACACCTTGCGCGGCAACGTCAACTGGTTCAAGGCCCGTGAGCAGGCCATCTCGTCACCGATTCTCGGCGATGACCTGAAGAAGGTCTGGCCGCTGCATTACCCCGGGCAGTCCGACTCGGCGTCGTTCGACAATGCGCTCGAGCTGCTGGTCATGGGCGGCTATTCAATGGCGCATGCGGTCATGCTGATGATTCCCGAAGCCTGGGAAAAACATGCGCTGATGGATGAGAACCGTCGCGCCTTCTACGAGTACCACGCGGCGATGATGGAGCCGTGGGACGGCCCCGCCGCGGTCGCCTTCACCGACGGCCGTCAGATCGGCGCGACGCTCGACCGCAACGGCCTGCGTCCGGCGCGCTA
>JAFLDQ010000044.1 GCA_017302355.1 Dechloromonas sp.
TGTCGGAAGTCATCGGCAAAACCGAAAGCTACACCCGGGAGGCCATGGGCTGCATCGAAACGGTGGTCGTCAAGATGGGGGGCGTCGACAAGCTTTCCCATGAGGTCGGTACCGAAATCAGTCAGATCGCCAGCCAGTCCGGCGTGGTGGTCGATGCCGTGGTTGAAATCACCAATGCCTTGCAGGAGCAATCCACAGCCAGCATGGAAATCGCCCGTGGCCTGGAGCAGGTCGCCCAGATGAGCGAAGAAAACAGCGGCGCGGTTCGTCAGACTTCCGAGGCGGCACAGGCGCTGGAGGGTGTTGCCGCCCGTCTGCAGGAAACTGCGCACCGCTTCCGTTTATGACGGGGAGCCCGGCCGAAGCCGGCCGGGCACAGGCAGCGCGTTTTCATTTTTTTGGCCTTTTTTCCGGTTGACCGCAGGGCTTCGTAACGCAGTCTTCGTCCGTCGTTTTGCCAACACCTTGGGCCGGTTTTCTGAAATGATGGCGGGGTCGGTCAACGGCTGGCCGGCGCTATCCTTCATGTTGACGACCGGGAGACTGCCATGCCTGCCACATCCACCGAAGACCGCGCGCTCGGCGCCCTTCTTGGCGCCTTCATCGGCGATGCTCTCGCCCTGGGGCCGCACTGGTACTACGACCTGGGCCAGATGCGCGCCGACTATGGCGAATGGGTCAGCGATTACACCACCCCGCGTCCGGATCGCTATCACGCCGGCTTGAAGGCCGGCCAGTCGTCGCAGTCCGGCATCCTTTCACGGCTGGTCCTGGAATCGCTCGTCGATTGCGGCGGCTACGACCAGACCGATTTCTGCAGGCGTATGGACGACGATTTCTTCCCCCGGATCGACGGCGTGCCCATGCACGGACCCGGCGGCTATACCAGCCAGTCGATTCGCGAATGCTGGCGAAAGCGCGTCGGTCAAGGGCTCCCATGGGGGCAGGTGGCAAGCAATGCCGACACCACAGAGGCGGCCGAGCGGATCATTGCCATCGCCGTCCGCCACGCGCTCGATCCGGCACGGCTGGCCGCAAACGTCAACGCCAATACTGTGCTGACGCAGTCCGACGGCACCGTAGTCGCGATGACCGTAGCCTTCGCCGCAACCCTGGGGATGCTGGTCGAGGGCCATCGTCTCGATGCCGACTTGTCGGGCAAATTGATGGCGCGGGTCAAAACCGGCGCGCTCCCCTTTCATCAGGTGACCAGCGGCAAGCTTCAGGCACCGCGGCCCGGAGAGGTCGAAGCGCCGATGGCCGGCAACTTTCCGTCACCGGACGCTTTGCTGACCCAGTCCTCGATCGCGCAGGCCGCCTGCGACCCCGACATCCGGATCGAGCCGGCCTGGAAAGTCTCGTTGGTCTATGGCATGCCTTGCGCCGTCTACCATCAATTTCCGGCGGCCTATTACCTCGCTGCCCGTTTCTCCGACGATTTTGAGTCCTGCGTGCTGAACGCGGTCAATGGGGGCGGCCAGAACCAGGCGCGGGCCATCCTGGCGGGCGCGTTGGCCGGGGCGCAAACGGGCTTGTCCGGCATTCCGCGGAGATTTGTCGAGGGTCTGGAAGATTCGGCGGGGCTGCTGGTTTTGGGGCGGCGAATGGTCGACCAGATGACCGGCGAGCGCGCCTGAGCACTCACGATATTTGAACGGGAGGAATCCATGGCGGCAGTCAAGATGAAATCCTGGCACTGGGTGGTGATTGTTCTTCTGCTGCTGGTTGCGCTGGACTGGGTGATCCGTCGCCCCGATCCGGTCACCCGCGAGCTGAACGAGCTGCTGGTGGCCAAGGCCAGCCCGCAATTGCAAGCCTATCCGTACCAGTTTCGCGTGCTGCGCGTTGAAGGTGAGACGGCGGTGATGAGTACGCCGCGCAATTTCGATTCGCCGGCCTTCCGTTTTCTCGGCGTGATCTATCCCGACATCAACGTCAAGGACCACAACAACCCGGCCTTCATCAAGGTCGAGCAGTTGCTCGGCAAGGTCCAGGATGAGGCCAAGGATATCGTTCTTGCCCGGCCGGGGATCCGCGAGGTACGTTGGGAACTTGACCGTGACTGGTTGCGCCGCCACGGCATCGAAGTGATCGCGAAATAGGGTTCAGGCGCCCGGCTGGTCGGCCAGCTTCTGGACGATCAGGCTGCCGACCATGTCGCCTTCGACATTGACGGCTGTCCGCGTGGTGTCGAGGAGGCGGTCGATGGGCAGCAGGAGGGCGATGGCCTCGGTCGGCAGGCCGACCGATTCGAGCACCAGCACCATGCTCAGCATGCCGACGCTCGGGATGCCGGGGGCGCCGATGGCGCCGAGCATGGCGACGAAGAAGACGATGATCTGGCTGGCGAACCCGAGTTCGATGCCGGCGAGGCGGGCGACGAAGAGCGCGGCGGCCGCCTCGTAGAGCGCCGTGCCATCCATGTTGACCGTCGCGCCGAGCGGCACGACGAAACTGGCGATGTCCTTGCGCACATGCAGGTGTTGCTCGGTGCAGCGCAGCGTGACCGGCAGCGTCGCCGTGCTCGAACTGGTGGCGAAGGCGGTGATCAGCGCCTCGCGCGCGCCCTTCAGGAAATGGACGGGCGACATCCGGGTGAACAGCCAGAGGATCAGCGGCAGCACGACGAGGCCGTGGAACAGCGTGGTGCCGGTGACGACGACGATGAAATGGCCCAGGCTCCTCAACAGTCCGCCCTGCTGGCTGGCCACCAGTTGCAGGAGCAGCGCGGCGAGGCCGAGCGGCGCGAGGCGCATGATCCAGCCGACGATCATCAGGCAGAGTTCCTGCAATTCCTGGAGCAGCAGGCGCAGGTTGCGGTAGCGTTCGCCGCCGACGACCAGGGCGACGCCGAGGAAGAGGGCGATCATGACGATGGCCAGGATCTCGCCCTGCGCCAGCGCCTTGAACGGGTTCTGGAAGAGGCCGCGCAGGAACTGGGCGATGTAGTCGGGCAGCGGCATCTGGCGGGCTTGGTAGTCCTTCGTCGCCGCCGCGAACATCTCGAGCTGCAGGCCGTCGCCCGGCCGGAAGATGTGCGCGGCGCCGAAGCCGATCAGGATCGCCAGGCCCATGGTGGCGAAGAAGAAGGCCAGCGTCGTCGTCCACACCCGGTGCATCTGGTCATGGGCGCGCAGGTTGGCGACGCCGACGACAATCGACGAGAAGACCAGCGGCACCAGCACCATGCGCAGCAGGTCGAGGAAGAGGTTGCCGGCCAGCTTCGCGCCGTAGAGCACGTTCTGCGCCGCCGGCGTCGCATTCGCGCCGGCCAGCCAGAAACCGCCGGCGATGCCGGCCAGGCAGCCGATCAGGATCTGCGTGTTGAGCGAAACGCGTTTCATCGAGGCATTCTAGCGGCTCCGCGCTATGGCATGATTGCGCGCTTACCTTGGGGCGAGCCAGAAATGAACGATTTTCCCGCGTTGACCGCAGCCGTTCTGGAATTCCGCGATGCCCGCGACTGGCGGCAGTTCCATTCGCTGCGCAACCTGATCGTCTCGCTCAACCTCGAAGCCGCCGAGTTGCTCGAACTGACGCAGTGGAAGAGCGACGCCGAGATCGAGGCGCTGCCGGCCGAACCGGCGAGCCGCGAGGCGCTGCGCGACGAGTGCGCCGACGTCCTGCTCTACCTGCTGCTGATCGCCGATGCCGCCGGGATCGACCTCGCCGCCGCCGCCCGCGCCAAGCTCGCCAAGAACGCGCAGAAGTACCCAGTGGACAAGGCGTTCGGCTCGCGGGCGAAGTATTCGGAACTGGAGTGAGGTTCGGGTCGGGGCGGGCGGTCCGTTGTTTGCGTTGGACTGGCCTGCTTGAGGATACGGAAAGCTGTTGAGTAGATCCGGTGTGATTTACCGCGAAATTGTCTTGCCGCTGCACAATGTATTTCGCATGACTCTCCTGCCTTCGGGTGGCTTTTGTCGGACAATGGCGAAGTTGCAGTGAACCCAACAGGAAGGACGATAGCCGGGATGATGAGGCTCGAACAACTCCAGCCCAAGGCAGCCGTGCGTGGCATTGTCCCCGACGCACTGGTCACCGTGGTCAACGTGCAGTGGTTCGGTTCCGAAGCGCTGGAGCTGACCTACAAAACCGCAGACGGCAAGGTCGCCAACCAGCTTCTTTATCGTGACAGCGAACCCGCGCTGGAAATCGTCGAACAAGGCCGCCCCTGGAGTTTTGACGGCGATGGCGCGCTGTTCCGTCTGGTTTCCGAAGCCCAGCGCATCCGTTTGGCCCACCTGTTCGATCCGGTGCTGGCCGTGCATACCTCCGTCGTCGAGCCGCTGCCGCACCAGATCACCGCCGTCTATGAAGCCATGCTGCCACGCCAGCCGCTGCGCTTTCTGCTGGCCGACGACCCTGGCGCCGGCAAGACCATCATGGCCGGACTGTTCATCAAGGAGCTGGTGGCGCGCGGCGACCTGCAACGCTGCCTGATCGTCTGCCCCGGGAGCCTGGCCGAACAGTGGCAGGACGAACTCTACCGGCGCTTTCACCTGCCCTTCGAGATTCTCACCAACGACAAACTCGAAGCCGCGCGCACCGGCAACTGGTTCATCGAAACCAGCCTGGTCATCGCCCGCCTCGACAAGCTCTCGCGCAACGAGGATGTGCAGCAGAAACTGCAAGCGCCCGATTGCCGCTGGGACCTGGTGGTCTGCGACGAAGCGCACAAGATGTCGGCCACCGTATTTGGCGGCGAGGCGAAATACACCAAGCGCTACCACCTCGGCCAACTGCTGTCCGGACTCACACGGCATTTCCTGCTGATGTCGGCGACGCCGCACAACGGCAAGGAAGCCGACTTCCAGCTTTTCATGGCCCTGCTGGATGGCGACCGCTTCGAGGGCAAGTACCGCGACGGCGTGCATTCCGCCGACGTGTCGGACCTCATGCGGCGCATGGTCAAGGAAAATCTGCGCAAGTTCGACGGCACGCCGCTGTTCCCCGAGCGCATCGCCTACACCGTGCCCTACCGCCTCTCTCCCCAGGAAGAGGCGCTCTACAAGGCCGTCACCGAATACGTCCGCAACGAGTTCAACCGCGCCGAAGCGCTGGAAAACGACAAGCGCGCCGGCACGGTGGGTTTTGCGCTGACCATCCTGCAACGGCGTCTGGCATCGTCGCCCGAAGCGATCTACCAGTCCCTGCGCCGACGCCGCGAACGGCTGGAATCCCGCCTTCGCGAACTGGAACTGCTGCAACGCGCGGGGCAGGTCACCCAATCGCTCCCGGCGGCACCCGGTCTCACCGCCGAAGACGTGGACGATCTCGAAGACGCGCCCGACAACGAAGTCGAAGCCGCCGAGGAAGAAATCCTCGACCAGGCCACCGCAGCGCGCTCCATCCCCGAACTGCGCATCGAGATCGATTTGCTCAAGACGCTCGAAGCGCAGGCGCTCACCGTGCGCCGCAGCGGCGCCGACACCAAGTGGACCGAACTCTCCAGCCTGCTGGGTGAAATCTTCACCCCGGCGGGCCTGTCGGGAGCGCACCGCGTCGAAGAACCCGCCGCACCCTATGGTTCCGGCCAGATCACGCCCCCCAAGCCATCGCCGCATCAAAAGCTCGTCATCTTCACCGAGCACCGCGACACGCTCAACTATCTGGAAGACCGCATCACCCGTTTCCTTGGCCGGAAGGAAACCGTGGTCATCATCCACGGCGGGATCGGCCGCGAAGAGCGCCTCAAGGTGCAGGAATCGTTCAAGCACGATCCCGAAGTCAAGGTGCTGCTGGCCACCGATGCCGCCGGCGAGGGAATCAACCTCCAGCGCGCGCACCTGATGGTCAATTACGACCTGCCGTGGAACCCCAACCGGCTGGAACAGCGCTTTGGCCGCATCCACCGTATCGGCCAGACCGAAGTCTGCTACCTGTGGAACCTGGTTGCCGACGGCACCCGCGAAGGCGACGTCTACCGCAAGCTGCTGGAAAAGCTCGAACAGGCGCGCCAGGCGCTGGGCGGGCAGGTGTTCGACGTGCTCGGCAAGCTCGCCTTTACGTCACCCGGGGCCGACGGCAAGGTCATGACCCTGCGCGACCTGCTCATCGACGCCATCCGCTACGGCGACCTGCCGGAAACCAAGGCATTTCTCACCACCGTCCTCGACACGGCGCTGGACAAGACCCACCTGCAATCCCTGCTCGACGAGCGGCAACTGGTGCACGACAGCATGGACGCCAGCCGTGTGCAGCGCATCCGCGAGGACATGGAACGCGCCGATGCCCGCCGCCTGCAACCGCACTACATCGAATCCTTCTTTCTCGAAGCCTTCAAACAACTCGGCGGCAACACCAGGCAACGCGAGCCCCGCCGCTTCGAGATCACCCATGTTCCGGCCCCGGTGCGCAACCGGGATCGCCTCATCGGCATTGGCGAACCCGTGCTGCCGCGTTATGAGCGCATAGCCTTCGAGAAAACCCTCGTCGCGCCCCAGGGCCAGCCGCTGGCGGCCTTCGTCTGCCCCGGCCACCCGCTGCTCGATGCCGTCATCGACCTCACCCTGGAACGCAACCGCGACCTGTTGAAACGCGGCACCGTGCTGGTGGATGAACGCGACCTCGGGACGCCGCCGCGCGTGCTGTTCTACCTGGAGCACGCCATTCAGGATGCCGCCGCCACCAGGGACGGCAGCCGCCGCATCGTCTCCAAACGCATGATGTATGTCGAAATGGACGCCGCCGGCACGACCCGCCACGTCCATTACGCGCCCTACCTCGACTTCCGTCCGCTGAAAGCGGGCGACCCGGGCATAGCCGACCTGCTCGCCCTGCCGGAATGCCAGTGGATCACCCGCGACCTGGAAAAGACCGCCCAGGGCCACGCGATTGCCAGGGTCGTCCCCGAACATCTGGCCGAGGTGAAAGGCCGCAAGCTGGAACTGATCGCCAAGACCGAAGCCGCGGTCAAGGACCGCCTCACCAAGGAAATCAACTACTGGGACCACCGCGCCGAGCTACTTCGCGAACAGGAACAGGCGGGGCATCCCAATGCCAGGCTCAACTCCGGCGAAGCCAGAAAGCGCGCCGACCTGTTGCAGGGGCGTCTGCAAAGGCGGCTCGAAGAATTGCGGCTGGAAGCGCAGTTGTCGCCCCTGCCGCCCGTGGTGCTGGGCGGCTTGCTGGTGGTGCCGCGCGGCCTGCTTTCTCCCCTCTCCCCTTGCGGGAGAGGGGCCGGAGGAGAGGGGGCAATGCCGACTTTTTCAACCGGCGACAACCAGGCCGCCGCCGCACGCGCCCGTGCCGTCATCATGGACATCGAGCGCAATCTTGGCTTTGAGCCCACCGACCGCGAATTCGAGCAACTCGGCTACGACATCGAAAGCCGCGTGCCCGGCACCGGCCGACTGCGCTTCATCGAGGTCAAGGGTCGCGTGTCGGGCGCGCCCACCATCACGGTGACGCGCAACGAAATCCTCTACTCGCTGAACAAGCCCGACGATTTCATCCTGGCCATCGTCGAGTTTCTGGATGACGAGAACCACAGGGTGCATTACCTGCGGCAGCCGTTCAACCGCGAACCGGATTTTGGCGTGACGAGCGTGAACTACGATCTTGCCGAACTGGTTGCGCGCGCAGAAGCCCCGCAGTAAAGTAAGAATGTAATGCCATCCTTACTGGAGAACGCCGTGCTCGCTGTCGCCAAGATCACCGCCAAAGGCCAAACCACCATCCCGCAGGACGTGCGAGCCGCGCTCCATGTCGCACCCGGCGACCTCATTGCCTGGGAAGTCGGCAGCGACGGAACGGCGACCGTGCGTCGCGTCCAGCCGCTCGACATCGAATACCTGCGCGCAGTCGAAGGCACGCTGTCGGAATGGTCGGGCAGCGCCGACGAGGAAGCCTACCGTGGCCTTTGATCGCTTCACCGTGGTGCGCGTGCCGTTTCCCTTCACCGACCGCAACGCAACCAAGAATCGGCCGGCGCTGGTGCTTTCCGATGCCGCCAGCTTCAACACCCCGGCCGGTCATTCGGTGATGGCAATGGTTACCTCGCAAGGCAATGCCCCGTGGCCGCTCGATTGTCCGATTACCGACCTCAAGGCCGCCGGGTTACCGGCCGCATCCGTCGTGCGCTTCAAGCTGTTCACGCTGGATCATCGCCTGGTGCGTGGCGAGTTGGGCAGACTCTCTCCGGAAGACAGCGCAGCGGTGCGCGCGGCGCTATCCCGTCTGCTGAAAGAAAACGAATGACCCCCAGGAAAAAACTCATCGAAGTCGCCCTGGCGCTGGAAGCCATCAACAAAGCGATCGCGCAATGCCACCCCTCTCCCCTTGCGGGAGAGGGGTCAGGGGAGAGGGGAAAATGACCCCGCAGAGCTTCGCCAAAGTCTTGCGCACCACCCCCACCGATGCAGAAAGCCTGCTGTGGCGGCACCTGCGGGCGCACCGGCTGGGCGGTGCCAAGTTCCGCCGCCAGCAGCCGATCGGCCCTTATGTCGCTGATTTTGTCCATTTCGGCGCACGTCTTGTCGTCGAAGCGGACGGTGGCCAGCACAACGGCAGCGTGCATGATGCCGGGCGCGACGCCTGGATGCGCGCGCAAGGATTCACGGTGCTGCGCTTCTGGAATCCGGACATTTTGAACAACACCGATGCGGTGTTGAGCACGATTCTGGATGCGCTCGCTCAACCCATCCAACCCCCTCTCCCCCGCCCCTCTCCCGCGAGGGGAGAGGGGAGTCAGGCATAGGAGCACGCATGGCCAAGAAAAAGCTCATCGAAGTCGCCCTGCCGCTGGAGGCCATCAACAAGGCGGCGGCGCGCGAGAAGTCGATCCGCCACGGCCATCCTTCCACGCTGCACCTGTGGTGGGCGCGCCGTCCCTTGGCGGCGGCGCGGGCGGTGATCTTTGCGCAGATGGTCGATGACCCCTCGGCGCACCCGGATCTATTCCCCACCGAGAAGAAGCAGGAGAAGGAGCGGCAACGGCTGTTCAAGATCATCGAGGAACTGGTGAAATGGGAGAACACCACCAACGAGGAAGTCCTGCAAAAAGGGCGCGACGCGATCCGGGAAAGCTGGCGCCGCGCCTGTGCCGAAAACGCCGACCACCCGCGCGCCCGCGAACTCTTCAACCGCGAGATGCCGCCCGCCTTCCACGACCCCTTCGCGGGCGGCGGCGCGCTGCCGCTCGAAGCCCAGCGGCTGGGGCTGGAGAGTTACGCCAGCGATCTGAACCCGGTCGCGGTGCTGATCAACAAGGCGATGATCGAGATTCCGCCGCGCTTTGCCGGCCGGGCGCCGGTGAATCCCCTCTCCCCCAACCCCTCTCCCGCAAGGGGAGAGGGGGGCGCCATTCCCCTTCCCTCTGGTTGGGGCGCCGTTCCCCTCCCCCCGCGTGGGGGAGGGGCCAGGGGAGAGGGGGCGCTGTTCGCCAAGGAATGGCGCGGCGCGCAGGGCCTCGCCGACGACGTGCGTTACTACGGCCAGTGGATGCGCGACGAGGCCGAAAGGCGCATCGGCGCGCTCTACCCCAGGGTCGAAATCACGCCCGAAATGGCCGTCGACCGCAGCGACCTCCGGAAATACGTCGGGCAGCAGCTCACCGTCATCGCCTGGCTGTGGGCGCGCACCGTCAAGAGCCCCAACCCGGCCTTCGCCCATGTCGAGGTGCCGCTCGCCTCGACCTTCATGCTCTCGACCAAGGCGGGCAAGGAAGCCTATGTCGAACCCATCATCACTCCCTCCCCCCTCGCGGGGGAGGGCCGGGGAGAGGGGGCTGCCGGCTACCGCTTTACCGTGAAGGTGGGCAAGCCGAAGGATGCGGATGGCGCGAAGAACGGCACCAAGCTGGCGCGCGGGGCCAACTTCAAGTGCCTGATGTCGGATGCGCCGATTCCGCCCGACTACATCTACGGCGAAGCCAATGCCGGCCGCATGGGCGCGAAGCTGATGGCCATCGTCGCCGAGGGCGAACGCGGCCGGGTCTATCTGGCGCCGACCGCGGAGCACGAAGCCGCCGCCGCGCAAGCCCGGCCCGACTGGAAGCCGGAAGTCGCCATGCCCGAGAACCCGCGCTGGTTTTCCCCGCCGTTTTACGGGCTGAAGACCTACGGCGACCTCTTCACCCCGCGCCAGCTCGTCGCGCTGACGACGTTTTCCGATCTGGTCGCCGAGGCGCGCGAGAAGATCCGGCGCGACGCCCTCCAGGCCGGCCTCCCCGACGACGGCCAGCCCCTCGCCCAAGCCGGCGCTGGCGCGACGGCGTATGCGGAGGCGGTGGGGGTGTATTTGGCGTGTGGAAATAGCCGATCAGCAGATTTTTGGTCGAACTTGTGCATTTGGGCCAACCAACCGAAGAACGAGCTTGTGACCCATTTGTTCGGCCGGCAAGCGATACCGATGGCTTGGGATTTCGCGGAAGCCAATCCTTTTAGCGGGTCGGGCGGCAACTACACCAAAAACCTGTCGTATGTGGCCATGGGCATCGACTATCTTCCGGGAAGCCACAGTGGATCGGCTAGTCAAATCGATGCTCAGACCCAGGCAGTGTCTGCGGGCAAGCTGATTTCAACTGATCCACCCTATTACGACAACATCGGTTACGCCGACCTCTCTGACTATTTTTATGTCTGGCTGCGCCGGTCGTTGCGCACGATCTTCCCCGAGCTGTTCGCAACGATGGCCGTGCCCAAGGCCGAGGAACTGGTGGCCACGCCCTACCGCCACGGCAGCAGGGAGAAGGCCGAGACCTTCTTCCTCGACGGCATGACCGAGGCCATGCATCGCCTTGCCGAGCAGGCGCACCCAGACTTTCCGGTCACCATCTACTACGCCTTCAAGCAGTCCGAAAGCGGCGATGAAGATGGCACCACCAACACCGGTTGGGACACCTTCCTTGCCGCCGTCATCGAGGCCGGTTTTGCAATCAGCGGCACTTGGCCAATGAGAACTGAGCGTCAAGGCCGAATGATCGGCAACGATGCAAACGCGCTCGCCTCCAGCATCGTCCTCGTCTGCCGCCCGCGCCCGGCCAACGCCCCCACCGCAGCCCGCCGCGAGTTCCTCACCGCGCTGAAAACCGAACTGCCCGCCGCGCTGGCTTATCTGCAGGCCGGCAACATCGCGCCGGTGGACCTGGCGCAGGCGGCGATCGGCCCCGGCATGGCGGTCTATACGCGTTACGCCAGGGTGCTCGACGCCGACGGCAGGCCCATCCCAGTGCGCCAGGCGCTGGCGCTGATCAACCAGGTTCTCGATGAATCTCTGGCCGAGCAGGAAGGCGACTTCGACGCCGACACCCGCTTCGCGCTCGCCTGGTTCGAGCAATTCGGCTTTGCCGAGGGTGAGTTCGGCGTCGCCGACGTCCTTGCCCGCGCCAAGGCGACGGCGGTCGACGGCGTCGCCGAAGCCGGAATCGTCCAGTCGGGCCGCGGCAGGGTGCGCCTGCTCAAGCCGGCCGAGTTGCCGGCGGATTGGGACCCGCAGGCCGACGGCCGGCTGACGGTGTGGGAGATGGTGCACCACCTGGTGCGCGTGCTCGAAGCCGGCGGCGAAGCGGCCGCCGCCGCGCTGGTCGCCAAGCTCGGCAGCCAAGCCGAAATCGCCCGCGAACTGTGCTACCGCCTGTACACCATCTGCGAACGGAAGAAGCGCGCGCAGGAGGCGATGGCCTACAACGCGCTGGTGCAAAGCTGGCCGGAGATCGTCCGGCTGGCAAGGGAGAAGCCACAGGCGGCAACGCCGGGCGCCGACGACTTGTTTGGGGAGGAATGAGCATGCATCCCAGCCTGAAACTGGATGAAACGACGCTGGCGCGCTTTTGCCAGTCCCACCACATTCGCCGCCTGTCACTGTTTGGTTCGCAACTGAAAGGTACGGCGGGGCCGGAGAGTGACATCGACCTGTTGGCGGAGTTCGATCCGCAGCATACGCCTACGCTGTTCGGAATTGCCGGGATGGAAATTGAACTGACGGAAATGCTGGGCCGCAAGGTGGATTTGCGCACTGCGGGCGACCTGTCGCGTTTCTTTCGCGACGAGGTGGTGAAGATGGCGGAGGTGCAATATGCGGGATGAGGATCGCATTCGCCTCGAACACATGCTGGAGGCGTGTCAGTCCGTGGCGCGTTTCATTGCGGGGCGACAGCGCACGGATCTGGATCAAGACGAAATGCTGCGTTTCGCATTGGTGCGCGCCATTGAGATCATCGGGGAGGCCGCCAGCAAGGTATCGCAGGAAGGGCGGCACGTTATGCCGGCCATCCCCTGGCGGGAAGCCACCGGTATACGCAACCGCTTGGTACATGCCTATTTCGACGTCGATCTGGACATTCTCTGGCGAACGGCGAAGGAAGCCGTGCCGGCCTTGCTCACGCAGTTGAAAACGGCCCTTGGCTCGGAGTAGGACAGCATGGCCATTACCCACCACGAACGCGTCGGCAAGGCGCTCGACTTCTTGAAAACCGGCCTCGGCCCCTTTGTCGGGCGCGAGGTCAAGGCGGCCATCGAGGTCAAGGCGCTGACCATCGACAAGGTGCGCGGCTTCGCCGAAGACTCCATGCTGGCCAACAAGCCCATCGAGCAGTGGGATGCCTCGGCGTTACTGAAGCTGATGTGGGATACCTGGAATGAGGTATTCAGGAAGACACTGGGCTTTTCCGAGCGCAGCCTGGTGTCGGAAATCCGTGACTGGCGCAACAAGTGGGCGCACCAGCAGCCGTTTTCCAGCGACGATGTGTATCGTGCGCTGGATTCGGTGGGCCGCCTGCTGACGGCGGTATCCGCCCCGCAGGCCGACGAGGTCGAGAAGGCCAAGATGGAGCTGCTGCGCGTGCGCTTCGACGAGCAGGCGCGCGGCGAGAAGCGCAAGTCTTCGGGCATCGCGCTCGAAAGCGGGGTGACGGGCAGCTTGAAGCCCTGGCGCGAAGTGGTGATGCCGCACGACGACGTGGCCAGCGGCCGCTACCAGCAAGCCGAGTTTGCCGCCGACCTGTGGCAGGTGCATTTGAATGAGGGCACGCCGGAATACCGCGACCCGGTGGAGTTCTTCCGCCGCACCTACCTGACCGAGAGCCTGAAGGAGATGCTGACCAAGGCGGTACAGCGGCTCACGTCGGGAGGGGGTGACCCGGTAGTGCAGTTGCAGACCAACTTCGGCGGCGGCAAGACGCACTCGATGCTGGCGCTGTATCACCTGTTTTCCGGCATCCGGCCGACCGAACTGGCGGGCGTGGATGCGATTTTGGCCGCTGCCGGGGTGTCGACCGTGCCGGCCGCCCGGCGCGTGGCGCTGGTGGGCAACAAAATTTCGCCGGGCAATCCCTCGGTCAAGGCCGATGGCACGGTGGTGCGCACGCTGTGGGGGGAGCTCGCGTATCAACTGGGCGGCAAGCAGGCGTTTGCCCGGGTGGCGGCGGATGACGAGAAAGCCACCAGCCCCGGCGACGTGCTGCGCGAGCTGTTCAACGAATACGGCCCCTGCCTGATTCTGGTGGACGAATGGGTGGCCTACGCGCGCCAGTTGCACGACCAGAGCGACCTGCCGGCGGGCGGCTTCGAGACGCAATTCACCTTCGCCCAGGTGCTCACCGAATCGGCCAAGCTGGCGAAGAACTGCCTGCTGGTGATCAGCCTGCCGGCGTCCGACACCTCGGGCTCGCCGCATGCGCATTCCGATGATGTGGAGGTCGGCGGCACACGCGGCCGCGAGGCGCTGGACCGCCTGCGCAACGTGGTGGGCCGGGTCGAATCGTCCTGGCGACCGGCGAGCGCCGAGGAAGGTTTCGAGATCGTGCGCCGCCGCCTGTTCCGGCCGCTGGACGACCCCGAGCAGTTCAAGCAGCGCGACGTGGTGGCGCGCGCCTTCGCCGACTTCTACCGCGCCAATCAGGCGGAGTTTCCAACCGAGACGCGCGACGCCGAATACGAGCAGCGCATCAAGGCGGCGTACCCGATCCACCCGGAAATCTTCGACCGGCTCTACACCGACTGGAGCACGCTGGTGAAATTCCAGCGCACCCGCGGCGTGCTGCGCCTGATGGCGGCGGTGATCCATAGCCTGTGGGAAAAGGGCGACCGCAATCCGCTGATCCTGCCGGCCAATGTGGCGATCGACGACGCGCGCGTGCAATCGGAACTGACCCGCTACCTCTCGGACAACTGGGTGCCGGTGATCGAGAAGGATGTGGATGGCGCCAATTCGCTGCCCTTGAAGCTCGACAGCGAATTGCCCAACCTCGGCAAGTTCTCGGCCTGCCGGCGTGTGGCGCGCGCGATCTACATGGGTTCGGCGCCCACGACGGCCGCCGCGCACAAGGGCATCGAAGATCGTCGGGTGAAGTTGGGGTGCGTGATGCCGGGCGAATCGCCCGCCGTGTTTGGCGACGCGCTGCGGCGCATGGCCAGCGCCGCCACCTTCCTCTACAACGACGGGCCGCACTACTGGTATTCGACGCAACCCACGGTGACCAAGCTGGCCGAAGACCGCGCCGAGCAGTTGAAGCGCGAACCGGACAAGGTGGTGGCGGAACTGGAGCGCCGCCTTAAAAAGGACCTGGCCAGCACCGGCGACTTCAGCCGCATCCATCCGATGCCGGCGAGCGGCGCCGATGTGCCGGACGATCTGGAGGCCCGCCTGGTGGTGCTGGGCAGCGCCCACGCCTACAGCAGGGAGGCGGGCAACGCGGCCGAAATCGCCGCCAAGGCGATCCTCGAAACCCGTGGCAACTCGCCGCGCCTGTACCGCAACACGCTGGTGTTTCTTGCCGCCGACAAGACGCGGTTGCAAGACCTCGACGAGGCGGTGCGCAAGTACCTGGCCTGGCAGTCCATCCTCGCCGACGAGGCGCAGCTTGGGCTGACAACCCATCAGAAAACCCAGGTGGCGCAACAGATCACCGCGGCGGACAACACCGCGACGGCGCGGCTGCCGGAAACCTGGCAGTGGCTGCTGGTGCCGGTGCAGAACATGCCGCAGGACGCCGTAACCTGGGAGGCGCTGCGGCTATCGGGCGCCGACGCACTCGCGGTCCGCGCCTGCAAGAAACTGCGCACCGACGAGCTTTACCTGACCAGCTTCGCCCCGACCCGGCTCAAGATGGAACTCGACAAGATTCCGCTCTGGCGCGGCGAGCATGTCGCAGTCAAGCAGTTGGTCGAGGATTTCGCGCGCTACCCGTTCCTGCCACGCCTGAAGGATTCGACGGTACTGCTGCATGCCATCAGCGATGGCGTGAATCTGATGATCTGGCAGGAAACCTTTGCGTTTGCCGACAGCCACGATGGAACGGCCGGCCGCTATCTGGGTTTGCGCGCCGGTACGCTGATCAGTCTGGCCGACGCCCACTCGTCGGCGCTGGTCGTCAAGGCGGATGTGGCGGCAAGGCAGATGGATGCGGAGCGCGCGCCGCCGCCGGGCGCTACGCCAGGACAAACACCCGGCGAGGGGCCAAGCGTGTCCCCGATGCTGCCGGGTGTGACGCCGCCAGTGCAACCGTCAGGGGCGGCCAGGCCGAAACGGTTCCACGGCACGGTGGTCCTCGACCCTGCGCGCGTGGGGCGCGATGCCGGCAGGATCGCCGAGGAGGTGATTTCGCACCTGGCCGGCCTGGTCGGCGCGCGAGTCACGGTCAACCTCGAAATCGAAGCGGAAATGCCTGATGGCGCGCCGGACAATGTGGTGCGCACGGTGACCGAGAACAGCCGGACGCTGCGGTTCACGAGTCAGGGGTTCGAGAAGGAGTAGAGGCAGGATGCGCCGGCAAAATCGTGTCGATCCTCAAGGCGCCCTGGTGGCGGTTGCGGCACGCGGCACGCTGATGGGTAACCGCGGCTGCCTGCATGACGACAGCGGCAACATCGTTCGCCTGTCGGCGCGCGATGCCTCGGTGACCTGCCTGCTTTCATTCAAGGAAAGACAGCGGCAGATCATGCAGCCGGGGCATTACACGGGACTCTTTTTCCTGGACGAAGCGACGGCCCTGGCTGCCGGTCACCGGCCCTGTTCCGAGTGCCGGCGGGAACGTTACGTCGCGTACCAGGAGGCATGGGCGCGGGTGTTCGGGTTGGCAAAGCGGCCGACGGCAAAGGACATCGACCTCCAGTTGAAGCAGGATCGCCCTGAGCGCCGGGAGAATGTCGTGAGCGACCTGAAGGCGATTCCCACGGGGGCGATCGTCCAGGCTGGCAAGGGCGGGGATTTCTATCTGGTTCGTGACGGCAGGCTCCATCGCTGGTCGTTCGACGGTTATGGCCTGTCCGTATCGCCTGCCGATGTCGCAGCGCCATTGGTCATGGTGACACGGGCGTGTCATGTCCGCATCTTGCGGAGCGGTTACGTGCCTGCACTTCACCCGTCACTGGGCAGGCGTTGAAGGATTCGGTTGCAGGGAGGGTGGCTGGCAGACAGTAACAGTAACGGGGCATCTGCGCCCTCGCTTGCCTACGCCGACTGACTCTCCAGCGCGTAGCGCGCTCCTTCGCCCTGGGCGAGGATGGCGGTGAGGGCAGGCAGGGTTTCGTGCAGGGTCTTTTCCAGCGTCCACGGCGGGTTGATGATGAACAGGCCGCTGCCATGCAGGCCGATGCCGTCGCGGGCAGGCGCCTTGACTTCGAGGGTTGCGTGCAGCCAGTTCGGCGCGCCGAGGTTCCTCAGCCGGCCGGGCAACTGGTGCGATTCGCGCCTGGCCAGCAGCGGATACCACAGCGCATAGATGCCGGTGGGAAAGCGTTTGAGCGAATCCTGGAGGCACTTGACGACGTTGGCGTAATCGTCGCGCGTTTCGTAGGAAGGGTCGATCAGCACCAGCGCGCGGCGCGGTGGCGGCGGCAGGCTGGCCTTGAGGCCGGCGAAGCCGTCGCCCGCACTGACCATGACCTGCCGGCCGGCGCCGGCGAAGCATTCCTGCAGAAGCTTGACGTCGCTGCTGTGCAGTTCGTAAAGCCGCAGGCGGTCGCTCTCGCGCAGCAGCTGGCGGGCCAGCCAGGGCGAACCCGGGTAGTGGCGCAGCCTGCCGTCCGGGTTGAGCATGCGGACGAGTTCGACATAGTCGGCCACCGCCGGCGGCAGGCCCTTCCTGTCCCACAGGCGAGCGATGCCGTCGCGGTATTCACCGAGTTTTCTGGCGTGGGCGGATTCCAGCGCGTAGCGGCCGGCGCCCGCGTGGGTGTCGATGATCCAGAACGGCCCGGGCTTCTCGCCCAGGTATTCGGCGATCTGCAGCACGACGACGTGTTTGAGCACGTCGGCATGGTTGCCGGCGTGAAAGGCGTGACGATAGCTGAGCATGGCGCGGTCGTCCGGAGGGGTCTAGAGCGGTGCGGGGGCGAACAATTCAAGCCCCTTGGAGGCTTGGAGGCGTCTGCCGATCCGCCAGAGCCGGGTGTCGCCGGAGGCGCCGGACTCGACCTCGTGGCCGCTGGCGAGATGGCCGGGGCGGGCGATGATCCCCGGGCGATTGCCGTAGCCGGGCAGGCGGTGGAGATGGATGCCACGCGGGCTGTGCGCATCGCCCCCGATGACCGGTATGACGTGGGCGATGCCGCCAACCAGGTCGGAATACGGCTTGAAGGCCCTGCGGTTGAAGCGGCATACCGCCCTGCCGCCGATCGCCCGCCGGAGAGCGTGCAGCATCGGCCAGGTCGACCCGGACGGCCTGGGGCAGGAGCGACAAGCCAACTGCTGGCGGCGCTTGAGCAGCATCACCGCGCGGTGCGCTGCGCGTTGAAAGATGCCGATGAGGCTTTCCTGCTGACTGCCTTGAAGGATCGTCCTGGCGAACTTCAGGTAGCTCGCCACGAGCGTCTTCAACAGGTTGTCGGCGGCCAGCGCCGAGTTGGTCGCCGCGCGGGGCGGGGGCGGTGACGAGAGATCGACATGCCGCTCGAAAACGGGGAGAGTCTTTTCCGCTTCCTGGAGGGCTTCTTCCAGCAGTTCGCGCACCTCGCCCGCCCGCTTCCGGGCCGGCGGTTCGCTGAAGGGGAGCAGGTTGCGGAACAGTTTCAAGGTCAGTTTCATGGCGCTGCGGGAGTTCCTGGCGGACGAATTATCAGGCATATCGCCCCGCCGCGACGCGGGTTCTCTCGCGGTTTGCGTATACTTGGCCGATGGATTGGCTCGAATTCCTGGTTCTTGCGCTGCTGGGCGCCGCGGTCTGGCTGTGGCTGGACAGCCTCAAGGCGCGTGAGGTCGGGGTGGCGGCGGCGCAGGCGGCGTGCGCCGACGAAGGCTTGCAGTTTCTCGACGACACGGTCGCCATCCGCGCGCTGAGGCCGGTGCGCGACGATGACGGGCGGCTCCGGCTGCGCCGCGTCTATGCGTTCGAATACAGCGAGACCGGCGACAACCGCCGTCCCGGGACCGTAACGCTCGTCGGGCAGCGGGTCGAACTCCTGCATGTCCGTCCCCGGCTCTATGTCGTGCCCAAGGCAGCGGAAGCCCGTGAAACCCTCCATTGAAACCATCGCCTTTCATGGCCTGGAAGCCCTGCGCCTGCGGGGGCCGGGCGGCTCTTCCGCCGTCATCAGCCGGCTGGGCGGGCAGGTTCTGTCGTGGATCACCCCGGATGGCCGCGAACGCCTGTTTCTTTCCGGGCGCGCCGTGTTCGACGGCAGTGTCGCGATCCGCGGCGGCATTCCGGTCTGCTTTCCGCAGTTTGCCGCCTTCGGCGACCTGCCGAAACATGGATTCGTGCGCACCCGCGAGTGGTCGGTGACGGCGCAGCGCCCTTCGCCTTCACCGGGGCGCTGCATTCCTGCCTGCGCGTCGCTCAGGTCGAGGATGCGGCGCTCGCGGGACTCCATGGTCACGAGTACCTGGATGCAGCCCACGGCAACCCGATCGTCCGCGAGACCGGCACGGAAATTGTGGTCGATGGCGCGGTCGACCGCTTCTATTGTGACGTCCGGCGTCCGCAGCTGCTCCGGGCTGGCCATCCCGATCTTGGGATCCGCAGTCAGGGCTTTCCCGATGCGGTCGTCTGGAACCCCTGGGTCGATGCCTGTGGCAAGCTCCCGGACATGCCGGCCGATGGCTGGCGCCACATGCTGTGCGTCGAGGCGGCCGCGGTGCGCAATTCCGTGACCGTGGCGGCCGGCGAGGAGTGGTGCGGCCGGCAGAGCTTGTTGGCGGTCTGATCCGGGTTGCTGCCGGCTTGCCCGCGAACCGGCCCCGGCGTTGCATGGCGCCGAAGGTATAATCGCCGGCTTTCCGCTTTCCGATACCCGCCGTGACCGCTCTCGACACCGAAATCTCCCGCCGCCGCACCTTTGCCATCATTTCCCACCCCGACGCCGGCAAGACGACGCTGACCGAAAAGCTGCTGTGGTTCGGCGGCGCCATCCAGGTCGCCGGCGAAGTGCGGGCGCGCAAGGCCAGCCGCCACGCGACCTCGGACTGGATGGAGCTGGAAAAGCAGCGCGGCATCTCGGTGACCTCGTCGGTGATGCAGTTCCCCTACCGCGAATGCATGGTCAACCTGCTCGACACGCCGGGCCACGAGGACTTCTCGGAAGATACCTACCGCACACTGACGGCGGTCGACTCGGCGGTCATGGTCATCGACTCGGTCAACGGCGTCGAGGCGCAGACCATCAAGCTGTTGAACGTCTGCCGCATGCGCGACACGCCGATCCTGACCTTCATCAACAAGCTCGACCGCGAAGGCAAGGAGCCGATCGACCTGCTCGACGAAATCGAGTCGGTGCTCGGCATCCAGTGTGCGCCGATGACCTGGCCGATCGGCATGGGCAAGCGTTTCCGCGGCGTCTATCACCTCTACGACGACAGCATCGCCTTCTTCGACCCGCAGGCCGAAAAGGGCACGGCGGAAATCATTCAGGGGCTGGGCAACCCGCGCCTCGACGAGCTGATCGGTTCGCAGGCCGATGAACTGCGCACCGACATTGAACTGGTGCGCGGCGCCTCGCACGCCTTCGACGCCGCCGAGTACCTGGCTGGCAAGCAGTCGCCGGTATTTTTCGGCTCAGCGGTCAACAACTTCGGCGTGCAGAGCCTGCTCGACGCCGTGGTCGACCTCTCGCCGGCGCCGATCGCCCGGCCGGCGGTTTCGCGCAAGGTCGAACCGAACGAGCCGAAATTCTCCGGCTTCGTGTTCAAGATCCAGGCCAACATGGACCCCAAGCACCGCGACCGCATCGCCTTCCTGCGCGTCTGCTCGGGCCGCTTCGAGCGCGGCATGAAGGTCAAGCAGGGCGCCGGCGGCAAGTCTCTCGCCGTCAATAATGCCATCACCTTCATGGCGCGCGACCGCAGCACGACCGACGAAGCCTGGCCGGGCGACATTATCGGCATTCCCAACCACGGCACCATCCGCCTCGGCGAGACCTTCACCGAGGGCGAAGACCTGCGCTTCACCGGCATTCCGTCCTTCGCGCCGGAGCACTTCCGTCTGGCGCGCATTGCCAATCCGCTGAAGATCAAGCAGTTGCAGAAGGGTTTGCAGCAGCTGGCGGAGGAGGGCGCGACCCAGCTCTTCCGGCCGATGTCCGGCAACGACCTGATTCTTGGTGCGGTCGGCACGCTGCAGTTTGACGTGGTGGCCAGCCGGCTGGAGAACGAATACGGAGTGCAGGTCATTTTCGAGAGCTACAACTGCTCGACGGCGCGCTGGATTCATGGCGACGCGGCCGAACTGCGCCAGCTTTCCGAACGCTACAGCGCCAATGTCGCGCTCGACGGCGCGGATGACCCGGTCTATCTGGCGCCGAACAATGTCTACCTGAACATGGTCAAAGAGAAATATCCCAATCTGCGCTTCCTTGAGGCGCGCGAGGTAATCTGAGCATGAGCGTCCGGGTACAGGAAGCGGATTTTGACCTGAATATCGAGTTGACCGCACTGCGTGCCGGTGACGCCCGGGTGGGCGCGCTGGCCAGCTTCCTTGGCCTGGTTCGCGACCTGAACGACGGTGCCGCTGTGTCGGAAATGACCCTGGAGCATTACCCGGGGATGACCGAAAAGGCGCTGGAAGAAATCGTCGCCGAGGCCAAGGGCCGCTGGGACATTTACGACGCGCTGGTCATCCACCGCGTCGGTCCGCTCAAACCCTGCGACCAGATCGTGCTCGTCGCAGTGACCAGCGCCCATCGCGGCGAAGCCTTCGCCGCCTGCGAATTCATCATGGACTACCTGAAAACCCGCGCCCCATTCTGGAAGCGCGAAGCAACGCCGGAAGGCGCGCGCTGGGTGGATGCGCGGGATACTGACGATAGCGCGGCGGCGCGCTGGCAGCGCGGGCAGAAAAGCGATTGAATTCCGTTTTTAATCGTTTTTGCCGTCGACCGCTCACGACTCGAAATTGCGCCATTGCGTCCAGACTAGGGCATCGGACTTTGGCTCGATAGCGTTGTCAGCAAGCGAACCAGTTGGGACTGGCGCCTGGTGCCTGTTTTGCTGAAGATGCTCTTGAGCTGATCACGAACGGTCTGAACGCTCAGTTGAAAATTGCTGGCAATCTCGGTGAGCGTCTGGTCTGCACAGAGACCTTCAACAACGCGGATCTCGGCTGGACTGAGTCGATAGAGCGCTTTTAGAATTTGGGAGTCGATAGCAACGCTCGGTGCATTCGTGGTCAAAAAGCCGATGGCGACAATTTCCCGCAGCGGGTTTGGCCAGTCTGCCTGACTGGATATCGGCAGTATCGAGAGCATTATGGGCGCGTTGCCTGAGTACTCGGGGATCGGCATGCACAGGGAGATACTATTCGGGTGCTTGTAGGGCTGAGGCAAGGCGGTGTCAAGCAGGTGCTTAAGCGCGACACCTGCGCGGGAAGTTCTAGTTTCCAGCCTGCAGCCCACACCTGGCGGGCAACTCAGACTAAGTGTGGCGCTACTTTGCAGAAAATCAAGGGCGTGGCGATTCGCATGCAGGACGTTCTGCCCTACACCGAAGAAGAGCAGTGACATGGGGAGTTTGTCTATGGCCTGCAGTGATGAGGCCGCCGCGTTTTCTGCGCCGCGTAGCTGATGCCTTAGTTTCAGGGCGCGGGATAGGTGAGGCTGCAACTGTGTAAGCAACTGGCGGGCCGCCTGGTCAAAGGGAGGCGCGTTGACTGGACCGTAGAGCGACAGCACAGTCACCGGACGTCCGGCCTGATCCTGAGCGAACAACACCATGGTGCACAGGCGCGAAATGTTCGCCGGCTTCAGAAATTCAAGGTAATAGGCACTCTCCAGAAATTGCGCGCGCGGAAGAAGATCCTCGTCAGTGACGATTTCACCTGGAGTGAATAGTTCTTGTTCGATTCCCGCCTGGGTCCAGACGTCCAGTGCGGCATAGTGGCTGGCGTGTCGAAATAGTGTTTCGCTGGAAAGCTGTGACGCAATAGCAAACCCGCCTTCCGAGACGGGAAGAAGTGGCGTGAACAAGAGTCCGGCGCTGCCTTTTAGTGCAGCCCGAATTTGATCTACGACAAGCGGCCAGAGTTCCGGACGAGCCAGCGCTTCATAGATCAGATGCACCAGGGCATCGAATTGATCAAAAAGATCTGTATTCATCTGAGGTTGCCTCCAGCCGAAATACCATCAGATGTTTCGAGCGGGCTGCATGTTCTATGGCCTATCCCTCAAATGGGGGTGACGGTGAAATTTACGTTTGGCGAGGTTCCTGAGCGCCGGAAAATGCAGGTGTTTCCCGAAATCCTCACGGGATATGCGTCTTACATTCTCTGGCACGGATTATGCGCTTTAGTTCCGAGGAGGCAAGGTCCAATATTTTCGCAACAGGACAGACCTCGAAACTCCAAAAACCGCAGGAGGCAAAAATGGCAATCTATCACTTCAGCAGCTATAGCGGCACCAGCAATTCCGTGCCCTTCAATCCGGAGACGGACGTCTTCACGTTCGACTCCAGCAGCATTTCTCCGACTGCAGTTGGGTTCGTGTTTACGGCCAGTACCGCCGCATTTTCCTTTGGCGGCACCACGGTGACGCTGAACGCCTCGCCGCTGTCGTTGACGCCAAGCAACCTGACATTTGCCAGCGGCGGGCAGTTTCTGCTCGGCGACCAGTTGATTTCAACGACGGGGGATTTTTCGACCGGCAAGCAGTCGAGCGGTAGCGCAAGCAGCGACGTCATCATCGGATTTGACGGTCAGGACTCCATGTCCGGGAACGGCGGCAATGATTTCTTCTATCTGCTATCCAGCAATGCGATCAGTGCCGATGCTGTGGATGGTGGCGATGGTACGGACCGAGTCACGTTTTTCAGCTATAACTCGGCGAATGGCGCTTTTCTGGGGCAGGTCGGCGGTATCAACGTCAATCTGGCCAACGGCACGGCGACGCAGGGATCGACGACGGTTCAGTTGACGTCGATCGAGGAGGTGCGCATCGCAGGCAGCAATGGCAATACTTATGGCATGACCGGTAGTGCTGCGGATGACTCTCTCATCGTGGGTGGTAACACGGGAACAAATACCGCCGTCTACAACATTGATGGAGGGGCGGGTAACGATTATCTGGCGG
>JAFLDQ010000045.1 GCA_017302355.1 Dechloromonas sp.
CTAAATGATAAGACCATACTCCATGGCTAATGCCTGCATGGCTATATGACTTTTGCCCTGGTGAGCACGACAGGAATATGCCCACATACTGGTCTATATTAATAAACTCTTTGAATTCTGCGTCATTCAGTTCTGAGATTATACTGCGGCCTTTGAATTGATCTTCAAGATGTTCGGCGCACGAGTCTATGAATATTAATAGCCTCTGACAATCGCTTTTTGCTACTGGATCGAAAACAGAATCTCGCAGATTAAGGCTGGTTCCCGATAGATCATGACCATTGCTGTCCCAAACGGTTATCAAGTTAGAGAGCCCGTTATGGAAGCCGTGTCCAGCATAATAGATTATCAAGAGATCTTCGGGTCCTGTTGAAAAGATCGCTTCCTTGAAGCCACTCTGCACGCTCATGCTAGTGGCTAAGCTATCGATTAGCAAAATCCGATGTATTTCGGAATCCGGATACATTTTGTCAAGAACATTTGAAAAAGCCTCAGCGTCAGCTTTGGCAAAATCGACCTTTGGTATTTTTCCTGACTGTCGAGGCTGATACTCCTCGATTGCAATTATCAATGCTGTTACATGCCCGCCAACTTTCATTAATGCGGTGGTTTCTTCTTTGTGACTTGGCTTCATTTTATTTTTCATTCGTAAAAGCTACTATTATCAACTTGGAGTGTGACTTCATTCGGTCGTATTTCCATTGGTTTAGCTGGATTTGAATTAACCACAGCAGTGTATGGATAGGAGTCGTCTTTGCGAAACCCGTTGTCATTCCGAACGTCAGAGTTTGAACCATATTGGAGTTCGACCTCAACCTCACCGGCGACTACGTATTGAATTTCGGTTGCATTTAGAGTTCGGACCACGATAGCATCTATGTAATGCCCGTCAATTATCGTATGCGTAGAAATCTCATCCAGTTCCTGAATTGCATCAGATATCAGATTTTCAAAGATCGCATGGTGTATAACGTCAGCGATAGTTTCTTTAAGCTGAGCACGACTATTTTGGGCGATTTTTAGTAGATTTAAAAGTCCATGAAGAATCCTATTAAACATAAAGCGGACGTCTTGACCTTTGAATACAATAGTTTCTTCACGTACATGAGTTGACCTGTTCAAGTCTTCCACCGCCTTAATTAGCGGCTTGGCCTCATCGCTTAAATTAATTTTCAATTCTTCGTCGACGAAGTCGTTTGGTAGTCCAGCACGGATAATGTATTCAGCTCGTTGGCGTCTTGTAATCGTTGCCGAATCCTTTGCCTGGACGAACCTGACCAGTTCGCCGGCCACCATCTTCCGCTTCCAGCCCTCGAGGTCGGAGGCGCCGGCCAGCGCGTGCAGCAGCGCCAGCGCTTCGCCGTCGATCCGCTGCTTGGAAAAATCGAGCAGCAGCCCGTCCTGGCGCAGCGAAAAACGTTCGAAGCGTTGCCCGTCGGCGGCGAACAGTTCACGCAGATGCGCCGGGCGCACGGCTTCCGCATGGGCGGCGAGGGCGCGCCAGGCCGGGGAGTCGATGATTCTCATAGCCATATCATCAGGCCGGTTTCGAACCTGTGGATCAGGTCGGGATGCGATGGAAAGATGCGGATCCGGTATTCCAGCTTGCCGCAGCTCTCCGGGGTCAGGTCGATGGCGTACAGCATTTCGCCAGTGTCGTTCTCCCCCCGGGTGCTCAACGGGTAGTGACGGGCGCGCCGGCTGAATGCGCCCTGCGGACCGGGGCGACCGATCAGCGCCTCGACGGTGACGTCCTGCGGACTCAGGCCGTTGAGCTGGACGGCGACCTGCAGGTGCAGCGACTTGCCGAAGTTGAGACGGCGCTCCGGCATGTCGAGCCGGTGCAGGCGGACGCCGGGCCAGGCGGCCCGCACCTTTTCCTTCCACTCGGCCACCGCGCGGGCGACGGCGAATTCGTTCTTGGCGTAGCGTCGACCGTGCACGGTGGCCGGCGCATAAAACTTCCTGGTGTACTCGGCCACCATGCGGATGACGTTGAAGCGGGGGGCGATGGTCCGGATCGATTGCTTGGACATCGCCACCCAGTCCGGCGAGTAGCCCATCGGCCCGCTGCGGTAGTAGGTCGGAATCACCTGGTCCTGGAGAAGTTCGTAGAGCGTGCGGGCTTCCTCCTCGTCGCGCTGGGCTTCACCGAGATGCCCGGGGGCGGGTTTGATGGCCCAGCCGTTGGGGGCGTCGCCGCTGTCGTCGTAGCCTTCGCCCCACCAGCCGTCGAGTACCGAGAGGTTGAGGGCGCCGTTCATCGCCGCCTTCATGCCGGAGGTGCCCGATGCTTCGAGCGGATAGATCGGATTGTTGAGCCAGACGTCGACCCCGGCGACCAGCGAGCGCGCCAGGTGCAGGTCGTAGCCCTCGACCAGCAGGATGTGGCCCTCGAACTCGGGGCGCTTGGCCATGTGGGCGATCCTGCGCATGATCTCCTGGCCCGGCTGGTCGGCCGGATGAGCCTTGCCGGCAAACAGGAAGAGCACCGGCCCGCCGGCCTGCGCGATGATCTCGGCCAGCCACTCCGGATCCTGGAAGAGCAGGGCGGCGCGCTTGTAGGTGGCGAAGCGCCGGGCGAAACCGATGGTCAGGACATTCGGGTTTTCCGGATCCGCGTACTTGAGCAGGCGGTCGAGGTGCGCCAGCGAACCCCTGTTGCGCAGGTGCTGTTCGGCCAGGCGGTCGCGGACGAGCTGCAACAACAGCGACTTCAGCTGCTGGCGGATGCTCCAGAAGGTCTGGTCGGGAATTTTCGCGATCCCGTTCCAGTTGGCCGGATCGGTCTGGCGCTCGCTCCAGCCGGTGCCGAGGTAGCGCTCGAAGGTCTCGTGCCATTCGGTGGCCAGGAAGGTCGGCAGGTGGACGCCGTTGGTCACGTAGGCGACGGGGTTTTCCTCGGGGTCGATCTGCGGCCAGAGGTAGCGGCAGATGGCGGCCGAGACGTCGCCATGGATGCGTGACACGCCGTTGTGGTGACGGGAGCCGCGCAAGGCGAGGGCGGTCATGTTGAAATCGGTCTTGCCCTGTTCGACTCCCAGTTTCAGGAGCTGCTCGTAGGGAACGCCGTTCGCGTGGCACCAGTCGGAGAAGTAGTGGCGGATCATTTCCTCGGGGAAGTGATCGTGCCCGGCCGGAACCGGGGTGTGCGTCGTGAACACGACGTTGGCGGCGACCGCTTCGACCGCCGCCGCGAACGGCAGACCGGCGCTGACCAGGCTGCGGATGCGTTCAAGGATCAGGAAGGCCGCGTGCCCTTCGTTGATGTGCCAGACCGAGGGCTTGAGGCCGAGCGCGGCGAGGGCGCGAACGCCGCCGACGCCGAGCAGGATTTCCTGCTCGATGCGCGTCGTCCGGTCGCCGCCGTAGAGGCGGTGGGTGATCTCCCGGTCATGCGGCGCATTCTGCGGCAGCCAGGTGTCGAGCAGGACGAGACGGACGTGACCGACCAGGACCTCCCAGAGCTTGACGTGAACGGTGCGGCCCGGGAACTCGACGGTGACCAGCATGTCGTGGCCGTGGGCGTCGTGCAGCGGCGCAATCGGCAGATCGTCGAACTCGGAATCGGTGTAGGTCGCCTGCTGGCTGCCGTCGGCGTCGAGCGTCTGGTGGAAGTAGCCCTGGTGGTAGAGCAGGCCGATCCCGACAAAGGGCAGGCCCATGTCGCTGGCGCCCTTGCAGTGATCGCCGGCGAGGATGCCGAGGCCGCCGGAGTAGATCGGCAGGCTCTCATGGAAACCGAATTCGGCGCAGAAATAGGCGATCAGGTCGTCGCTCTTGAACCGCTGGCCATGGATGTGAGCCATGTTGGGCAGTTCGTGGTAGCTGCTGTACGCCGAGATGACACGATTCAGCGTGCCGATGAACACCGGATCCTCGGCGGCGGCTTCGAGGCGCTTCTGGTCGGCGCGCTTGAGAAACGCCTTGGGGTTGTGGTTGGTCGCCTTCCACAAACCTCCCGAGAGTTGTGCGAAGAGCGAGCGCGTCGGGCGATCCCAGCTGTACCAGAGGTTGCCGGCGAGATCCTGGAGCGGTCGCAGACGAACGGGAATCTTGGGATTGACTTCGAGTTTGAATACGGTTCCGGTCATGGTGGGCTCTTGTGGATGGTCAGTTGGAGTTGAAGGGTGGACTGGTCGTCGGGCAAGGTCCACTGGAAGGACAGCTCGACGCATTGCATGATTTTCTCAAAGCCGGCCTCCGACTGGGAGACCGTCTGTTGCGGTCGACCGCAAATTTCCGCCGGAATCGACGCCGCCAGGCGGAGGTCGCCGCCGAGCACGCCATCCTCGAGCGTCAGCGCGGTGGCTGCCGGGAGGTCGACGGGTTGGCCGAAGCCGCCGGGAATGCTGCCGTCGGCGAGCACGTAGCGGCCGAGGAAACCGTCGCAGCTGGGCATTGCCAGGTTCAGCCGGGTCGTCAGGCGGCGCCCGGCCAGGCCGCGGCACCGCCAGGTCACGGTTACCGTCGATCCGTCGAGCGCCAGGGTCTTGACGAGGCCGGGGTGGGTGAAGCGCAACGCCGCCGGATCGTCCTGGACGTAGGCGGTGAGCGCCCTGCCGTCGACTTCGTCGAGCCAGAGGGCGCGCGGCAGGGCATCGGGAACGACATCCTCGGGGGCGATCGGGTGCTTGAAGCGGACGATGTCGTGCGCCGAGGCGATCCCTTCGCCCTCGTGCCGGGTCGGTCCGGCGCCGATCTTGTCGTGATAGTGCTCGTGATAGCGGCGCAGGGTGTCGGCGAAATTGTGCGTCAGCGCGTAGCTGCTCAGTTCGTGCGCGGCGCCCAGTCCGTCGTCGCGCACGACCACTTGCAGTTGGTCGTTGTGGACGAAGGTTTCCTTCCTGCCGTCGCAATCGAGGTCGACCGCAAGCGCCGGCGGACGCGGCTGGAGGGCGTCGAGTCCGGCCTCGAGCGCGACGATGTTGTTCCACACCGCGCGCCGCAGGTGGGGCAGGTACAGGCCGCCGAACAGGCCGTGCCAGTAGGCGTCGTTGGCCTGGGCGCGGTAGAGCGCGGCGGTCAGAGCGGCGGGCGCCGCCGGCAGCGCGGCGAGGCGCGCCGAAAGCGCCTGCATGCGCTTGTGCATCCAGTTGGCTTCCGGGTAGCGCGACAGGAAGTTGCGCCAGATCCCGCCGCGGATGAAGGGGCGGTGCCGGTCGACGCGGCCGGCGGCCTTTTCCCCGGCGAGGAAGGCCGAGTAGATGCCCGCCGCCGGCATCGGCAGCGTCCATTCGTTCATCTCGCTGTACGACGTGGTGGGCAGATAGACGATGCCGCGCGTCGTGTGCCGGGCGTGAAAGCCGGCATAGGTCGCCGTGCGGATCTTCGGGCTGGCCAGCACGCCCTCGATCAATGCCTTGAGCCAGCCGCGGTTGTAGACCCAGTCGTAGGTTTCCGGCCAGATGCCGAACTTCTCGATGTCGTCGAAATAGACGGCGGCGGAGTCGCCGTGGCCGGCCAGACTTTCCAGATAGTCGATGACTTCCTGCGCCGGCGAGAACGGCAGGCGGTAGCGCAGCGCTTCCGAGATCGGGAAGAGGTCGAGCCGGGCGCCGTCGTCCTCGGTGCTGAAGAAGCCGTCGAGTTCATCGGCGCTCTTGCCGGTGCACAGGAAATGGTAGTCGTCGACGGTCACGTAGGCGATGCCCGTCGCCGCCAGCGCCGGCACCACCGACGATTCCCAGACGCGCTCGGTCAGCCAGGCGCCGGTCGGCCTGACGCCGGTCCACGCCGCCAGCTTGTCGTTCAGCGCCCGCAACTGGCCGACCCGGTCGCGCTGGGGAATGGCGGCGAGCACCGGCTCGGTGTCGCCCGAACTGAACAGCTCGACCTGCCCGCGCGCGACCATCGCCGCCAGCAGGTCCATGTCGGCGGGGTAGCGCTCGCGCAGCCAGTCGAGCAGCCAGCCGGAGAAATGGGCGGCGAAGCGGAAGTCCGGATAGGCATGCAGGGTTTCCAGGAAGGGCTTGTAACAGCGCAGATGCGCGTCTTCCATCACTTCCGGGAAATTTCCCACCGGCTGGTGGGCATGGACGCCGAGGAGCAGGGTAACGGATTGGGTCATCGGGGAGGATTTCAGGTGGCGCGGCGCATCGTTCCGCCGCCTTCGGGCGTCCCTCCGCCGATGCTGATCGGGTGGTCGAGGCTGCCGGGAACCGGCAGGCGCAGCAGACGGTAAAGGGATTTCAGGTTTTCGCGAAACAGGCTGTCGAAACAGGCGACCGACTGCGGGGAGTTGTAGTCGCCAAGCCACCAGAACCAGTCCGAACTTTCGCAGACCGCCAGGCGATTCAGCACGGCGGCACGCTCGCGTTCGTCCAGGCGGTCGCCGAGGAGCGCACGGTCGGCGCACTGCTTGACCTCGCACAGAAGGTCCCAGGCGCGGTTCTTGTCGGCATTGCCAAGCCAGGTCGACAGCGTGCCGTAGACCCAGCTGCCGGCGACCAGCCGGGGCAGGCGCTTGCGGCGGCCGTGATGGGCGATGGCGGCGGCGGCCAGCGTCACCGTGCTGACGTGCTTGTGGCTTTCGAGGGCGCCGTAGAGATCCGAGAAGAAGTGCCAGGCGTTGTACGGGTAGTACTCCCAGGCGTTCTCGCCATCGAGAAAGACGGTGATCAGGGCGTGCGGGTCATGCTCGTGGATGCCCTCGATCTCGCCCAGGAAATGCTGGGCGGCGTCGCGGCCATGCCATGTCGCATACTCGAAGCCGATCAGGTCGGACAGTCTCTCGTTGCGGAAGAACAGGGTCAGGTCCCCCGGCGTGCCCGGCGGCGCCTGCCAGGGGACCGTCGTCTCGGCGCCGTCGCCAGCCGCGTGGCGCAGCACGCCATGGCTGCTCGCCGTCCACCGGAATCCGGACTCGGCGATCTGGTTGAGAAAAGGGGCCGACAGCGCCCCCTCGGCCGGCCACAGGCCGGCGGGCGCGCTGCCGAAGCGCTCCTGATGACTGTGCGCGGCGGCGGCCAGATGCGCCGCGACGCGGCTGCGACCGCCCGGGTACTCGGCGGACGAGGGCAGCGGGCTCTCCGGCCAGCTTTCGCGCGCGCACTTGAAATCGATCATCAGCGGCGACAACGGGTGATGGGCCGGCGTGCAGCTCAATTCGACCTGTCCGCGTTCGCTCAGCGCGCGATAGCGGGGAATCAGCCTGAGCATCACGTCGCCGAGTTCGGCGAGCAGGCGCTGGCGATCAGGGAGGTCGAAACCGCCGCCCTTGGCCATCAGCTCCGGCACGGCCTGGCGATCCCGGCGCAGGCCTTCGCCGGTCCACGCGAGGAGGAACCAGGTGGCGAGGTCGGTGTAGTAACTGCCGGCCAGGTAGCTCAGGGAATTGGCGTCGAGCGACCGGACGAAGGCGAGCAGGTCGCGCAGCCGGCGATATGGGGCGAATGGCTCGAGCATGGTCGGGGCGTGGCAGCGGAAAGCCATGTCCAGCAGCCATGCGCGATCCGCGGCGGACAGCGAATCGGGGTCCGGGTGGACGGTGATGCGCAGCAGCGGGTCGCGCCATCGCCCGGTGGCCAGCTGGTCGCAATAGTCCTCGATCTGCTCGAGCAGTACCGGGACGAAATTGACCGTGCAGCGCACCCTCGGATGGCGCTCGAGGTGGCAGGCCATGTCGGAGTAATCCTTGATGGCATGCAGGAGCACCCACGGCAGCACGAAATCGCCGGTGTCGGGATGCCGGTAATCCGGCTGGTGCATGTGCCAGAGGAAGGCGACATCCGCCATCAGTGGCCTCGCGCGGCGCCCTGGCCGAGCATCTCGGCGGTGACCAGGGTGATTCCCTTGGGGCTGACCTGGAAGCGCTGGCGGTCGGCTTCCGGATCGACGCCGATGACCATGCCTTCGGGAATCCGGCAATGCTTGTCGATGACGCAGCGCTTGAGGACCGCGCGGCGCCCGACATCGACGCTGGGCAGGATGACCGAATCCTCGACCGAGGACCAGCTATGAACCTGAACGTTCGAGAACAGCAGCGAACGCTTGACCTCGGCGCCGGAGATGATGCAGCCGCCGGAGACCAGCGAATCGACCGCGGAGCCGCGCCGGTCGGCGTCGTCGAAGACGAACTTGGCCGGCGGCAACTGCTCCTGATAGGTCCAGATCGGCCACTCCTTGTCATAGATGTTGAGTTCCGGCGTCACCTTGGTCATTTCCATGTTGGCCTCCCAGTAGGCGTCGATGGTGCCGACGTCGCGCCAGTAGGGCTGGTGCTGGTCGCTGCCGACGCAGGAATCGGCGAAGCGGTGGGCGAACACGCGGTAGCGCGGCACGATATGCGGGATGATGTCCTTGCCGAAGTCGCGGCTCGACCCCGCGGTCAGGGCATCCCTTTCGAGCTGGTCGAAGAGGAACTTCGCATTGAAGACGTAGACGCCCATCGAGGCCAGCGCACGATCGGGCTGCCCGGGCATCGGCGGCGGATTCTGTGGTTTCTCGAGGAAGTCGACCACGCGCTGGTCGTCATCGACGCCCATGACGCCGAATTCGCGCGCGTCGGCGATCGGCACGTCGATGCAGGCGACGGTCATGTCGGCGTGGTGTTTGGCGTGAAAGGCCAGCATGCGGCCGTAATCCATCTTGTAGATGTGGTCGCCGGCGACGATCAGGACGTGTTCCGGGTTGTAGCGCCGGAGAAAGTGCATGTTCTGGAAGACCGCGTCGGCGGTTCCCTGGTACCACTGGTCCTCGTTGATCTGCTGCTGCGCCGGCAGCAGCTGGACGAACTCTTCGAAACGGCCGTCGAGGAAACTCCAGCCGCGCTGGATGTGGAGGATCAGGCTGTGCGCCTTGTACTGCGTGGCGACGCCGATCTTGCGGATGCCGGAATTGACGCAGTTCGACAGCGTGAAATCGAGGATGCGGAACTTGCCGGCGAAGGGTACTGCCGGCTTGGTGCGGAAGTCGGTCAGTTGTCGCAGGCGGCTGCCGCGGCCACCGGCGAGGATAATCGCAAACGTGTTGCGGGTCAGGTGGCTGATGAAACGCCAGTCCGACTGTTCACGCATCTCGCAGTACGCCTGATGCGGGCAGGTGGGACTGTTGGGCATGGCGGGTCTCCTTGGGCACGATAGTTTGGGATCATACCGCGTCGGGAGTCGAAAAGGCAGCCGTCGGGTGCGCTTTATCTTGCCAACGAAGGCCGGAGCCCCCGGCCCACCGCCTGCCCGGGGGCGTTACCCGCAACGTGACGCGAGCGCCAGCGTGCCCCTGAGACCGAGGCTCTCGTCGGTCACCAGACGGATCGGCATGTCTTCGGCGAGATGCCGGTGCTCGCGTTTGGCGAGGAAGGCGTCGATGAACGGCGCGTTGTCGAAATGCGGCATCAGCTTGGCGGCGATGCCGCCGGCGAGGAAGACCCCGCCGCGCGCCAGCCAGTGCAGCGCGAGGTCGCCGGCGAAGGCGCCATAGCATTCGAGCCACAGGCGCAGCGCCGCACCGGCGAGCGGGTCGCCGCCGGCCAGGGCGAGACCGCCGATTTCGCCGGGTTGCCGCGGTCGACCGCCGAGAAAGGCATGAATCCGGGCGAGGCCGGGGCCGGAGACGATGTCTTCGGTGGTGACCCGCCCGTTGCGCCCGAGCAGCCAGCGCCACAGGTCGCCCTGTTGCGCGGTCTGCGGCGCGAAGCCGATGTGTCCGCCTTCGCCGGCGATGACCCGGTCGCCGGAGGCTTCGCGGACCAGTCCGGCGACGCCGAGTCCCGTCCCCGCCCCGAGGATGACCCGCGGCGCGTCTTCGATCGGCTGGCCGGCGCGCAGCGTGACGATGTGCTCCGGTTCGACCAGCGCCAGGCCATGGGCGGCGGCGGCGAAGTCGTTGGCCAGGGTCACCCGCGCCATGCCGAAGCGGCGGGCCAGCTCCGCCGCTGCCAGCGACCACGGCAGATAGGTCAGTCTGGCGCTGTCGCCGTCGGTCGGGCCGGCGACGCCGAAGCAGGCGGATGCGATGGCCGGCCGGCCGGCGAGGAAGTCGCCGAGCAGCGCGTCGAAAGTCGGGTAGTCGGCGCTGGCGAAACGCTGCTGATGGACGATGCGGATCCGGCCCGCCTCGCTTTCCGCCAGCGCCAGCAGGGTCTTGGTGCCGCCGAGGTCGCCGCCGAGAATCATCGGCTAGACCGCGACCTGCGCCGCGATGTGCGGGTGCGGATCATAACCGTCGAGGCGGAAATCGGCGAAGCGGAAGGCGAGGAGGTCGGTCACCTCGGGGTTGATCCACATCGTCGGCAGGGTGCGCGGCTGGCGGGACAATTGCAGGCGGGCCTGCGCGAAGTGGTTGGAGTACAGGTGCGCGTCGCCGAAGGTGTGGACGAATTCGCCCGGCCGGTAGCCGCAGACCTGCGCCAGCATCAGCGTCAGCAGCGCGTAGGAGGCGATGTTGAAGGGGACGCCGAGGAACAGGTCGGCGCTGCGCTGGTAGAGCTGGCAGGAGAGCCTGCCGCCGGCGACGTGGAACTGGAACAGGCAGTGACAGGGCGGCAGGGCCATGCGGTCGACGTCGCCCGGGTTCCAGGCCGAAACGATGTGGCGGCGCGAATCCGGGTTGTGCCGCAGGCCATGCGCGAGCTGCGCGATCTGGTCGATGACGCGGCCGTCCGCGGTTTCCCAGCGCCGCCACTGCTGGCCATAGACCGGGCCGAGGTCGCCGTTGGCGTCGGCCCACTCGTCCCAGATGCGCACGCCGTTCTGCTTGAGGTAGGCGATGTTGGTATCGCCCTGCAGGAACCACAGCAGCTCGTGGATGATCGACTTGAGGTGCAGCTTCTTGGTCGTCACCAGCGGGAAGCCGCGGGCGAGGTCGAAACGCATCTGCCAGCCGAAGACCGAGCGGGTGCCGGTGCCGGTGCGGTCGGACTTGTCGTCCCCGTTTTCCAGGACATGGCGCATCAGGTCGTGGTATTGCTGCATGGGACGAAGGCCGGAACACGGTCGAGGAGCGAATTCTACATGCTGCGGCGGGGAGCGCGGCGCCGCGATTGACCCGCGGCCGCGCATGGTGTCCAATCCCCCGATGACCGGCGCCCGCGACGGCGCCGGCGGTCATCCGCAAGGAGATCTCCGGAGCAGATTGCCATGGCAAGCAAAATTGGGTCGATTGCAGAAGATGCGGTCCGGCATGGAACGGAATTGCTGAACAAGCTGCGCGGTCTTGGCGGTCTCGCCGGGAAGAAGGTCGATCATCCGCTGGCGGACCCGCGGGAAATGCGGCGAATCGTCGATCAGATTTCCGGCGGCGACATCTTCCGGGCGATCGACGAGGTCGGCGGCTGGCTCGAGTCGCTGGAAGGCGTCCGCGAATTTCCCGAGGACCGCCTGTACGAGGCGGTGAGCAGCCTCGATGACGCGGCACAGCCGCATCTGAAACGCCTGGAGCGGAATTACCTGCACACGCAGAACCTCTCACGAACCGAGGCAAAGCGCATCTGGGCCAGCAGCCACGGCTTGTGGACCGTGCTTGCCGCCAGCTACGAGCGCTGCCTGGCCGCCGCCGCCGGGAAGAGCCGGGTTGCCTCGCGCCTGCGGCAGCATCTGCCGGCGCTCACGGCGCGCCTGATGGCGGCGCTGGCCGCCATCCTGAAGTGGGAGCGGTTCGGTTACGGGGAATCGGCGGGAGAGGTCTGGCAGCGCCTCGGGGCCGCGCTGCTGTCGGCCGAGGGCGCCGGTGTGGCGACGCGCGCCGTCCAGTTGCATGGGAGCGTACGCAGGGTCACGAGCGCGCAGCAGGAATTCGTCAAGGCCGTCGCCATCGAGGCCGCGTCGGTGGACAGTCTGCTGCCGCTGGAAGTCGATCTCGCCGAGCGGCTGATCGCGCATTTCCTGCCGGGCTTCGTGTTTTCCGCAGCGGCCGACGTCGATTCCGTCTACTGGATCGACCTCGCGGCGGCCGAAGCGCCCCGCCGCCTTGCCCGAAGGCCGGCCGATAAGAGGCCGACCCAGCGCTTCTTCAAGCCGGGCGCGGCGTCTGCCGGAATCGAGGCGCTGCTCAACGATCTCGAGCACGGACTCGACGTTGCCGCGGACATCAATCTGGGCGGCCACTATCATCCCCGGGTGCTGCTCCCGGTGGTCCGCCATCTCGCCACCTATCTTGCGTCCGTCCCGCCGCAAAGGCGCCATGAGCGGCACCCGGTCAAGCAGCGCGCCATCGTTCTGCCTGGTCTGGCCAATGCCTACGCAGCCTTTTCCGGGCCATTGGCGGCTCGCGCCAACGGCGATCCGACGGCGATCTGGGTCATCGAGGATGTCAGCCACGGCGGTTTCGGAGCCGTGCTCGACGCCATTCCCGGCGACTGGCTCAAGGCCGGGGCGCTGATCGCCGTGCAGCAGGCAGGCCGCGAGGACTGGTGGCTGGGGATCGTTCGCCGCCACCGGCGCACGGGTGAAGCGGAAGTGCGCATGGGGGTCGAGACCCTCGCCCGGCAGGCGGCGCCGGCCGAACTCAAGCCGCGCGCCGCATCGACCTATGCCGCGGTTCCCGGGATCCGGGTCCTGCTGATCCGCGAGGGCGGCGCGCCGGGCGAAGTGCGGGCGGTGATGCCGTTCGGGGCATTCAACCTGCGGACGACGCTGGAATGGAACGACAACGGGACGCGGGTCGAGCTGGCGCCGGTCGCCATCGTCGAACAGACGGGTGACTTCGAGCTGGCGCGCTATCGGCTGAGCGCGGCCGCCTGACGGCCTACCGGCCGCGCGGCGCGGCCTTGGGACGGAAAGCCCTGACCACCGCGCCGTCGGTTTCCATATAGGGGCCGCCGAGGAGGTCGATGCAGTAGGGCACGGCGGCGAAGATGCCGACATGCGTCACCTTGCCCTCGCCATCGCGCACGCCTTCGAGCGTTTCCCGGATCGATTTCGGCTGGCCGGGCAGGTTGATGATCAGGGCCTGCCCGCGGATCACCGCGACCTGCCGCGAGAGGATCGCGGTCGGCACGAAGTTGAGGCTGATCCGCCGCATTTCCTCGCCGAAGCCCGGCATTTCCTTGTCGGCGACGGCCAGGGTCGCTTCCGGGGTGACATCGCGCGGCGCCGGGCCGGTGCCGCCGGTGGTCAGCACCAGATGGCAGCGGCTGCGGTCGACCAGTTCGATCAGCGTATTTTCGATCGACTGCCGGTCGTCGGCGATCAGCCGCGTTTCGGGGCGCCACGGCGTGGTCAGTGCGCCGGCCAGCCATTCCCGCAGGGCCGGGATGCCTTGGTCTTCGTAGATGCCGGTCGAGGCGCGGTCGCTGATCGAGACGAGACCGATGACCAGTTGCTCATTCTTCCCCATTCGATGCTCCCTGCTGATCGACTTCCCGCAGCGCCTGGAAGATGGCGCGGAAACTCTTCGGCGGTTTCCCGGCCGCCTGCTCCTTCAGCGCATTGCGCCGTAACTGACGCAGTTGCTGGAGATCGGCGCTGGGCCAGGCGGCGGCGATGTCGGCCAGCGCCGCCTCGTCTTCGAGCAGACGCGCGCGCATGCGTTCGAGGCGGTGCAGGCGCGCCGTCTCGGCCGCCGATTCGCCGCGAATCAGCGCCAGGCCGGCGCGGATCGGCGCGTCGTCGGCGCCGCGCAGCAATTTTCCGAGGTATTGCAGTTGCCGGCGATGGGCGCCGTGGGCCGTGATCTTCCGGCATTCGCGCACGGTGGCGAGGATGTCTTCGGGCAGGTCGATGCGCTTGAGCTGACCGGCGGAAAGCTCGACGAGTTCGGCGCCGAGATCGCGCAGTTCGTGCATCGCCTTCTTTTGCCGGGTCTTGGAAGGGCGCTCGCCGCTTTCGGAGAAATCTTCGTCGTGCATGGCAAAGGCGGGTGGCATGGGGCTGCTATGATAGCGGCTTTCCCGCCCGGACGTCCGATTCATGCCCGAAGCCGCCCGCTTTTCCTACCCTTTCGCGACGTTGCAGCAGCTCGCCGAGGATGTCCTGAAACATGCCCGCGACAAGGGGGCGACCGCCAGCGAAGTCGATGTCTCCGAAGGCTTCGGGCAATCGGTCGGCGTGCGCTGCGATGAAGTCGAGACCATCGAGTTCAACCGCGACAAGGGCGTCGGCATCACCGTCTATTGCGGCCAGCGCAAGGGCTACGCCAGCACCTCCGATTTCTCGCCGCAAGCCTTGCGCGAGACCGTCGAGGCGGCGCTCGCCATCGCCCGCTTCACCGCCGCGGACGATTGCGCCGGGCTGGCCGACGCCGCGTTGCTGGCCCGCGACTGCCCCGATCTGGATTTGCACCATCCGTGGGCGTTGACCGTGGAAGACGCGATCGAGACGGCGCGGCGTTGCGAGCAGGCCGCCTTCGCCGCCAGCCCGCTGGTCAGCAATTCCGAGGGCGCGTCGATCTCGACGCAGCAGGCGCAGTTCGTGGCGGCCAACAGTCTCGGTTTCATGGGTGGCTACCCGTCGTCGCGCCACTACATTTCATGTTCGGTGATTGCCGGCGAAAACGACGCGATGCAGCGCGACGACTGGTACACGACGCATCGCGACGCCGCGCAACTGGAAGACCCGCTGCGCGTCGGGCGCATCGCCGCCGAGCGCGCCGTCGCGCGGCTCGGCGGGCGCAAGGTGAGGACCGGCGATTTTCCCGTCGTGTTCGAGGCCACGCTCGCCGGCGGCCTGCTCGGCAGCCTGGTGCATGCGGCGAGCGGCGGCGCGCTCTATCGCAAGTCGTCCTTCCTGCTCGACCACCTCGGCAAGCGGGTCATGCCCGGATTCGTGAACATCGGCGAGCGCCCGCATCTCAGATGCGGCCTCGGCAGCACCGCCTTCGACAGCGACGGCGTCGCCACCCGCGATCGCGAGGTGGTCAGCGGCGGCATCCTGCAGGGCTATTTCCTGAGCGCCTACACGGCGCGCAAGCTGGGCATGCGGACGACGGGCAACGCCGGCGGCAGCCACAACCTGATCATCGAGCCAGGGGAAATGGGTCTTGACGGCCTGCTGAAGACGATGGGGCGCGGCCTGCTGGTCACCGAACTGCTCGGCCACGGCATCAACTACGTGACCGGCGACTATTCGCGCGGCGCCGCCGGCTTCTGGGTCGAGGACGGCCGCATCGCCCATCCGGTCGAGGAGATCACCATCGCCGGCAACCTCAAGGCGATGCTCGCCGGCATCGTCGCCGTCGGCAACGACGTGCTGGTGCGCGGCGCGAAGCAGACCGGCTCGATCCTGGTCGACCGGATGACCGTCGCCGGCGAGTAGAGGTATTAGGGTTTTCCGCAAGTCGCCAAGGCAGTCGATTTGTTAGAATGAACGGGCTACATTGCCTGACGTTACCAATCACTCTCGAGGAGACAATAAAATGCAGCGTCGTGATTTCCTGAAGAAGGCATCGGTCGGTGCCGCCGCCGGCGCAGCCGCCACCATCGCCGCGCCAGCGATCGCCCAGTCCCAGCCCAGCGTCAAGTGGCGCCTGACCTCCAGCTTCCCGAAGAGTCTGGACACGATCTACGGCGGCGCCGACGTGCTCGCCAACCGCTTGCGCGCGATAACCGGCGGCAAGTTCGACATCCGCGTCTTCCCCGGCGGCGAGATCGTCCCCGGCCTGCAGGCGCTCGACGCCGTCCAGCAGGGCACCGTCGAGTGCTGCCACACCTGCTCGTACTACTATGTCGGCAAGGACAAGACCTTCGGCTTCGGCACCGCCGTGCCCTTCGGCATGAACGCCCGCCAGATGAACGCCTGGATCTATTACGGCGGCGGCCAGAAGCTGCTCGACGAGTTCTACGGCAACTACAACGTCATCTCCTTCGCCGGTGGCAATACCGGTGTCCAGATGGGCGGCTGGTTCCGCAAGGAAGTCAGGAATCTGGCCGAGGTCAAGGGGCTGAAGATGCGTATCGCCGGCCTCGGCGGCAACGTCTTCGCCGCGCTGGGCGCGGTGCCGCAGCAGATCGCCGGCGGCGACATCTACCCGGCGCTGGAGAAGGGCACCATCGACGCCGCCGAGTGGGTCGGCCCGTACGACGACGAGAAGCTCGGCTTCTACAAGGTCGCCAAGAACTACTACTATCCGGGCTGGTGGGAGCCGGGTCCCGTGATCCACTTCTTCGTCAACAAGAACGAATGGGCCAAGCTGCCCAAGGAGTACCAGGAAGCCTTCCAGGCGGCCGCGTACGAAGCCAACGTGACGATGATGGCCGAATACGACCACAAGAACCCCGGCGCTCTCTCCCGGCTGCTGCAGAGCGGCGTCAAGCTGCAGGCCTACGCTCCCGATATTTTGAACGCCGCCTACGATGCGGCGCAGCAGCTGTACGCCGACGAATCGGCCAAGAACCCGGCGTTCAAGAAGATCTACACCGAGTTCGACAAGTACCGGAAGACGCAGAATGCCTGGTTCAGCGTCGCCGAAAACCGGATGGACACCTTCCTGCAGTCGAAGAAATAGCCGGTTGCGGTCGACAACGAAAAACCCGCGGATTTCGCGGGTTTTTCGTTTCCGGCGGGCGCGGGGAGCGTCACTCCTCGAGCAGGCTGCGCAGCATCCACGCGTTCTTTTCGTGGATCTGCATGCGCTGGGTCAGCAGGTCGGCGGTCGGCTCGTCGCCGGCCTTGTCGACGATGGCGAACATGCCGCGCGCGGTCTTGACGACCGCTTCCTGGCCGGCGACCAGTTGCCGGATCATCTCGGTGGCGTTCGGGACGCCCTCGCTTTCCTTGATCACGGTCAGCTTGACGAACTCGCGGTAGGTGCCGGGCGCCGCGACGCCGAGGGCGCGGATGCGTTCGGCGATCTCGTCGAGCGCGTTCCACAGTTCGGTGTACTGTCCCATGAACATGACGTGCAGGGTGTTGAACATCGGCCCGGTGACGTTCCAGTGGAAATTGTGCGTCTTCAGGTAGAGGGTGAAGGAGTCGGCGAGCAGGTGGGACAGCCCGTCGGCGATCTGTTCCCGGTCCTTCTTGTTGATTCCGATATCCATGGTCGTTTCCTTTCCGTTTGATTGGGTGATTTCATTCTGGCCGTTCGCGCCCGATTTTTCAAATTGACTTCGCCTATCGCGACCATCGGCGCGCGCTATGCGCCAACGAAAACGGGGCCGCAGCCCCGTTTTCCCGATGCGGTCCGGCCGCCTATTTCTCGTTCTGCTGCAGGTTCTTCAGCAGATCGGCGCCGGGATCCTTCTGTTCCGCGCCGTCGCCGCTCATGCCGCCTTGCTGCATCAGCGCCCCGAGATCCGACCCGTCGCTCTGCTCGATGCGCGCCCGCTCGGCCGGGTCGCCGTAGCTGACGATGTTCGGGAAGGCGATGACGATGGCGACCATGATGATCTGGATGCAGACGAAGGGGATGGCGCCCCAGTAAATGTCGGTCGTCTTGACCGCGGCCGGGGCGACGGAGCGCAGGTAGAACAGCGCGAAGCCGAACGGCGGGTGCATGAAGGAAGTCTGCATGTTGACCGCGAGCAGCACGCCGAACCAGATCAGGTCGATGCCCAGCTTGTCCGCCACCGGCGCCAGCAGCGGCACGATGATGAAGGACAGTTCGAAGAAGTCGAGGAAGAAGGCGAGCAGGAAGACCAGGATGTTGACGACGATCAGGAAACCGAGCTGGCCGCCAGGCAGCGACAGCAGCAGGTGCTCGACCCAGAGATCGCCGTTGACGCCGCGGAAGACGAGGCCGAAGACCGTGGACCCGACGAGGATGAAGACGACGAACGAGGTCAGCTTGCCGGTCGTTTCCATCGCCTGCTTGAGCAGCTTGAACGACAGCCGCTTGCGGGCGACGGCGAGGATCAGCGCGCCGGTGGCGCCCATGGCGCCGCCCTCGGTCGGCGTCGCGATGCCGAGGAAGATGGTGCCGAGGACGAGAAAGATCAGGATCAGCGGCGGCAACAGGGTGGTCAGGACCCGCAGCAGCAGCTTCATGCCGTGGACGGTGCGCGCTTCCGGCGGCAGGGCGGGGCAGGCGGCCGGACGGATCAGCGAGACGAGGAAGACGTAGCCGAGGTACAGCGCGGTCAGCGTCAGCCCCGGAATGAAGGCGCCCTCGTACATGTCGCCGACCGATTTGCCGAGCTGGTCGGCCATGATGATCAGCACCAGCGACGGCGGGATGATTTGCGCCAGCGTGCCCGAGGCGGCGATGACGCCCGAGGCCAGCCGCTTGTCGTAGCCGTAGCGCAGCATGATCGGCAGCGAGATCAGGCCCATCGAGATCACCGAGGCGGCGACGACGCCGGTCGTCGCGGCGAGCAGGGCGCCGACGAAGATCACCGCGTAGGCGAGGCCGCCGCGCAGCGGGCCGAAGAGCTGGCCGATGGTGTCGAGCAGGTCCTCGGCCATCCCCGAGCGTTCGAGGATGAGGCCCATGAAGGTGAAGAAGGGGATGGCGAGCAGCGTGTCGTTGCCCATGATGCCGAAGATGCGCTCGGGCAGCGCCTGGAAGAGCGCCGGCTGGAGCAGGCCGAGCTCGATGCCGAGCAGCCCGAAGACGATGCCGTTGGCGGCGAGCGCGAAGGCGACCGGATAGCCGAAAAGGAGGAAGAGCACGAGGGCGCCGAACATCAGCGGCGCCATGTTGGCGATGACCCATTCCATCAGTTCTTCTCCTTGGCCAGTGCGGCGATCTCGGCGGCGAGCTCCTGTTCGGCGGAGTGACCGCCCTTGACGTTGGGGTCGCCGATCCGCCCCGTCAGGAAGGCGATGCGCTTGATCAGTTCGGAAACGCCCTGCAACGCCAGGAAGGCAAAGCCGATCGGCAGCAGGATCTTGACCGGCCAGCGGATCAGGCCGCCGGCGTTGGCCGACATCTCGCCGATCCGGTACGACTCGGCGACCAGCGGAATCGACAGCCAGAGCACGAGGACGACCATCGGCAACAGGAAGAACACGGTGCCGATGATGTCGATGACGGCCAGACCGCGCGGCCCGAAGCGGCTCGAGAGAACGTCGATGCGCACGTGCTCGTTCTTCTGCAGCGCGTAGGGCGAGCAGAGCAGGAAGACGGCGGCGAACAGGTACCACTGGATCTCCAGCAACCCGTTCGAACTGTAGTTGACGGTGAAGCGCATGGTGGCATTGCCGGCGCTGATCAGGGTCATCACCAGCACCAGCCAGAATGCGGCCTTGCCGATGCGCGTGCTGATCGCGTCGATCAGTTGTGACAGCTTGAGCAGAAGGGTCACGAAAAATCCTCCTCGGTTGTTAGAATCCCCGGTTTCTCGGATGGTCCCGGGTGAAGGGAAAACCCCCGGGAGCGAAATGTACAACGAAGGACGCGAGTCGAACATGGTGGAAATCCCTAAAACCCGCATCTGCCTGGTGCGCCACGGCGAAACCGAGTGGAACGCGGATCGCCGCATCCAGGGGTGGATCGACATCGATCTCAACCCGATCGGTCGCGCCCAGTCGGCCGCGGCCGGATCCTGGTTGCGCAACGCTGGCATCGTCGCGCTCTACAGCAGCGACCTCAAGCGGGCGTGGGCCACGGCGCAGGCGATCGGCGCGGCGCTCGGCCTGTCCCCGGTGGCGGCGCGCGAACTGCGCGAGCGCCGTTACGGGATCTTCGAAGGGCTGACCTACGACGAAGCGAGGGTGCGCTTTCCCGATGACTATGCCGCCTTTGCCCGGCGCGACGCCGACTACGGCTTCGACGGCGGCGAAAGCCTCAAGCAGATGTTCGCCCGCGTGACCGGCAAGCTCGACGCGATCGCCGCCGCCCATCCGCGGGACAACGTCGCGGTCGTCGTCCATGGCGGGGTCCTCGACATCGTCAATCATTTCGTGCGCGGCAACCCGCTCGAAATGCCGCGCGATTTCCTGATTCCCAACGCCGGCATCAGCTGGATTGCCGCGGTCGACGGCGTGTGGACCCTCGAATCCTGGGGCGAAACCGGACATCTCGAGCCGGGCGCCCGCGACGAGCTTCCCACGTGATAAAATTCCATCCCTTTTCAATGGCTTGAGGCATCCCCATGTTCTACGCGACAGACACCCTTTCCCGAGTTGACCCCGAACTGTGGCGCGCCATCCAGGCCGAGGTCAGGCGTCAGGAAGACCACATCGAACTGATCGCGTCGGAGAACTACGTCAGCAAGGCGGTCATGGAGGCCCAGGGGTCGCAGCTCACCAACAAGTACGCCGAAGGCTATCCCGGCAAGCGCTACTACGGCGGTTGCGAGCATGTCGATGTCGCCGAGCAGCTGGCCATCGACCGCCTGAAGAAGCTGTTCGGCGCCGACGCCGCCAACGTCCAGCCCAACTCGGGTTCGCAGGCCAACCAGGCGGTGCTGATGGCCTTCTGCAAGCCGGGCGACACCATCATGGGCATGAGCCTCGCCGAAGGCGGCCACCTGACGCACGGCATGGCGCTCAACATGTCCGGCAAGTGGTTCAACGTCGTCTCCTACGGCCTCGACGACCAGGAGGAAATCGACTACGGCCGGATGGAAGCGCTGGCCCGCGAGCACAAGCCGCGCCTGCTCATCGCCGGCGCCTCGGCCTATTCCCTGCGCATCGACTTCGAGCGCTTCGCCAGGGTCGCCAGAGAAGTCGGCGCCATCTTCATGGTCGACATGGCGCACTACGCCGGTCTCGTCGCCGCCGGCTGCTATCCGAATCCGGTGCCCTTCGCCGATGTCGTCACCTCGACCACGCACAAGACGCTGCGCGGTCCGCGCGGCGGCGTCATCCTGATGAAGGCCGAACACGAGAAGGCGATCAACTCGGCCATCTTCCCCGGCCTGCAGGGCGGCCCGCTGATGCATGTCATCGCCGGCAAGGCGGTGGCCTTCAAGGAGGCGCTGACGCCGGCGTTCCGCAACTATCAGGAACAGGTCGTCGCCAATGCCCGCGTCATGGCCAAGGTGCTGGGCGAGGAGCGCGGCCTGCGCGTCGTTTCCGGGCGCACCGAGAGCCACGTCTTCCTGCTCGACCTGCGCGCCAAGAACATCACCGGCAAGGATGCCGAGGCGGCGCTCGGCCGCGCCCACATCACGGTCAACAAGAACGGCATCCCCAACGACCCGCAGAAGCCTCTCGTCACCTCCGGCATCCGCATCGGTTCGCCGGCGATGACGACGCGCGGGTTTACCGAGATCGATGCCGAGGAGGTCGCCCATCTGCTGGCCGACATCCTCGACGCGCCCACCGACGAGGCCGTTGCCGCCGAGGTGCGCGCCAAGGTTGCGGCGCTGTGCCGGAGATATCCGGTCTATGGCTGAGCGCCGGTGAAATGCCCGTTCTGCGGCGCGGATGAAACGGCGGTCGCCGATACCCGGTTGAACGAGGAAGGCGACGTGGTCCGTCGCCGCAGAAGGTGCGGCGCCTGCGACAAGCGCTTCACGACCTACGAGCGGGCGGAAATCCAGCTCCCGCAGGTGCTCAAGAAGAACGGTCTGCGCACCGAGTTCAGCCGGCATAAGCTGCGGGCCAGCCTCGAGCTGGCGCTGCGCAAGCGGCCGGTGTCGATCGAGTCGGTCGATGCGGCGGTGGCGGACATCGAGGAGCGCGTGCTCACCGCCGGGGAACGCGAGGTGACCACGCAGCGGATTGGCGAACTGGTCATGCGCGAGTTGAAGAGGCTCGACAAGGTGGCCTACATCCGCTTCGCCTCGGTGTATCGCAACTTCGAGGACGTCGATGCCTTTTCCCGGGCCATTCGCGAAGTTTCGCCGGCGCCCGAAACGAAATGACCTTCTCGGCCGTCGACCACGGCATGATGGCGCGCGCCCTGCAACTGGCCGAGCGCGGCTTGTGGACGGCCTCGCCCAACCCGCGGGTCGGTTGCGTGCTGGTCCGCGCTGGCGAGATCGTCGGCGAGGGCTGGCATGAAAAGGCCGGCGAGCCACACGCCGAAGTCCATGCCTTGCGCGCCGCCGGCGAGCGGGCGCATGGTGCGACCGCCTATGTGACGCTGGAACCGTGCAGCCACCACGGCCGCACGCCGCCCTGCGCGGCGGCGCTGATCGCCGCCGGCGTTTCCCGCGTGGTGGCGGCGATGGGCGATCCCAACCCGCTGGTCGCCGGGCAAGGGCTGGCGATGCTGCGCGCGGCCGGCATCGAGACGGCCTGCGGCCTGCTGGAGAACGAGGCGCGCGAGCTCAACATCGGCTTTGTCGCGCGCATGACCCGCGGCCGCCCGTGGCTGCGCCTGAAGGCCGCCGCCAGCCTGGACGGCAAGACGGCGCTCAACAACGGCGTCAGCCAGTGGATCACCGGGCCGGCGGCGCGGCGCGACGGCCAGCGCTGGCGGGCGCGGGCGTGCGCCGTCCTGACCGGCATCGGCACGGTGCGCGACGACGATCCGCGACTCTCGGTGCGCGAGGTCGCCACGCCGCGCCAGCCGCTGCGCGTGGTGGTGGACAGCCGCCTGGAAACCCCGCTTGACGCAAGGATCCTGCAAGGCGGGCCGGTGCTGGTCGCTGCTGCGGTCGACGGCGAAAAAAGGGCGGATTTGCTGCGCGCCGCCGGCGCTGAGGTGCTGCACCTGCCCAACGCGGCGGGCAAGGTCGACCTGAAGGGCCTGCTCGAAGAACTGGCGCGGCGCGGCATCAACGAAGTGCATGCCGAGGCCGGGTTCAAGCTGAATGGCTCGCTGATGCACGAGGGGCTGGTCGACGAGCTGCTGCTCTACCTGGCGCCTTGCCTGATCGGCGATGACGCGGCCGGGTTGTTCAACCTGCCGGCGCTGGCGGCGCTGTCAGACCGTCACCACCTCGCCATCAACGACCTGCGCCGGGTCGGCGAGGATATCCGCCTGCTCGCCCGTTTTTCGTAGAGTTGTAGTCGAAGAAAAATGGCTCAGCAAACTAAATGCCTCGGGCCTTGGCGGCAGTAAGATTTCGGAGGGTCATGGCGCTGCGAACGAGAGAACAGCACGAATTCGTGACTCAACAGTAGACCAAAGGGCTGTATCGGTTCCCCACTCTGCGGTGTCGATCACGTGGTTGTCTTGGGTCACGAACTTTCGGTATTGCTCCCATGTTTCTTGGTAGGAGGCGCCATCGCGCGCGAACGGCCGGAACTTCTCAACTGCAGAGGCATGGGACACGAGGGCATCTTTGAGAATGTTGCCGACGACAGGGGGTCATGGGCAGGGCAATCGCATGAATCTTATACAAGACCGAGGAGTTGAGCGCGGTAGGAGTCGGATGTTGCGGCGATGAGTCGTCGGACTTTGAGTCCGCCCTTGCGCGTGACGGGATCGAGGCGGATGAGGTTGAGGGCGAAATGGCGCATGATGGCGAAGTTGTGGGCGGCGTGCTGGGTTCGGGCGCGCATCTGGTCGTCGCCAAAGATGACATCCATGCACCAGTGCAAGCTGTTTTCGACCCGCCAGTGCTGACGAATCGACCGGTTCAGGCGTGCTGCATCGGC
>JAFLDQ010000046.1 GCA_017302355.1 Dechloromonas sp.
GGATAATCCGCCCTCCATTCGCCCCGATGGCGGAATCGGTAGACGCAGCGGATTCAAAATCCGCCGCCGCAAGGTGTGCCAGTTCGAGTCTGGCTCGGGGCACCAGCAACGACAGATCGGCTTTCCCCGCGGAAAGCCGTTTTTGTTTCCCCCGCGAACCCTTGCCCATGGCGCTGACCGTCGACGACTTCGACTTTCCCCTTCCGCCCGAACTGATCGCCCAGCATCCGGCTGCAGAACGCAGCGGCAGCCGGATGCTGCATGTCTGCGGTCAACGCCTCGCGGACCGGCAATTTGCCGACCTGCCGGCATTGCTCGCGGCCGGCGATCTGCTCGTCTTCAACGACACTCGCGTCATCAAGGCGCGCTTTTTCGGCCACAAGGAAAGCGGCGGCCAGGTCGAGGTGCTGCTCGAACGCATCGTCGATGCCACCCACGCCATCGCCCAGATCCGCGCCAGCAAGTCGCCCAGGCCGGGCACCCGGCTCAGGCTGGCCGATGCCTTCGAGGTCGTCGTCACCGGCCGCGCCGGAGCCAGCGGCGAATTCTTTGCCCTGGAGACCGTCGACCGCAACAGCCTGTGGGAACTGGCCGAGCGCTACGGCAAGCTGCCGCTGCCGCCCTACATCGCGCACCCGGCCGACGGTGCCGACGAAACCCGCTACCAGACCGTCTATGCCCGCGAACCGGGCGCCGTCGCCGCCCCCACCGCCGGCCTGCATTTCGACGAGGCGATGCTGGCCACGCTGCGCGCGCAAGGCGTCAATACCGCCTTCCTGACCCTGCACGTCGGCGCCGGCACCTACCAGCCAGTGCGCGTGGACAAGATCGCCGACCACAGGATGCACAGCGAGCGTTTCGAGATTCCGCAAACTGCTGCCGACGCCATCGCCGCTACACGCGCCGCCGGTGGCCGCGTCGTCGCCGTCGGCACGACCAGCCTGCGCGCGCTGGAATCGGCCGCGAGTATGGCAAACCCGGCCGACGGCACGGTGCGCCCCGGCGCCGCCGAGACGGACATCTTCATCACCCCCGGCTACCGCTTCCAGGTCGTCGACCGCTTGATCACCAATTTCCACCTGCCGAAATCGACGCTGTTGATGCTCGTTTCGGCCTTCGCCGGCTACGATGCCATCCGCGCCGCCTACGCCCACGCGGTGGCCGAGCGCTACCGCTTCTTCAGCTACGGCGACGCCATGCTCCTCGAGAAACCCGATGCAGTTTGAACTCATCAAGACCGACGGCGCCGCCCGCCGCGGCAGCCTGACGCTGGCCCACGGCATCGTCCAGACCCCGGTCTTCATGCCGGTCGGCACCTACGGCACGGTCAAGGCGATGACGCCGCAGGCGCTCAACGACATCGGCGCGCAGATCTGCCTCGGCAACACCTTCCACCTCTGGCTGCGCCCGGGGCTCGACGTCATCCACGCGCATAACGGCCTGCACGAATTCATGGGCTGGCAGAAGCCGATCCTCACCGATTCCGGCGGCTTCCAGGTCTTCTCGCTCGGCGCCATGCGCAAGATCAGCGAGGAAGGCGTCAAGTTCAGCTCGCCGATCGACGGCGCCAAGCTCTTCCTGACCCCGGAAATCTCGATGCAGATCCAGCACGTGCTGAATTCGGACATCGTCATGATTTTCGACGAATGCACGCCCTACCCGGCGACGCGCGAAGAAGTGGCGAAGTCGATGCGCCTTAGCATGCGCTGGGCGCAACGCAGCCACTACGAGCACAACCGGCTAAATGAAGGAAGAATGAGCGGCAACGCCCTGTTCGGCATCGTCCAGGGCGGCATGTACGAGGACCTGCGCGACGAGTCGCTGGCCGGCCTCGACGCCATCGGCTTCGACGGCATGGCCATTGGCGGCCTTTCGGTCGGCGAACCCAAGGACGAGATGGCGCGCATCCTCGCCCATGTCGCGCCGCGCCTGCCGGCGCACAAGCCGCGCTACCTGATGGGCGTCGGCACCCCGGAAGACCTGGTGCACGCGGTCGAGGCCGGCATCGACATGTTCGACTGCGTGATGCCGACGCGCAACGCGCGCAACGGCCACCTGTTCACCCGCTTCGGCGACCTCAAGATCAAGAACGCCCGGCACAAGACCGATACCGGCCCGCTCGACCCGAGTTGCACCTGTTATGCCTGCGCGCATTTCAGCCGCTCCTACCTGCACCACCTGTTCCGCGCCCGCGAAATTCTCGGCAGCATGCTCAACACGGTCCACAACCTGCATTTCTACCAGACGATCATGGCCGAAATGCGCGATGCCATCGCCGCCGGACGGCTCGGCGCATGGGCGGCGAGCTTTGCGCATGATCGAACGTCCGGGCAGTGTTAGAATCGCATGTTTTGATTTTCAGCTTTCGGGAGTTTGAACGATGATTAGCCTCGCCCACGCCCAGACCGCCGCCGCCTCGTCCGACCCCACCGGCGGTTTCATGCAGTTTCTGCCGATGATCCTGATGTTCGCGGTCCTCTGGTTCCTGATGGTCCGGCCGCAGATGAAGAAGGCCAAGGAACACAAGGCGCTGCTGGCGGCGCTGGCCAAGGGCGACGAAGTCGTCACCCAGGGCGGCATTCTCGGACGGATCGTCAAGGTTGACGAGAATTATGTGACCGTCGAAATCGCCGCCGGCACCGAAGTCGTCGTGCAGAAGCCTTCGATCGGCCTGGTTCTGCCCAAGGGCACGCTGAAGTCACTGTAATCCACCCCGGAAGGCGGCCGCTGGCCGCCTTTTTCGCGTTGAAGCCCCTATGAATCGCTACCCACTCTGGAAGTACATCACCGTCGCCATCGCGCTGCTGCTCGGCTTCGTCTATACCCTGCCGAATTTCTTCGGCGAATCGCCGGCGGTGCAGGTCTCGAGCGCCAAGGCCACGATCAAGGTCGACCAGAAGATTCTGGCCCGCGTCGAGGAAGCCCTCAAGGCCGCCGGCATCGCCAATGACGGCATCCAGCTCGACTTCAACGGCGTCAAGACCCGCCTCGCCAACACCGACACCCAGTTGAAGGCCAAGGACGTACTCGAGAAAACCTTCAACCCGGATCCCGCCGACCCGCAGTACGTCGTCGCCCTGAACCTGCTTTCCGCCTCGCCGCAGTGGTTGACCGCGCTCCATGCGTTACCGATGTACCTCGGCCTCGACCTGCGCGGCGGCGTGCACTTCCTGTTGCAGGTGGACATGAAGGGCGCGCTGACCAAGCGGCTCGACTCGCTGTCGGCCGACCTGCGCACCGTGCTGCGCGACAAGAACCTGCGCCACGCCGGCATCAGCCGCGAGGGCGAGCGCCTGGTCATCAAGTTCCGCGAGGCCGATGTCCGCGACAAGGCGCGCGATGCCATCGCTGACAGCCAGCCCGATCTGCTCGTCACCGAGCAGGGCGAAGGCAGCGACCTCAGGCTGGTTGCCACGCTCAAGCCGGAAGCGCAGAAGAAGATCGGCGAATTCGCGCTCAAGCAGAACATCACGACCCTGCACAACCGGATCAACGAACTCGGCGTCGCCGAACCGGTGATCCAGCAGCAGGGTTCCGACCGCATCGTCGTGCAACTACCGGGCGTGCAGGACACGGCCAAGGCCAAGGACATCCTCGGCCGCACCGCGACGCTGGAAATCCGAATGGTCGACGACTCGCCCGGCGCGCTGGAAGCGGCGCTGGCCGGCAACCCGCCGTTCGGCACCGAGGTGTATACCGAGCGCGGCGGCCAGCCGCTGCTGGTCAAGAAGCAGGTCGTCCTGACCGGCGACCGCCTGACCGACGCCCAGCCCGGCTTCGACAACCAGACGCAGGAGCCGGCCGTGCACCTGACGCTCGACTCGGCCGGCGCCCGCATCTTCAAGGACATCACGCGCGACAACGTCGGCAAGCGCATGGCCATCCTGCTAATCGAGAAGGGCAAGGGCGAGGTCGTCACGGCGCCGGTCATCCGTACCGAAATTGGCGGCGGCCGCGTGCAGATATCGGGCCGCATGAGCAGCGTGGAAGCCAACGACACCGCGCTGCTGCTGCGCGCCGGGTCGCTGGCGGCGCCGATGGACATCATCGAGGAACGCACCATCGGCCCCAGCCTCGGCGCCGACAACATCAAGAAGGGCTTCCACTCGACGATGTGGGGCTTCGCAGCCATCGCCCTGTTCATGATCGCCTACTACCAGATGTTCGGCGTCGTTTCGGTGCTGGCGCTGGCCTCCAACCTGTTGTTCCTGATCGCCATCCTGTCGATGCTCCAGGCCACGCTGACTCTGCCCGGCATCGCCGCCATCGCGCTGACCCTGGGCATGGCCATCGACTCGAACGTGCTGATCAACGAGCGCATCCGCGAGGAACTGCGCGCCGGGATGCCGCCGCAGGCGGCGATTTCCGAGGGCTACGAACGCGCCTTCGGGACCATTCTCGACTCCAACATCACCACGCTGATCGCCGGCCTGGCGCTGCTCATCTTCGGCTCCGGGCCGATCCGCGGCTTCGCCGTGGTGCACTGCCTCGGCATCCTGACCTCGATCTTCTCGTCGGTGGTCGTCTCGCGCTCGCTGGTCAACCTGATCTACGGCCGCCAGCGGAAGCTGGCCAAGGTCGCCATCGGCCAGATCTGGAAGCCGGGCGCCAGCGCCGGCCCTGCTGCGGTCAACGGCCAGAAATAAGGGAAAACGGTCATGGAATTCTTCCGCATCAAAAAAGACATCCCCTTCATGCGCCATGCGCTGAAATTCAACGTCATCTCGCTGGTCACCTTCCTGCTCGCCGTCTTCTTCCTGCTGACCAAGGGACTGCATCTGTCGGTCGAATTCACCGGCGGGACGCTGATCGAGGTGAACTACCAGCAGGCCGCCGACCTCGAGAAGATCCGCGGCGCGCTCGGGAAGTCCGGCTTCACCGACTTCTCGGTGCAGAATTTCGGTTCGTCGCAGGACGTGCTGATCCGCCTTCCCCTGCGCGAAGCCCAGGATACGGCCAAGCAGGGCGAAACCGTGATGCAGGCGCTGACCGCCGAAACGCCGGGGGCGACCTTGCGCCGCGTCGAGTTCGTCGGTCCGCAGGTCGGCAAGGAACTGGCCGAGAACGGCGCGATGGCGCTGCTCCTCGTTGTCGTCGGCATCATGATCTACCTCGCCTTCCGCTTCGAGTGGCGTTTCTCGGTGTCGGCGATCATCGCCAACCTGCACGACGTCATCATCATCCTCGGCTTCTTCGCCGCCTTCCAGTGGGAGTTCTCGCTGTCGGTGCTGGCTGCGGTGCTCGCCGTCCTCGGCTACTCGGTCAACGAGTCGGTCGTCGTCTTCGACCGCGTCCGCGAAACCTTCAAGAAGGTGCGCGGCCTGACGACGCCGGAAGTCCTCGACCACGCCATCACCAGCACCATCAGCCGCACCATCATCACCCACGGCAGCACGCAGATGATGGTGCTGTCGATGCTGGTCTTCGGCGGCGAGACGCTCTACTACTTCGCGCTGGCGCTGACCATCGGCATCTGCTTCGGCATCTACTCCTCGGTGCTGGTCGCCAGCCCGCTGGTCATGTGGCTGGGCGTCTCGCGCGAGCAGTTCATCGCCAAGCAGAAGAAGGTCGTCGAGGGCGCCAACGAGGAGGGCGCCGTCGTCTAACTCCGCCGTGGCGGTTCCGCGGCGCGTTTCCGGGCCGCCCCCTGCAACGGCAAGGACTGCAGGGCGATGGACCGCCAGATCCCGGATACATCCCTGGGCAAGGGCTTGTCGCCCCGGGCGGCGCGATTTCATTCCCGCCCCGCAGTTTGCCGGGCGCTCCGTCAGCCCGCCAAGCTTGCTGGCGGAGCGTCCCTCTCGAAGCGCTTGTTGGCTGTATGCTCATCAGCGACCACGACCGCCCCCGGGCCCCATGCCTCCGCCCCCGGGGCCCATGCCTCCACCCCCGGGTCCCATGCCTCCACCCCCGGGTCCCATGCCTCCACCGCCGGGTCCCATGCCTCCGCCGCCGGTTCCCATGCCTCCGCCGCCGGCGGGCGGCTGGTCCGGCAGGGTGACGCCCTGGGCCTTGGCGCGTTCCTGCATGCGCTCGTGATGCTCCTTGCGAACCTGCTCCCTTTCCTCGGGGGTTTTCGCGGCGCGCATTTTCGCGCGTTGTTCATTACGCTCTTGCTGCGTCATGATCTGGCTGCCATAGATCGTCTCTTGCTGATCGGCCGCAAACGTGACGCCGGCGGACAGGGTCAGGGCGGCGGCCAAGGCCGGGACAATTGCCGTTCGTTTCATTATCGTGGACTCCTGGTGAAATCGGGTTGATTCTTTCGCGACCGCGATCACTGCAACCCGTTCAGTGACCGTGCCTGACATGGGATGGATGAGGAGAGAGCCTCACCGCATCTCGAACGCTTCCTGGCGGAAGCTGAATTGGCCGTTCCCCAGGCTGCGCAGTTCCTGCTTGAGCTTTTCGCCCAGGCCGCGCGGCCCGCAGAACCAGATTTCGGACCGGCGTGCGCCGGGCTGTGCCGAGGCGACATCGGCCGCACTCAATGTCTCTCCCTGCAGGGCGCCATGGACATGGAGGCGGATGCCGGGCAATGCGGCGCAGCTTGCCTCGAGGCGGGCGACGAATGGGTCATTCGCCCGATCGCGCGTGCAGTAGTGGAGATCCGCGGAAACCGGACTCGCCGTCTGCTGCAGGGAACGTTGTTCGTCGAGTGTCATGTGATTGTCGTGGCGAAGTTCAGATGTAGAGACGGTCGCCAGCGAGGACGGGCTTACCTGTTCCGATCCAGCGCCTGGTCATCCATAGAGTAAGGATCATCAATCGGCTCCAGATGGGAAGTGATATCACCGTTGGGAATGGCCATCCTCAGATCATTCTCGATCCGCTCAACCCAGTCATGGGCCTCCTGAACCGACCATTTTCCCGGTACCAGCGCATGGAAACTGATAAATGACCTTCGTCCCCCTTGCCGCGTCCGCAGCGCGTGATAAGCGACGCCATGTTCGATGTAACGATCAAAGACTTGCGTAATTAGGCGCTCTTGCTCTGGTGGTAATGCGGCATCCATCAGCCCGGAAGTGGAGCGATGCATCAACTGCCATCCAGTCCAGACAATGTTTGCCGCAACGAGCAATGCAATAGTTGGATCTAGCCAGTTCCAGCCTGACATTGCCACAAGCCCCACACCAAGGATGACACCAACGGAGGTCCAGACATCGGTCATCAGATGGTGGGCATCGGCTTCCAGCGTAATGGATTGGTGTTCGCGGCCCGCCTTCAACAGCAAGCGCGCCACAAGGAGATTTACGATAGAAGCAGCCACCGATACCCCCAAGCCCATGCCAACTGCCTCAAGTGGTTGGGGATGAAAGAATCTCCCCATTGCCGTGTAGCCAATACTGATGGCTGCCAGGACGATCAGGAAGCCTTCGAAGCCACTGGAGAAATACTCGGCTTTGCCGTGACCGTGCGGGTGGCCCTCGTCAGCGGGCTGTTCCGCCAACCAGAGCATCCATAACGCCATGAGCGCACCGGCGAGATTGACAAAGGACTCGATCGCGTCCGAGAGTAGGCCGACCGAGCCGGTCAGCTGCCACGCCACCCCCTTGAGCAGGATGGTCGCAATCGCTGCGCCAATGGAAATCCACGCATAGCGTTGCAGGCTGGGGGTATTTTGAGTTCCGCCAGTCATTTGGTTCGGTATGACATCAATAAACATAGGATCTGTTTTGACGCGCCCGATGAGCGCCTAGCCTTACTTCAGCGGCTGCCATTTCGGGTGATCGAAGTAGCGCCCATAGGCATTGACGGCGGTAACGGCCTTGTGGGCTGCCGCGGCAGGTTTGCCCGGTGCTTTACCCTGCATGACTTCGGCAGCGGCAAGCAAGTCAGCGACGACGATGTGTAGCATTGCATCAGCCTTGGGCTCTAGCTTGCATTGCGTGACGATATTGCTGACCTCGGTGTCGACCTTGGCGCCCAGTACCTTGTATTGATCGACAGCCAGCCGGCCCTTGTGGATATCCGCAAGGCGCTCGGCGAAGGTGGCGCGCAGGGTATCCATAGCCTGGCGCAAGGGCGCATCGGTCGGCCACTTCTTGCCCTGATCAAGCTGAAGCTTGGCTTGACCATGCTCCTCATGGCCGCTGTGCTGATGATCTGCCGCGCGAACCATGCCACCCGCCCCGGCAGTAATCAGGAGGAATATGCCAGAGAGGATGATTCGATAATTAGTTTTCATGGTGTTTCCCTTTGAGATTTGAAGAAATACGCATCCCACAACGAGGATTCGATTGCATCGCCCACTGAGTTCCGTCAGTCATTATCATGCTTCCTGCCATGTTTCCGCTTTTCCTCACGTTCCCTGCCAGGCATGCGGATGTCGTGTTCATTGGCGTTCTTGTGGCATTCGACACAGTTCTTGAAGTCGCGGATACCTTCCTCGATGTGTTCGCGCCGGATCTTTTCGGGCGAGTGCTCATGGCAGCCATAGCAGGTGTAGCCGCTGTAGTCGTTGCGCACATGGCAGGTCGCGCATTTCACGTTATGGTCACGATCCAGTTCGAAGTACTTCGCGTGATCGAAGGTGGCAGGCGTCCATTTATCCTGGCTGTGGCATTGACTGCAATTGCCGGTGATCTGCTGATGCAGGTTGTCCTTGGGTGACTTGTGGCAGCCCTGGCATTCTTCGCGTGTCGCCTTTTCCAGCAAGCGATGATTGAACTTCCCGGTCGGCCGGAAGCGCTTCACCCCGGCATGGTCGCTATGGCAGGAGATGCAGTCCGAGCTGACGAGTTTTTGGTGGAAGGGCGTTGACGTCAGCGGCTTCACGACCGGCAGGCCGGCACTCGTCAGCTTGCCGATGTCTTCCGGCTTGTGGCAGGTTACGCAGCGCTGCGATTCGGCACCGATGAACGAGGCATGACAGGCGAAGCAGTCAGACTCCAGCTTGGCATGACCGGGAATCAGCTTGCCGGGCCCGACCATCAGGTGGGGATAGGCGAAAGCCAGGATGGCCAATACGATCAGGTTGACGGCTAGGATCCACTTCAATGTGCGCTTCATGACCAGCCCCAGAACAGGAAGATGCTGAAGATGTGGCCCAGCGCCAGGACGGCGAAGACGATGAAGATCGGAATATGCACTTTGCGCCACTTCGTCATGGCATCCAGAGTGACGGCATCCCAGAACACGGCGCGCTCGATATCTTCCCTGGACATCCCCCGCAACTGATAGTGGTCACGCTGCCCCAGGACATGCTCGCGGGAACGGCCAAGCAGCAACTTTCCCACCATGCCGCTGATGACATTGACCCCCATCGCCACGGTCGCCAGCCACGGCAGGATGGCATTGAAGTGGATGCCGGCATGCAAGAGCACCATGAGCGATCCGAGCCAGGTGCCGATTTCGTGCATGCTGAGCCAGGACTTCATGCTGCCCGAGGTAATCGTCTTGCGCTTGCGCAGCGAATAGAACAGCGAGCCGATGATGAGCAAGGTACCGGGTATGCCCAGGTAGCGACCGATCCAGACCAGGTTGAAGCGATGCAGCAGGTAGTCGCCAATGACAGTGGCGACGCCCAGCACTGTCACCAGCAGCGTGAACGGCAGGATGTGGTTGCGCCAGAGCGAAGCGGTGCCGGGTGTGGTCATGTCAGGCCTCCAGCGTCACGTTGGTTTTGGGGGTGCAGACACACATCAGGCAGGTGCCGGGTTCGGGATCGTAGTCCGGCGATTGCCGGTAGGTAACTTCTCCGGAGCGGATCGTCGTCTGGCAGGTGCCACAGCCCCCGGCGCGGCAACCGGAATCGATGGCGATGCCCTGGGATTCAGCGAATTCCAGCAAAACGCCCGACTGCGGCGACCACTGGGCCTGTTTGCCGGATTTGGCAAAGGTCACCGTGATGTCATTGGCTGAGGCTGCCACGGTACTCTCGGCGGCTACGGCGGCCGGTGTGCGACGCTTGATGGACGCCGGTCCGAAGGCTTCGAAGTGGATGTGCGAATCGGGGACGCCCCAGTCTTCCAGTGCCGGCACCAGGGTTTCCATCATCGGTGTGGGGCCGCAAATGTAATAGTGATAAGGCTTCAGTGGCAATTCCATGCGGAACAGATCCACGCCGACACGTCCATGGTGCTGGAAGTCCTTGCCCAGTTGATCTTCAGGCAGAGGATCGCTGAAGCAGAAGCGCACGTGGATATTGGGGTTGGCAGCAGCGATGGCGTTCAGATGTGCGGCAAATGCGGTTTCCTTGCAGTTGCGCACGCCATAGAAGAACCAGACCTCGCGCCCGGGCTGATGCGCCTGGCACCAGTTGAGCATGCTGAGCATCGGCGTGATGCCGATGCCGCCAGCGATCAGGATGATGGGGCTGCTGCCTGGTTCCAGATAAAAGTGGCCCGAGGGGGCGCGAACCTGAAGTGTCGTACCGACCGGAATATGGTCATGGAAGAAGTTCGAGGAGCGACCCGGGGGAAGGTCGCTCCTCGGCGGGGGAGGCACCCGCTTGATCGAAACACGGTAGCGATCAGCCTGTGGTGCAGCCGACAGGGAGTAGCAGCGGATGATCTGCTCGGTGCCGCTACCGTCGGCCTTGGGCACGTCCAGCCGAAAGGTCAGAAACTGGCCGGGTTTGAATGAAGGAAGCGGCTGCCCGTCTTCCGGAACCAGGTAAAAGGAACAGATCGACCGCGTCGCGTCCTCGATTTCCCGGCGATCGACGCGGAGGTTTCTGAACCCGCTCCAGGCAGCTGGGGATGCCGGCTCCGGCGTGCCTGAAATGACTTGCGCTTGAGGGGCGGGCTCTTCTTCGCCTGGACGCAAGCGATGACGAAGAGCCTGATACTCGCCCCAATGCCGCCAGAAGCTGATACCCAGCCACAACGCAAGTTGCAGCGTAATCCCCAAGACGATCCAGAGCAGCAAGGAGGCAGAGGTCATTTCCGGTGGCACCATGATTTTGTCATTCTGTCACATTCAGCTTAAGGAACCCATAATCAACATCCGTTTCAATCATCATCGTGCTCGCGTCCTTTCGAGCGACGATCACGTCGATCATCCTTGGGCAAGGGCTTGTCACCCCAGGCAGCACGATAAGCCTCGGCAGAAGTGAAACGGCATTTCTTGTTTGCACCCACCTTGCCCAGCAGGATCGTATTGGGTTTGGCTGGAATGCCGGTATGCGCCCGAATCTCTGCTCTGATCTGATCGCAGGATTCCTCCTGACTTACAGGAGCAGCCGCATGAACTGAGGAAACGGACAAAGCAAACAGGATAAGTGGGATGACCTTCATGATTTCATCCCTCTCGAAGCGCTTGTTGGCTGTATGCTCATCAGCGACCACGACCGCCCCCGGGCCCCATGCCTCCGCCCCCGGGGCCCATGCCTCCACCCCCGGGTCCCATGCCTCCACCCCCGGGTCCCATGCCTCCACCGCCGGGTCCCATGCCTCCGCCGCCGGTTCCCATGCCTCCGCCGCCGGCGGGCGGCTGGTCCGGCAGGGTGACGCCCTGGGCCTTGGCGCGTTCCTGCATGCGCTCGTGATGCTCCTTGCGAACCTGCTCCCTTTCCTCGGGGGTTTTCGCGGCGCGCATTTTCGCGCGTTGTTCATTACGCTCTTGCTGCGTCATGATCTGGCTGCCATAGATCGTCTCTTGCTGATCCGCCGCAAGCGTGACGCCGGCGGACAGGGTCAGGGCGGCGGCCAAGGCCGGGACAATTGCCGTTCGTTTCATCATCGTGGACTCCTGGTGAAATCGGGTTGATTCATTCGCGACCGCGATCACTGCAACCCGTTCAGTGACCGTGCCTGACATGGGATGGATGAGGAGAGGGCCTCACCGCATCTCGAACGCTTCCTGGCGGAAGCTGAATTGGCCGTTCCCTAGGCTGCGCAGCTCCTGCTTGAGCTTTTCGCCCAGGCCGCGCGGCCCGCAGAACCAGATTTCGGACCGGCGTGCGCCGGTCTGTGCCGAGGCGACATCGGCCGCGCTCAATGTCTCTCCCTGCAGGGCGCCATGGACATGGAGGCGGATTCCGGGCAATGCGGCGCAGCTTGCCTCGAGGCGGGCGACGAATGGGTCATTCGCCCGATCGCGCGTACAGTAGTGGAGATCCGCGGAAACCGGACTCGCCGTCTGCTGCAGGGAATCGAGCCATGCCAGGAACGGAGTCACCCCGATCCCGCCGGCAATCCAGATCTGCCGGGCGCTCGCATCCTGGCGGGCGATATCGAAACGGCCATAGGGTCCCTCGACCTTGACGGCATGACCGACTTCCAGTCGCTTGCCCAGGGTGCGCGTGTAATCACCCAGGGCCTTGATCTGGAAGGCGATGTTTCGATCGCCCCGGTCCGCACTGGCAATCGTGAAAGGATGGGCGCCCTCCTTCTCGTCGAAGGTAATGAAGGCGAACTGGCCGGGGCGATGACCGCGCCAGTGGTTGTCGAGTTGGCAAGAGACGGCAAGCACATCCGGGACAGTCCGTTCGATGGCCGTCACCGTCCCGCTTGCCTGGCGGACTCGCCCGATGCGGCCGACCAACGAGTACAGGGCGCCATGGATCCCGGCAGCGCCAAGCAGCGCGATGAGGATGCCGGCTGGCTGCGTCCAGTAATCGGTCGGTGCGAGCATCGCCGCATGCAGCACCAGCATCAGATAGAGCACCGGCATGGCCTGATGCAATACCCGCCAGGTCTTGTAGGGAAAGCGTTTCCACAACGTGATGACCAACATCGCCAGGACGAGGTAAAACGCCCACTCCCCCATGTCCTTGGCCAGATCACGCATCACTTCGAGAAAGCCGGTGAAGGTCTCCTTGGGCACCCGTCCTTCGCGACCAATCCATGCCTTGAGGATATCTCCGACAACCTCCTTGACCAGCCAATGCACCACGGCGAAGCTCACTCCGAGAATGCCTGCCCACTTATGGGTCCGATAGACTCGATCCATGCCGCCAAGCGGGGTTTCAAGCCAAGTGGGACGGGTAGACAATAACATCGCCAGCGACATCAGGGCAAAGGAGAGCAGGCCGCTCAAATAGAGCGCTTCCTGGCGAATGACCCATGGCAGGCTGCCGCCACTGCCGCCGCCGGTGGCAAGCACATCCATTCCCCAAGCCAGCGAGACGATGGCGATTAGCGAACCGAGCAAGATTTTCATGTCTGGACTCCTGATCGATCATTTTCCGGCGGCAGGGCGAGCAGCGCCCTGCTGGGGCAGGTCATCACGGCAGCGCCGCTCGTTGCAGTCAGCCGAACTGCGCTGGCCGTTCCTTGCATGGTCACTGTCGTCTCTGTCGCGCTGCCGCTGGTCGATGACCGCCCCGGTCTGGGGATGGACATACAACTTCATTCGCCGGCCCGCCGGATCGGTTGCCTTGACCTCATAGCTGCCACTTTCCCGCTCGATCTTCTCGATGTTCCGATAGCCGGCGGCTTCCAGTCTGGCGTGAACTTCCGGAATCGACAGCCATTTCGCCCTGTCGGCATTCGTCGAACGGATGTCCTGGGCATGGCTTGCGGCCGGGAAGAAGCCAGCGGTGGCCAGCAGTGAAGCGATGATTACTCTACGCATGGTGAAATCCTCCTGTTCTGGTGGGTGTCGGAAAGGGTCAGTCTTCGTAATAGCCTTGCTCTGCCGCCGTGTGGCAGGCGGCGCAGTTCGCCTTGCTGCGCACCTCCTTGTGACGCCACTCCCAGTCGGGCACCTTGCGATGCTCGCTGACCCATTTGGGCAGTTCGGTGATGCGTTGCGGGGCGCTGCCCGGGTTCACTCCCTTGAGCAGTTTGCCGCTGTAGCGCTGACCGGCGGTATCGCCGGCATTGGCGACGAGATAGCGCGTGATCCTTTCGGCGGTGGCTGCATCGACGCTGGCGTTGTCGCCGAAATGCTTGTCCAGTTCGCCCATCATGCGTTTCCAGGAGCTGGCCGGAAGCATCGACGGGGCAAAGGCCAGATGGCAACTGCCACACTCTTCCTTGACGACCGGGTCGGCAACCGGGGCGAAGAAATGGCGGTCGCCGGCCTGGGCGCGCGCCAGGACAAGAGCAAGAAAGGCCACGGTCACCAGGCCGATGGCAAGCGGGCGATAGGGTATGGTCACGGCAGCCTCCTTCAGTTCGAATTACTGACCAATCACGAAGGCGAGCCAGTCACCTTTCTCCTGCGGGGTGCATTCGCGCCCCATTACTTCGATGCAATTGCGCTTGAACCACTTTTCCACCTTGGCGGGATCGGTATAACGGGTTGGCGTCACCGACACGGCAACGGGTTCGATCGCCTTGCCGGTGGGTGCGCGACCGGCGCCGCGGGTATCCTTGCCGTGGCAGGTGGTGCACGACGGCGTATCCGGCTTGCCGCCGGAAAAGTTCTGCGTATGCAGGACCTGACCGCGCGCAGCCGAAAAACCCGTTGTCTTGGCGGCTGCGGCATACTGGGCCAGCAGGTCCTCGCGCGGGCCGGCGAGGGCGGCGGCGCCGAGTATCATGGCGACCATTCCCGGGGTGACGACCAACATGTTCTTCATGCGTTTCTCCTGGCGGTTGGCGGACTGTGGAACGCACATTGCGCCACCACGTCTGAATGAATGCTGAATCGCCCGTTCAGCCTGCGTTCAGATGCGGGGCGCTAAAAGATCAGGCAGGAAAACTGCGGAGTTGAAGATGCCGTCGAGAATCGCCGCCCAATGGCGTCCCGCCCTGGCTGCCCATGTCATCCTGGTGACCCTGGCGATGCTGGGTGCGGGACCCGCTTTCGCATCGGACGACGCCGACCATGACCGTGCCCGTCAAGCCGTCGAGGCGGGTGACATTCTGCCCCTGCGGGCGATCCTCGAACGGGTCGAGCGCGACTATCCCGGCCAGGTCATGGAGGTCGAGCTCGAGCGCGAAAAGGGCGAGTGGGTTTATGAAGTCAAGCTGTTGCGCAAGGGAGGGGCATTGATGAAGTTGAAGATCCTCGCTCGCGACGGGACCATCGTCGGTTTCAAGGAAAAGCCGGGCAAGCCGCAGCGCCAGGGAGAGCCCCGCTGATGCGTATTCTGGTTGTCGAAGACGAGCCGGCTCTGGCCGCGCAGCTTGCCGAAGGCATCCAGTCGGCCGGCTATGTCGTCGATGTGGCGCACAACGGGATCGACGGCCACTTCCTGGGGGAAAGCGAACCCTACGACGCCGCCGTGCTCGACATCGGCCTGCCGCAGATGGATGGCGTCACGGTACTCCGGAAATGGCGCGCGGCAGGCCGCACCTTGCCGGTGCTGATCCTGACGGCCCGCGATACTTGGCGGGAGAAAGTCGCCGGCATCGACGCCGGCGCCGACGACTACCTGACCAAGCCCTTTCACATGGAAGAGCTGCTGGCGCGGCTCCGCGCCCTGATACGCCGTGCCGGCGGTCATGCCAGCAGCGAACTGGTCTGTGGTCCACTGACGCTCGATACCCGCAGCAGCCGCGCCAGTGTGGAGGGAACCGCCCTGACGCTGACCAGCCATGAATACCGGGTGCTCGCCTACCTGATGCATCATCCGGGCGAGACCATCTCCCGCGCGGAACTGACCGAACATATCTACGCCCAGGATTTCGATCGCGACTCGAATACGGTCGAGGTTTTCATCGCCCGCCTGCGCAAGAAACTGCCGCCGGGGATGATCGAAACCGTGCGCGGACTGGGCTACCGGCTCAACCAGGCGCCATGAACCCTGCCCTCCTGCGCAACTCCCTGCGCATGCGTCTGCTGGCGGGGACGCTGGTCTGGATCGTCATTGCGATTCTGGTCGCCGGCTGGGGGCTTGGCCAACTCTTTCATCGGCACGTCGAGGCCCGGTTCGATACGGAACTGAAGAATCATCTGGATCAGCTGACGGCCCAACTGATCCTGGATGAGCGGAACCAGGCGGCGATCCGCTTGCCGCCGAGCGACCCGCGCCTCAACAGACCGCTGTCCGGTCTGTACTGGCAGATCGAGCGGATCGCCGCCGAGGGCGAGCATCCCGCCGGTGCCATGTTGCGTTCCCGCTCGCTATGGGATGAAACGCTGGCCGTACCGGCCGATGCTCCGGCGGATGGCGAGATCCATCGGCATCGTATCGCCGGGCCGAATGGCGTCGCCCTGAGGGTGGTGGAGCGCACCGTCACCATCGACACGCATTCCCTGAGGTTGATCGTTGCGGCCAACGAAAGCCTGATGACCGAACCGGTCGCGGAGTTCAAGGGCCATCTCTGGCTGGCGCTGGGCGTTCTGGGAGCGGGATTGGCGCTCGCCGCCCTGATGCAGGTTTTCGTCGGGCTGGCCCCGCTGCGCAGCATGCAGGATGCCCTCGGGCGTGTCCGGAATGGCGATGCGCGACAGATGGAAGGCGCCTTCCCGAACGAGATCCTGCCGCTGGTGAATGACTTCAACTCGGCGCTGGCGCAAAACGCCGAGGTGGTCGAGCGCGCCAGAGTGCAGGCCGGCAACCTTGCCCATGCGCTCAAGACGCCGCTGAGCGTCCTCGCCAATGCCGCCAGCGCATCCGGGAAGCGGGATGACGAACTGGCCCGGCTGGTCGTCTCGCAAATGGATGTCGTACGCAAGCAGGTCGATTACCACCTGAGCCGGGCCCAGGCGGCCGCATCGGTACAGGTTCCGGGCATGCGCACCGCCGTTCCGCCGGTCATCGAGGGACTGGTGCGGGTCATGCGGCGTGTGCATGCCGAGCGTCAACTCGAATTCGTCGTGCTTCCTGGCGAAGGCGATCCGGCATTTCGTGGCGAAGAACAGGATTTGCAGGAGATGCTGGGGAATCTGATCGACAACGCCGCCAAATGGGCCAGATCGCGGATCGAGATCGAGGTCGGCGCGGCAGCCGGCGGGTTGCTGGTCAGCATCGATGACGATGGCCAGGGCATCGCCGAGAGCGAACGCGATCGCGCACTCGGACGCGGTGTTCGTATCGACCAACAGGCGCCTGGCAGCGGGCTGGGTCTGGCCATCACCGCCGACCTGGCGCGAATGTACGGTGGCGATCTGGGGTTGGCCAGATCAGGACTGGGCGGGCTTCGCGCATCGCTGACCCTGCCGGCCGCGCCGGAAATGTTCGACGGAAAGATCCGCCGGCGGCATGAACCTGCCAATGACCGCGGCCCGAATACCGGCGGCGGCAACGCATCGCCGCGGCATGGCGCACGATGAAGAGCGGGCGGGCTGGCGAGGCGATTGCTGCGGTCGACGGCAAAAAGCCACCGATTTCCGGTGGCTTTTCTGTGTTGCGAGGCTCCCGCCGCTTCCGAGCGGCAGGGCGAGCCTCAGAACGTCAAGGTGTCGAGGAGTTTCATCATTTCGCCGGTGCGCGGGCGCGCCTTGTTCTCGCCGCCATGCACCGTGCCCACCTTCTTCGCGTTCATCCGGTCGAGATTGCTGGTGTACGCCTTGGCCGGCAGCGGCAGGTAATTCGCCTCCTGCACGAGACGCGGGCCGTTCTTCATGAAGTACTCGACATATTCCTTGACCACGGGCTTCTCGAGCGACTTCTCGTTGATATAGATGAAGACCGGACGCGACAGCGGCTGATAGCTTCCGTCGCGAATGTGCTCGGCGGTCGGCAATACGGCTCCCTTGCCGTCATTGATCGCCACCGCCTTCAGCTTCTTCTGGTTCTCGACGTAGTAGTCGAGGCTCAGATAGCCGATGCCGTCCTTGTCATCGGCGATGCGCTGGGCCAGAACGCCATGGTCTTCCGTTCTGCTGACGTCGCTGCGGCTGGACTTGGAGGCGCCGACAACCACCTCGGTGAAGGACTCGAAAGTACCCGAATTGGCTCCCGGCGCATAGAGATTGATCTTCCGCGCGGGCCATGCGGGGTTGATGTCCTTCCACGTATTGATCTTGCCCTGCGCCTTCGGCTCCCAAAGCTTCTTCAGTTCGGCCACGCTCATGCTGGTGACGAAGTCGTTCTGCGGATTGACCACGACCGTCAATGCATCGTAGGCAAGGGGCATCTCGTAGAAGCGGACGCCGGCCTTGGCGCACTCGTCGATTTCCTTCTTCAGGATCGGCCGCGAGGCATTGGTGATGTCGGTCTCGCCGGCGCAGAACTTCGTGAACCCGGCGGCAGTCCCCGAAACGCCGACATTGACGTGGACCTCATGCATCTTCGCGGTCTGGAATTCCTGGGCGGCCAATTCGGTAATCGGATAGACGGTGCTCGAGCCGTCGACCTTGATGACCGGCGAGGCGCCGATCGCCGCGGCGCTGAAACCCAGCGTCACGCAGAACGCGACAGCGGGAAGAAGCGAAGAGGCGGGTGGCGCTAACGTACATTTCATGGTAAGTCTCCTTGGCGGTAATTGACTGGAACGATCGAAAAAGCCGGCCACGGCAGCGGCCGGTGTTACAACGTACTGCCGCTCCCGCGGCCATGACATGCGGTCTGAAGCGAAACCACGCTTGCCGCCCGCCGCGGCCCTCCTGCCGAGGCTGGACCCGTGTGCGGCGGCGCGCACAATGCCTTCACGGACGGTTCTCAAGGACCGTCGCCGACGGTTTCCTTTGACAATGTCGTTGGTTTGCAGGATACTGGAGTGTTCGCTTTTCCTGCAAGTTTTTCCTGCGACTGTCAACAGTTTTCAAAGGATCGCCCGGCCATGAGCACTCGTACCGATTCTCCCGAGATATCCTTCGACGACCCCGCCCGGCACGGAATGACCCAGCGGGTCACATGGATCAGCGTGGTGGTCAACATCTTTCTGACCGCCGCCCAGGTCGTCGCCGGCATCGTCGCCCACTCCCAGGGCCTGATCGCCGACGGCCTGCATTCGCTTTCCGACCTCGTCTGCGACTTCCTGGTGCTCTTTGCCGCCCATCACAGCAAGGATCCGGCCGACGAGCGCCATCCCTACGGCCACGCGCGGATCGAGACCGCGGCCTCGTTCGCCCTCGGGGCGATCCTGGCGGTGACCGGCGCCGGCATCATCTGGAGCGCCGGGATCAAGCTGCAGGATCTCGACAACCTGCCGCCGGTGGCGCCGCTGGCGCTGTGGACGGCGGGCCTCGCGCTGCTCGCCAAGGAAGGACTGTTCCGCTACATGCTGCATGTCGGCGAACGGCTGCGCTCGCCGATGCTCATCGCCAACGCCTGGCATGCGCGCTCCGACGCCGCCTCGTCGCTGGTGGTTGCGGTGGGGATCGTCGGCAACATGATGGGTTACAACTTCGCCGACTCGGTCGCCGCCGTGATCGTCGGCTTCATGATCGTGCGCATGGGCGCGGTTTTCGCTTGGGAGGCGGTCCAGGAACTGATCGACACCGGGCTGTCGATCGAGGAAGTCGACAGCATCCGCCAGGTCATCGTCGATACCCCCGGGGTCGCCAGCCTGCACGAGCTGCGCACCCGCCGCATGGCGCACCGCTCGCTCGTCGATGCCCATGTCTGCGTGGACCCGCGGATCAGCGTTTCCGAAGGTCACCATATCGCCGAGCTGACCCGCAAGCGGGTGCTCGACAGCCACGAGTCGGTCGCCGACGTCCTCGTTCACGTCGACGTCGAGGACGATCCGGAACACGACATCAAGAGCCAGGGCATGCCGGCCCGCGAAGAGCTGACGACGGCCCTCGCGCCCCTGCTCGCCGGCATGCCCGAACCCCAGCGCATCATCCTGCACTACCTCGACGACCGCATCGAGGCCGAGGTCTACCTGCCGCGCGAGACGCTGGAGGATGCGCCGGCCGTCAGCCGGGCCGAACGCGAGATCTGCCGGCAACTGACGAAGAATCCGCTGGTCAGCGCCCTGTCGATCAACTACCGGCAGCGGGTCTTTCCGGCCAGGGGCCGCTGATTGCCGACCGGGCGCGCTGCCTGATGCGCAGCGCGCCGACCCGGCCGGCGGGGCTGTCTCACCAGTCCGGCGTCGCGGCGGCGGGTGGCGGGGGCGGCGGCGCCGGCAACCAGGCGCCGCTGGCGCCGTAGACGGCGGCGCCGGCCAATGCCAGGGACACGATCAGCGCCAGCGCGCCGCCGCCGGTAGCCGATCTGCCCGCGCCGTCCTTCCAGCCGGTCAGCATCGGCCTGACCAGATTCTGCTTCCTGACGTGCCCGTAAAAGGCGATCGCGGCGACGTGCAGCGCGACCAGCGCATAGATCGCGTTGGAAACCAGATAGTGGATCCCGGTCAGGCGGTTGCTCAGGTTCTTGCCGGCCAGATCGAACAGCGGGCCGGCGAAGGTGATGTCGTCATTGGCGAACAGGCCGCTGCCGGCTTGCGCGGTCAACAGCGCGAGAAGGGCGAAAACCGAGAGCGCTCCCAGCGGGTTGTGGCCCTCGCCATGCCATTCGCCACGCAGGTAGGCGGCGATCTTTCCCGGCGTCGGCAGGAATTGCGGAAATCGCGCGTAGGTCGAACCGGCCACGCCCCAGACCAGGCGAAAGGCGAGCAGCCCGACGATGAAGAGGCCGATTCGGCCATGCCAGTCGATCAGGTTGCCGCCGAGCTGGCCGCTGACGATGGCCGCGACGACGGCGACGACGAGCGTCCAGTGAAAGAGGCGGGTCGGCAGATCCCACAGGCGGAATTTTTCTCGGTTCATGGCGCTCCTCGGCCGTCCAATGGAACAGGCGCCCGGAGGCGCCTGCGGGTCAGTCCAGGACCAACCGGTCAGTCCTTGATCTTGAAATCGTCGTGGCAGCCCTTGCAGGTGGCGCTCAGCTTGCCCAACTGTTCCTTGGTGGCCGCCGCGTCGCCGGCTGCGGCAACCTTGGCCATTTCGTTGGCTTCCTTGATGAACGCCAGTGCGACCTTGTTCACGGCATCCCGGTTGGTGAAGAACTCGGGCTTGACCCGGGTCTTTTCCCAGCCGGTGCCCTTGTCGGTGCCGGGCAGGTAGAGGGCGCCCATTCCCGAATTGGCGATGGCCTGAATGGCAGTGGCGGCCTTGATGACCTCTTCCTTGTTGTAAGCGCCTTCGACGTTCATCTTGATGCGGGCCATGTTCCAGGCCATGAAGCCATAACCGGACTGACGCCACTTGATGGCGTCTTCCGGCTTGACCTGCGCCGCCGCCGTACCGGCCAGGGTGAGCGCGACCAGTGCGGGCAGAAGTCTGGATTTCATCGTGTATTCTCCATGGTGGTTGAGCAAATTCCGGGTGACCGGTCGCATGCCAGGCCTGCGCCGCTCGAATTCACGAACGATTATAGCGCTGCCGGCGCCGCGCCCGGGTCATACCGCGAAAACATGCTTGACACGCAGCCCCGGCCCGCCCTGCTCGATGGCGATGAGACGGTCGATATTGGGGTGCCTGCCGGCGTTGATCCGGGCGTCCTCGGTGTGCTCGGCGAAGATTTCCAGACCTTTGCGGGCAGCCTCGCGGTTGATCGATCCGTACGTCTGCGCCAGGTGGTTGTAGACCGCCAGCGAACCCTGGCTGCCCGGCTTGTTCTCGATCGAGGCGACGATGGAATCGTCCTTGTCGAGCAGGTTGACCGCGGCCAGATGGGAAATGCCGGGCAGTTTCTTCAGGTTTTCAGCAAATGACATGAACAGGATTCCTCAAATGCGTTTGGCCAGCTCGGCTGCCTTGCCGGTGTAATCCCACGGCGTCAGCCTGAGCAGTTCGGCCCTGGCGGCCTCGGGAATTTCCAGCGTGGCGACGAAGGCCTGCATCCCTTCGCGCGAAACGCGGGTGCCGCGGGTCAGCTCCTTGAGCTTTTCGTAGGCATTGGGCACGGCGTAGCGGCGCATCACCGTCTGGATCGGCTCGGCGAGCAGTTCCCAGTTGGCGTCGAGGTCGGCCTGCATCAGGTCGGCGTTGATTTCCAGCTTGCCCAGACCCTTCAGCAGCGAATCGTAGGCGAGCAGCGTGTAGCCGAGGCCGACTCCCATGTTGCGCAGCACGGTCGAGTCGGTCAGATCGCGCTGCCAGCGCGAGATCGGCAGTTTCTCGGCGAGGTGCTTCAGGACGGCGTTGGCCAGGCCGAGGTTGCCTTCGGAGTTTTCGAAGTCGATCGGATTGACCTTGTGCGGCATGGTCGACGAGCCGATTTCGCCGGCCTTGACCTTTTGCTTGAAGAAGCCGAGCGAGATGTAGCCCCAGACGTCGCGGTCGAGGTCGATCAGGATGCTGTTGGCGCGGGCGAAGGCGTCGAACAGCTCGGCCAGGCCGTCGTGCGGCTCGATCTGGATGGTGTAGGGGTTGAAGGTCAGGCCGAGCGACTCGACGAAGCGCCTGGCGAAGCCTTCCCAGTCGTAGCCGGGGTAGGCGGCGAGGTGGGCGTTGTAGTTGCCGACCGCGCCGTTGATCTTGCCGAGCAGTTCGACGCCGGCGATGCGGGCGCGGGCGCGCCGCAGGCGCCAGGCGACGTTGGCCATTTCCTTGCCCATCGTCGACGGCGTCGCCGGCTGGCCGTGCGTGCGGCTCATCATCGGGATGTCGGCGTTGGCGTGCGCCAGTTCGACCAGCCTGGCGATGACCTTGTCGAGCGCCGGCAGCATGGCCTGTTCGCGGGCGCCCTGGCACATCAGCGCGTGCGACAGGTTGTTGATGTCCTCGGAGGTGCAGGCGAAGTGGATGAATTCGCTGACCTTGACGACCTCGGCGTTGCCCCTGGTGTTCTTCTTGATCCAGTATTCGAGCGCCTTGACGTCGTGGTTGGTGACGGCTTCCTCGGCCTTGACCTCGGCCGCCTGCTCGACGCTGAAATTGCCGACCAGCGCATCGAGCTCGGCTACGGTCGACGGCGAAAAAGGGGCGATTTCGCTGAAATGCGGCTCGGCGGCGAGCGCCTTCAGCCATTCGATCTCGACCTTCAGGCGGGCGCGGATCAGGCCGAATTCGGAAAAATGCTCGCGCAGGGCGTCGACCTTGCCGGCGTAGCGGCCATCGAGCGGGGACAGGGCGGTCAGGGGTTCGCAGGTCATCAAGACATCCTCTTCGGTAAGCCCGCAATTTTACCCGCCCGACGCAGCACCGCGCCAGACGCTACGCTATACTGGCATCTTCCAAACGTCAGAGGATGCGATGAACCTGATCGGTACCCATACCAGCCCGTACGTGCGCAAGGCGCGCATCGTCCTGGCGGAGAAGAAGATCGAATACGATTTCCTGATCGACTCGCCGTGGCTGGAAGGCAGCGGCGTCCCGAACCTCAATCCGCTCGGCAAGATTCCGGTCCTCATCCTCGACGACGACACCCCGCTTTTCGATTCGCGGGTCATCGTCCAGTACATCGACAGCGTCACCCCGAACAACAAGCTC
>JAFLDQ010000047.1 GCA_017302355.1 Dechloromonas sp.
GCCAGCCGGACATCGCCTTCTCGCCGGCGGCGATCAGCGCTTCACTGTCGCACACCGGGTAGGTGGTGCCGATCGCGATGCCGTAGGGCGATTCCTCGCCGCCCTGCCAGCCGGTCTGGCCGGGCTGGCCGAGCGCGAACTCCCGGCCAAGGTGACCCTCGAAGGCCAGCTTGCCGTCCTCGGGGGCGGTTTCGCCGTAGGCCCTGGGGCTGGGCATTTCGTCATAGGCCGACCAGTAACCGCGGGTGGCGATGGCGTGCAGCGCGCCTTCGAGCGTGGCGCGGTGCTTTTCGAGCAGGGGATGCGACATGTCTTTCTCCAGGGATTCTTGTTCGGATGTGGCCGGCGGCGCGCGCCGCACGGCATCGCGCCAGCGATCGATTCGGCGCTTGAACGGAGAATGTATCATTGCCCGATGCCTGACCCCAAGGTCTTGAATGCCGTCGCCCCGGCGAACGCGCCCCTTGCCTACGGTCCGCCGCCGGCCTCCGAGCGCCACCTCGACGCCGTCCTGACCCTGGCCGACGGCAGCAACCCGCCTGCCGACCCCGCCTTCGCCGAGCGCTTCCCGCGGGACGGGCCGCTGGCGGCGATGTCGCTGGAGGTCGCGGCCTGAAAATTGGCTGTTTTTCGGGGTCGACCGCACTCGCTCAATCTTTGGTCAGTTACGCTTGCGCTGGGAACAAAAGAGGCGTAATTTCCGCTTTTATTCCCAGCGGAGTTTTTCCATGGCTACTGTTCTGCATACTGGCCCCGACACTGACCTTGCCACCCACTACTTGGCGCGGGCGTTGCAGCATCATTCGCAAGTCGACGTGGCGGAGCATTTGGGGGTCACGGCACGAACTGTCCGCCATTGGATCGCCAACCAGTCGCTGCCGCGGAGCTACGTTTTCGGCTTGCAACGACTGCTTCCTCTGGAGCTCCCGTTGGATGGCGATGCGCCGTATACGTTTATCGATCTGTTTGCCGGGATCGGCGGGATTCGCATGGCATTCGAAAACACTGGCGGGCGTTGCGTATTCACCAGCGAATGGGATACCTACGCGCAGAAGACCTACGTGGAGAACTATCCGAACGGTCACACCATCAACGGGGACATCACGAAGGTGGCGGCCGAAGAGATCCCTGAGCACGATCTGCTGCTGGCTGGATTTCCCTGTCAGCCCTTTTCCATTGCAGGCGTTTCCAAGAAGAATGCGTTGGGCCGAGCACACGGCTTCGCGTGTGAAACCCAGGGTACGCTGTTTTTTGACATCTGCCGGATCATCGAAGCCAAGAGGCCGCGTGCATTCCTTCTTGAGAACGTGAAGAACCTGATGTCTCACGACAAGGGGCGCACCTTTGACGTTATCAAGCGTTCGCTCGATGACTTGGGGTACGACATCCATCCGCGGGTCGTTGACGGTGCCCACTTTGTGCCGCAACACCGGGAGCGAATCCTCATCATCGGGTTCCGGAAGGAGGACAGCGTGGGTTTCGATTGGGACGCGCTGCCGTTACCGAAAAAGGGTGTGCGCAAGTTGAAGGATGTGCTTCATAGGGTGGATGGCAGCGAGCCGGTACTTCCTTGGGATGGCAATCGTTACTTTGACCATGCCAATCAGAAGGTGGACGCGCGTTACACCCTCACCGACAAGCTATGGGCTTACTTGCAGGGTTATGCCGAGAAGCACCGGGCGAAAGGCAATGGCTTCGGGTTCGGTCTGGTAACGCTGGATAGCGTCGCAAGAACCCTCTCGGCGCGGTACTACAAGGACGGCTCCGAAATCCTTGTTTCGCAGGGGGAAGGCCACAACCCTAGGCGCCTGACCCCTCGCGAATGCGCCCGTTTGATGGGTTTCCCGGATTCATTCCGGATTCCAGTCTCTGATACCCGGGCTTACAAACAATTCGGAAACTCGGTTGTTGTCGATGTTGTTTCCCATGTTGCGGGGCTGATGGAGCCCTTCTTGAAAGCCGAGCGCCTAGAGCCAGAACTGCCGCTACGGTACGCAACGGCTTAACCAAAGTTTCTCAAAGTCGCTCGATAGCGGCCGGTGCCATGGATATTGTGGATCAAGCAACCCGGAGTCGCATGATGTCCGGGATTCGGGGGCGTGATACTAGTCCCGAGTTGTGTGTTCGCAGGCTGCTCCACAGCTTGGGTTTCCGTTATCGGTTACATGACCGTTCTTTGCCGGGAACCCCCGATATAGTTCTTCCCAAGTTCCGCACAATTGTCCAAGTGCAGGGCTGTTTCTGGCATGGACATGATTGCCACCTCTTCAAGTTGCCGGAAACCCGACGCGAGTTTTGGATTGAAAAGATCAATTCGAACCGCCAGAGGGACCGGCTGGCCAACGAAGCCCTGATCGAGGGTGGATGGCGAGTTGCCGTAGTTTGGGAGTGTGCCCTGAAGCGAAAGACAAGAAATGACTTCTCGGAAATGCTTTCAACATGGATAAGATGTGGAGACTCGACTACACTGACCATCTCTGGCAGTCAAAACCAACCTTAAGGGTTTTCATCAATGGCACTGCGATGTCTTGAGCCATCTTCTGAATGGGACTTCCCGTTTTTCAAGGTGCTAGCCAACAACGACACCGGAGCGGCATCCGGTAACCAAGCAGGAGTAGTGATCCCGATACCCCTGCGCCCGTTCTTTCCGGGCCTGTCTGGGCCTGTATCCGCTACAAGCCCAACTGTTGATCATCGCATCGAGGCCCAGCTATTCGTCGAGAATGTATATAAGGGCAACGTGAATGCTCGGTATCAATTCCAAACATGGGGTGGCACGAGACGGCCTGAATCAAGGCTTACCGATCAACTCGGCCCCCTACGCAATGCAGCCGCTGGTGGTGATGTATTGATCATCCAACGGAGCATTGATCGTCTGGACTATTACAAACTTACCCTCATCAGGCAGGCTTCACCGGAGTTTGCTACTGTTGCGGCTCTCGTGGCGGGCCGGAACTGGGGGGTTCTTGCTACAACTGCGCCACCGGTCTCAGATGCAGATCTTGATTCTGCTCTCGCAGAGGAAGCGGCTCTTGAAGCGGCGCCATTTACGCTGATTGACCCTTCCGCAGGGACTGCTTCATCCACCGTTAGGCGGGTGGCACGTTCGATCATTTTCCGCTCGACTGTCTTGGAGCAGTACGAGGAACTCTGTGCGATTTGCGATGAGGCTCTCAGGACGCCTTCCGGATTGATTGAGGTTGATGCTGCGCACATTGTTCCTCGCTCGCTGATGGGCGTGGATGATGCACGTAATGGACTTGCCCTGTGTAAGCGTCACCACTGGGCATTTGATAAAGGCCTGTTTGGTATCGGTGACGACCGAAATGTGTTTGTGCCCGGTTCGGTTTCTTCGATTCCGCAGAATTTAAACCTAAACCGGTTTCACGGTCATCCCGTTCGAGAGGCCAAGACCCCTGCTTTGCAGGTTCATCCCAGTGCCTTTAAGTGGCATCGGGACAACCTGTTGGTCAGATAGTCATCGACTTGGAACCGCTGGCTGCCGTTGAATCTCTGACGGCGTAACCGGCAGAAGTGGATCGGTAGCCGTGGATTTGTACTAGCTTAGATTGTGGTCGGACGCTTGCCACAGTTTGGCCACAACCCTTCTGAACGTAGGGTACCCTTCAGCCACCCAAGCTGCCAGTCTGGTGCCAACTCAATTCCTTGGCCCGATGAGCGATCATTCGCCAACCTACCAACCCCCGCCCGACGCAGGTCTCGACATCCGCTACCTCGATGATGACTTGCTCGTCGTCGACAAGCCGGCCGGGCTGTTGTCGGTGCCGGGGCGGGGGCCGGACAAGCAGGATTGCCTGAGCGCCCGCGTCCAGGCCCGCTATCCGGAGGCGCTGCCGGTGCATCGGCTCGACCTCGGCACCTCGGGTCTGCTGGTGCTGGCGCGTGGGCCGGAGATGCACCGCGCCCTCAACCGGCTGTTCGCGACGCGCGGGGTGGAAAAGCGCTACGTGGCGCTGGTCGCCGGACGCATGGAGGCGAGCGAGCAGGTGATCGACCTGCCGCTGATCGCCGACTGGCCCAACCGCCCGCTTCAGATGGTGGACCACGCCATCGGCAAGCCTTCGCGCACGCGGCTGCGCGTGGTGGGCCATGAGCCGTGGCTGGATGCGACGCGGGTCGACCTCTTTCCGGAAACCGGGCGCTCGCATCAGTTGCGCGTGCACCTGCAGGCCATCGGCTACCCCATCCTTGGCGATGAGTTCTACGCGCCGCCGGAGGTCTTCGCGCGTGCGACCCGCCTGCTGCTGCATGCCACGGTTTTGGCCTTCCGCCACCCGTCGACCGCGACAGCACTCCGGGTGGAGAGTCCGGCGCCGTTCTGAGCATGGGTGGCCGGTGCGGCTCGCGAATGCGAATCCACTGCTGAATATCCTGTTGATCCGGCGCGCTGCAGCCGGAAAGGCGCAGGGCGCCCGATGCGCCGTCAAAAATTTTTCGTGTCGCCCGCGCAGGGGATGAAATTCCTCGTCGGGAATCCCCGATGGCCAAAATTGGTGCGCTGCGGTAGAATACAACCCGATTAGACATTTCAGCTTACCTCGTTCGCCAGGAATCGCCGCGCCGCAGCCGCTTCCGGCGTCGTTGGTCAAGTCCCCGACGACCCGGGGCCGGGTCATGGCGGGGCGTCGAACGAGACCGGCGTCCAGGCTCGGCGACAAAAAAGCACAAGCGAGATCCCAGAACACAGTGATTTGCCAACCCGTTCCTCATCGCCTGCCAAGCGGCAATCATCCGTTGCAGTTCGTCATCGCCCTGCGCGCGATTGCGGCGACGATCATCGTCTGGCACCACTTCGCCATCTACCCGCCGTTGCGCGAGTGGGCGGCGCCGCTGATGGGCGACGTCCTCGACTGGCTGGCGCAGCACGCGAGGACGACCCAGGTGTTTTTCGTGGTGGGCGGGTACGTCATGGCCCGCAGCATGAGCGCCCGCTGCTGGAACCTGCGGCGGATCAGGTCGTTCGTCGTGCAACGCTACTGCCGGCTCGGGGTGCCCTATCTGGGCGCCATCGCCATGATCCTGCCGATCTACGTCGTGGCGCGCGACTGGCTGCCCGGGCAGGTCGTCGGCGAGCCGCCGACGCTGCCGCAGCTGCTTGCGCATCTGTTTTTCCTCCAGGGCATCCTCGGCTATGAACAACTGTCGGCGGGCCTGTGGTTCGTCTGCATCAATTTCCAGCTCGGCCTCGTGTATGCCGCCAGCCTCTGGCTGCGGGACACGGTCGGGCAGGGCAAGGTCGACTTCGTCGGCCTGCTGGGCTGGCCGTTGCTCGCCTTTTCGCTGTTCCATTTCAATCTCGACGAAGCCTGGGATAGCTGGTGGCTGTACTTCTTCCCCTATTTCTTCATGGGGGTCGTCATCCACCGCAGCGTGCGCGGCGAGGCCCGCAGGCTCGAATTCTGGCTCTGTGCGCTGCTCTTCGTCGGCGCGATGACCTTCGAATGGCGCTGGCGCCTGGTCAGCGCGCTGGTGGTCGGAGTGGTGCTCTTCGCCGTCGAACGGCGCGGCCTGGGCGGACGCTGGCCGCAGGTGCGCCTGCTTTCCTGGCTGGGCAGGATCTCGTTCAGCCTCTTTCTGGTGCATTTTCCCGTGCTGGTGCTGGTCGGCGCGTTGTGGGCGCGTTTCGACTGGGTCTCTGCCGAGGCGGGCGTCGCCGGCCTGCTCACCGCATTTGGCCTGAGTCTGCTGGTGGCCGAGCTCTTTTATCGCCTGGTCGAGCGTCCGGCCGCCCGGCTCCACCGCAGGATGCCGCAGCCGGAAGCCGAGGGCGGGACGCCGCGGCCGGCGGCCCGCGAGGCTCTCCCGTCGCCGGCGCTCAATACACGCTGAGCGGCGCAGCGCCCGCTCCCGGCGTCGGCAATTGCCGCCTTCGGGCGGGCAGGCGGCGCTGCATCGGCGGTGCGCGGCGCGCCGGGTTCGCTGCGAACTTCCGGCGCCGGCTCACGCCTCTTCCCAGGGTGGTGCGGGGTGGAAGGTCGCTTCCAGTTCGGCAAGGAAGACCCGCACCTTGGGCACGCGGACCCGGTTGGGCGTGTAGCAGGCGTACAGGTGGCGGCCGAGGCCGCTGACCGGCGCCCAGTCGCCGAGGACGCTCCTGAGGCGGCCGCGCGCCAGCTCCGCGCCGCACAGGTAGGTCGGCAGGATCGCCAGGCCGTGGCCGGCGAGCACGGCGTCGAGGATGCAATCGACGTTGTTGAAGTCGAACTTGCTGGCGACCGGGATGCTGATCTCGTCCCCCGCGCGGTCGACCAGCCGCCAGCTGCGGCCGTCTTCCGGCAGCATGTAGCTGAAACATGGGTGGTGGGCCAGATCGTAGGGCGTTCTTGGTTCGCCGTGCGCGGCAAAATAGGCGGGCGTGCCGCAGATGACGCGCTTCATCAGCACCAGCTTGCGAGCCACGGCGTCCTGCGGCGGCGTTCGCGTCAGGCGCAGGGCGAGGTTGATGTTGTCGTCGACGAGATCGACCAGCGCGTCGGTCAGGACCAGTTCGCAGCGCAGTTCGGGATGCTTGGCGACGACCTGCGGCAGCAGGGGGGCGATGTACATGCGCCCGAAAGTGATCGAGGCGCTGATCCGCAGAATGCCGCGCGCCACATCGCCGAGGTTCCTGACGGCGACCTCCGCGCCCTGAACCGCTTCCAGCGCCCGCAGCGCGTGTTGATGGAAGACCTCGCCGGACGGTGTCAGGCTGAGCCTGCGCGTCGAGCGCTCGAAGAGGCGCACCCCGAACGCCCGCTCGAGTTCGGCGACCTGCTTGCTGACCTGCGCCCGCGTGCAGTCCAGCCGCCGGGCGGCGGCGGCCATACTGCCGCTCTCGACGACCTTGACGAAACTGTCCCAGCTACCGAGCCATACCATGTGTCAATGATCCGTTGACGGTATGATGCCAATTATGGGCTTTTTGCCAACGATCTTGCCAACTATAGTTGCCGAAAGTTGAAGTACTGGTCACCCCGGCGGGAGCCGGGATCCGTTTCGTTGAATTTCCTGGATTCCGGCCTGCGCCGGAATGACGAATCGGCAATGGATCGGTGCTTCCCCGGCAAACATTTTCAACGACGAGCCACCGATTGGGAAAACCCAACATGTTGCGATCTCTGAGCCGGCCCGACATCCTGGTGACGACCCTCGCCGCCGCCGGCATCCTGATGGTCACCATGGGCGCACGCCAGTCGCTGGGGCTGTTCATCGCTCCGCTCGATGCGACGACCGGGCTGGGCATCGCCACCATCAGCCTGGCGCTGGCCATCGGGCAATTCACCTGGGGCGCGATCCAGCCGGTGGCCGGCGCCGTCGCCGACCGTTTCGGCCCGCGCACGGTGCTCGTCGGCGGTATCGTGATCATGGCGCTGGGCAGCGCGATCACGCCGTTCATGGATTCGGGTTTCGGGCTGATCGTCTCGCTCGGCCTGCTCTCGGCCATCGGCTCGGGGGCCGGCAGCTTCTCGGTGCTGATCGGCGCAGCGGCCCAGCGCCTGCCGCTGGAGGCGCGCGGTTCGGCCTCCGGCGTCATCAACGCGGGCGGCTCCTTTGGCCAGTTCGTCTTTGCGCCGATCCTGCAGAAGCTGATCCAGGCGGTCGGCTGGATGGGCGCCATGTGGGCGATGGCGCTCATGACGCTGGCCGCGCTGCCGCTGGTCGGCCGGCTGACCCGGGCGAACGCGGCGCCGGCGCCGCATGCCGGGCACGATACGGGCGTGCTCAACGCGGTCGGCGGCGCGATGAAGGATCGCAGCTACCTGCTGCTCCACGCTGGCTTCTTCACCTGCGGCTTCCACATCGCCTTCCTGGTCACCCATCTGCCGGGCGAGGTCAACCTGTGCGGGCTGCCGCCGTCGGTGGCGAGCTGGTCGCTGGCGATCATCGGCCTGGCCAACATCTTCGGCAGCCTCTACGCCGGCTCGTGCATTTCGCGCTATCGCAGCAAATACCTGCTGGCCGCCATGTACGGCTCGCGCGCCGTTCTGATCGCGCTCTATCTGGCGCTGCCGCGCACCGAGCTGAACTTCTACCTGTTCGCCGCCGGCCTCGGCTTCACCTGGCTGGCGACCGTGCCGCCGACCGCCGCGATCGTCGGCAAGCTGTTCGGCATCCGCTACCTCGCCACCCTGTTCGGGCTGACCCTCCTGAGTCACCAGATCGGCGGCTTCCTCGGCGCCTGGCTCGGTGGGCTGGCGATCACCCGCTTCGGCGACTTCGGCTGGATGTGGTATGCGGACATGGCGCTGGCGGCACTGGCGGCCCTTCTCAACCTGCCGATCCGCGAGGCGCCGGTGGCGAAGCCGCTCGCCCCCGCATGACCGATCACCGCTTTTTCAACCAGGACCACACACAATGAGCACACTTCGCCCGGAAATATCGATCGCCGCGCTCAACGCCCAGGGCGACGAATACCTGCCCGGCTATCTCGGGATCGAGATCACCGCACTGGCGCCCGGTTCGCTGAGCAGCCGGATGCCAGTCAGAAAGCTGCATATCGCCCCCAACGACTTTCTCCATGCCGCCAGCATCGTGGCGCTGGCCGACACCAGCTGCGGCTACGCGACGATCGCCCATCTGCCGGACGGGGCGCAGTCCTTCACCACCCTCGAACTCAAGAGCAACCACCTCGGCACGATCCGCGAGGGCAGCTGCGCCTGCGTCGCCACCGCCCAGCATCTGGGACGCACGACGCAAGTCTGGGATGCGGTGGTCACCGACGAGGCCAGCGGCCGCAAGCTCGCGCTGTTCCGCTGTACGCAGATGATCCTGTGGCCGAAGCAGTGAAGACCGTGCGCGGGTTCCCGGTTGGCTGATCCGCCGGCCTGGCCCGCCGGGCGGCGGTCCCTTGGCCGCCCTCTATGCGCAGCGCGCGAATTGCCGCAGAATAGCCCCGGTCGGGATCATGATGTGCCGGCTTTTCGCGATAACCACAATCAGGAGGCAATTCCCATGTCCGTTCCGCCAGATCCAACCAAGGATGTCTTTCAACAGATGATGCAGGCCGGCCAGTCGATGACTCAGGCCTATATGGACTTTCTGACCAGGCAGCAGTCGGCGTCGTCCGCATCGGGTAGCCCCCCGGCGATGCCGGCCATGCCGATGCCCGATCTCGAACCGTTCGCCAAGATGCAGCAGGAGTTGGCCGCGCAGCACGCCCAGTTGTGGCAGTCGATGCTCCAGCGCAAGCCGGGCGAGGCCGCCGAGCCACTGGTCAAGCCGGAGCCGGGCGATCGCCGCTTCAACGCTCCGGAGTGGGCGGAGAACCCGTTCTTCGATTATCTGCGCCAGGCTTACCTGCTCAACTCCGCGTTCCTGACCAAGGTGGCCGAGACGGCGCCGATGGAGGAGGGGCCGAACAAGACGCGCATGCAGTTCGTCACCCGCTTGCTGGTGGAGGCGATGGCGCCGTCCAACTTTGCCGCGACCAACCCGGAATTCATCAAGACCGCGGTCGAGACCAAGGGCGAGAGCATTACCAACGGCCTCAGGAACATGCTGGAGGATCTGCAGAAGGGTCGCATCTCGATGACCGACGAGGCGGCGTTCGAGATCGGCGGGAATATCGCGACGACGCCGGGGGCGGTGATCTATGAAAACGAACTGATCCAGATCATCCAGTACGCCCCGGCCACCGACAAGGTCGCCGAGCGCCCGCTGCTGATCTTCCCGCCGTTCATCAACAAGTTCTACCTGATGGACCTGCAACCGGAGAATTCGTTTGTCGGTTATGCCGTCGAACGGGGCTTCACGGTGTTTCTCGTTTCGTGGCGCAGCGCCACCGAGGAGCAGGGAAAGCTCACCTGGGAGGACTATCTGGAACTAGGTCCGCTGACGGCGCTGCGCGTCGTGCGCGAGATCACCGGCGTGGCCAAGCCGAACGTGCTCGGTTTCTGCATCGGCGGTCCGATGATCTGCTCGGCGGTGGCGTTGCTCCGGGCGCGTGGCGAAGATCCGGTGGAAAGCCTGACGCTGATGACCTCGCTGCTCGACTATTCCGAGCCCGGCGAAATCGGCACCCTGGTCACCGAGGAAGGCGTCCACGCCTACGAGGTCAAGATCGGCAAGGGTGGGGTCATGCACGGACGCGACCTGGCGTCGGTGTTCTCGGCGCTGCGTTCGAACGACCTGATCTGGCAGTATGTCGTCGGCAACTATCTGAAGGGCAACACGCCGCAGCCTTTCGACCTCCTGTACTGGAACTCCGACAGCACCAACCTGCCGGGGCCATGCTTCACCTGGTACCTGCGCAACATGTATCTGTCCAACAACCTGCGCGTTCCGGGCAAATTGGTGATGCTGGGCGAGAAGATCGATCTCGGCAAGATAAACGTTCCGTCGTACATCATGGCGGCGCGCGAGGACCATCTGGTGCTGTGGCATGCCGCGTACCTGTCGCGCAAGATCCTGGGCGGCCCCACCACCTTCGCCCTGGCGGCGAGCGGCCACATCGCCGGCTCGATCAACCCGGCGTCCAAGAACCGTCGCAACTACTGGGTGAACGACGGCGCCGACGAAGCGCTGACCGCCGAGGAGTGGCTGGCCGGGGCCGTCGATCAGAAGGGCAGCTGGTGGCCGCACTGGGCCGACTGGCTGGGCCAGCGCAGCGGCAGGAAGGTCGCCGCGCCGAAGAAGCCGGGCAACGCGACCTACCATGAGATCGAGCCGGCGCCGGGGCGTTTCGCCAAGGCCAAGGCCACCTGATCGACCGTAGCGGATGGTATGGTGCGAGGGCGATCCGCCTGCGGATCGCCCTTCTTGCGTTGACGGTCATCGGCGGCTGCTGTCGGTGCCACCGGAAATTGGCCCGGCTTTCCAGATATTGCAATTCGCCACATGTGGCGAGCAATATTGTTCTTACGTCGTAATTCGCCTAAGGTGACGCATCATGAAGATCACAACGACGCTGAGCGACGAAGCCATTCTCCAGGAACTGGGCGGGCGCCTGGCGGCAGCGCGACTGGTGCGCAATCTGACCCAGGCGGCGCTGGCCCAGGAGGCGGGTGTCGCCAAGCGCACCGTCGAGCGCCTGGAATCGGGCCAGGTGGCAACGCAGCTGTCGGGGTTTGTCCGGGTGTGCCGGGCGCTCGGTCTGCTGGAGGGGCTCGATGCGCTCGTCCCCGAAGGCGCCGCCAGTCCGATCGCGCAACTGAGGCTGCGGGGTCGCCAGCGGCAGCGCGCCACGGGCCGCAAGGCGTCGCCGGCGGCAGCGAAGAAGTGGACCTGGGGTGATGGGTCGTGATCGCCAGGGTCCGGCTCTGGGGGCGGACCATCGGGGCGGTCGCGCTGGAGGCGGGGCGCGACCATGCCGCCTTTCAGTTCGACCCCGCGTTCGCCGCCAGCGGGATCGAGCTTGCGCCGCTGATGATGCCGCTGAGCGACCGCGTCTATGAGTTTCCCGCGCTGCCGCGCAACACCTTTCACGGCCTCCCGGGGCTGCTGGCGGATTCGCTGCCCGACCGGTTCGGCAATGCCCTGATCGATGCCTGGCTGGCGACGCAGGGGCGGACCCCGGAGAGCTTCGGCGCCATCGAGCGCCTGTGCTACACCGGCACCCGCGGCATGGGGGCGCTCGAGTTCGCGCCGGTGCTCGGGCCGCGGCCGCGCACGGCGAGCAAGGTGAGGATAGACGCGCTGGTGCGGCTGGCGTCGGAGGTCCTGACGCATCGCGACGAGATGCAGGCGACCTTTGCCGGGCCCGCACGCGAGAAGGCGCTGAACGACATCCTGCGGGTCGGCACCTCCGCCGGGGGCGCGCGGGCCAAGGCGGTGATCGCGTGGAACCGCGAGACCAACGAGGTGCGCTCCGGGCAGATCGCGGCGGGCGAGGGGTTCGAGTACTGGCTGCTGAAATTCGATGGCGTCTCCGGCAACCGGGACAAGGAACTCGAGGACCCGAAGGGCTATGGCGCCATCGAGTATGCCTACCACCGGATGGCCAGGGCGGCTGGAATCGCGATGGCCGAGTGCCGGCTGCTGGAGGAGGGCGGACGCCGTCACTTCATGACCCGGCGCTTCGACCGTCTGGCCGGCGGCGACAAGCTGCACATGCAGTCGCTGTGCGGGCTGGCGCATTTCGATTTCAAGCAGGCGGGCGCCTATGCCTACGAACAGGCGCTGTTGACCATCCGCCAACTGGGCCTGCCGATGGCCACGGTCGAGGAGCAGTTCCGCCGCATGGTCTTCAACATCGTCGCCCGCAATCAGGACGACCATGTCAAGAACATCGCCTTCCTGATGGACAGGCAGGGCCGCTGGTCGCTGGCGCCGGCATTCGACGTGACCTACAGCTACAACCCGTCGGGCGCGTGGACCTCCACCCACCAGATGACGCTGAACGGCAAGCGCGACGGCTTCACGCTCGATGACTTCCGGGCCTGCGCCGGTTCCGCGCTGATGAAACGCGGCCGCGCCGAAATCATCATCGGGGAAGTCATGGCGGCGGTGCTGCGCTGGCCGGAGTTCGCGGCGGCAGCGGGCGTGGCCGACAGCTGGCGCGAGCGGATTCAGCGAAGTCACCGGCTGTACTTCGCTCCCCGGTGAACTCACGGGTGGATCGGGCTGTTCGCCTCAGGCAGATTTCCAAGCCGCCGCCAGGGCGGCCCAGGCCAGCCCCAGCCATTCGTGCAGCGCATAGTAGGAGGTCTGGAGCGCCCGCGCTTGCGGCAGGAAGTCGAAGACCGCGAGCGGTCCGTCGTCCGGGCCCTTGAAGTCGGTTGGGGCCGGGATGACTTCGAGGCCGGCGGCTTCGAAGAGCTTCCTGGCGCGGGGCATGTGGAAGGCCTGGGTGACCAGCACGACGCGGCGGACGCCGGCCGGCTTGAGAATCCGCGCGGACATGCTGGCGTTGTCCGCCGTGTCCCCGGACTTGTTCTCCTTCCAGCGGACCGGCGCCCCGAATTCCTCTTCGGCAAGCGCCGCCATCACCTCCGCCTCGGCGCGGCTGGCCGCGTGCGGAACGCCGCCGGTGATCAGGACCGGAAGTTGCAGCCGTCGCGCGAGGGTGGCGCCGTAGCGCAGGCGGACGAGGCTGCGTTCATTGACGGTATCGCCGCCGTATTCGAGCGCGTCGCGCCTGAGGCCGCTGCCGAGCACGACGATCGCCTGGGCCCCCTGGGCGGAGACGAACGCGCCGCCGGCCCGTGCCTCGAGAGGAGCGATCAGATGGCCGGCAACGATGGGCAGGCTCTGCAGCAGCAGAAGGGCGCCGCCGACCAGCGCCACGCCGAATGCCCAGCGCCGCCGCCGGAAAAGCGCGGCGACCAGGAGCAGCAGCAGGCCGTTGGCCGGCGGCAGCAGGAGCGTGCCAAGGAGGTTTTTGAGGAGGAAGAAGCTGGACATGGTGAACCGGATTCCTGTCGCGCCAGCCGGCGGGTCTGGCCGGCCTGGCGGACGGACGCAGTGTGCCGCCTGCGTTGACGCCGGTCAATCGTTGCCGTCCGCCCGGTCGCCGCGCTTCTTCAGTTCGACCAGCGGAATCACGCCGGGCATGTGGATGCGCGGGCGGTCGGGTTCGGCTGCGGCGCGGGGGGCGCATTCGACCAGCGTCGCCAGGCAGCGCCGGGTGAGGTCCTGGTAGGTGTGGGTGCCGGCGATCTTCCAGGCGATTTCCTCGTCCGAGAGGTTGCGGATGACGCGGGCCGGCATGCCGGCGGCGAGGCTGCGCGCGGCGATCTCGACGCCGGCCCTGACGAAGGCGCACGCGGCGACCATGGCCGATTCACCGATCACGGCGTTGTCCATGATGACCGCATTCATGCCGATCAGCGCGTTCCTCCCGACCTTGCAGCCGTGCAGCACGGCGCCGTGGCCGATGTGGCCGTCTTCGCCGACGACGGTATCGGTCCCGGGAAAGCCGTGCATGACGCAGGTGTCCTGCAGGTTGGCGCCGGGCTCGAGGACAAGGCGCCCGAAGTCGCCGCGCAGGCTGGCGCACGGGCCGACATAGCAGCCAGCGCCGACGATGACGTCGCCGATCAGCACGGCGGTCGGGTGCACGAAGGCCGTCGGGTCGACCACGGGGACGATGCCGTCAATCGCGTAGACGCGCAGGGCTTTCATTCGCAACTCCTGACAGGTGACGAGCGGATTCTATAGAATGGCAGCCGGTTTCGCTTCGCAATGGCGGGGCAGGGTCCGGCGGACGAACCGGATGGCGAGCGCGGCGTTGGGTTGCCGCGACAGCCGGCCGGGGCGCCCGGTTTGCTGATGTCATCGGGAGGCCGTCGGCGGCCATGTGCTCGCCGGCCCGCCCGCATTACCCTGGCATCCAGAGGAGTTTCGCCCATGAGCAAGCAATTCGCTTCCGTCGCCGACCTCGAGGTCAAGAAGACGACCTTCGAACAGCTTTCAGCGCACTGCTGGGCGTACACCGCGGAAGGCGACCCCAACACCGGTGTCATCGTCGGCGACGCTGCGGTGCTGATCTGCGACGCGCTGGCGACGCCGGTGATGGCGCAGAACCTGATCGCCGAGATCCGCAGGGTCACCGACAAGCCGATCAAGTACGTGGTGCTCTCGCATTACCACGCGGTCCGCGTGCTCGGCGCCTCGGGCTACCAGGCCGAGGGCATGCAGGAGATCATTGCCAGCCGCGGCACCTGGGAGATGATCGTCGAGCGCGGCGCGCAGGACATGATGTCCGAATATGAGCGCTTCCCACGCCTCTTCCAGAACTTCGAGTCGATTCCCGGCCTGACCTGGCCGACCCTGGTCTTCAAGGACGAGATGACCCTGTGGATGGGAGGCGACCTCGAAGTGAAGATCATGCATCCCGGCATGGGTCACACCAGGGGCGACACCGTCGTCTGGATTCCCTCCGAGAAGGTGCTGTTCTCCGGCGACCTGGTCGAGGCCGACGCCGCCTGCTACACCGGCGACGCCCAGCTCGCGGAATGGCCGGCGACGCTCGCTGCGCTCGCCGCCCTCGGCGCCGAGAAGCTGGTGCCCGGCCGTGGCCCGGCGCTGGTCGGCGCGGCGCGCGTGGCCGAGGGTCTGGCCTATACCCGCGATTTCGTCAGTACGTTGCTGAACGCGGCGAAGGAGGCCGTGGCCCGGGGCATGAACCTCAAGCAGGCGATGGCGCATGCGCGCCAGGCCATGGATCCCAAGTTCGGCCACGTCTTCATCTACGAGCACTGCCTGCCTTTCGACGTCACGCGCGCCGTCGACGAGGCGAGCGGCATCAAGCATCCGCGCATCTGGACGGCGGAGCGCGACAGGGAAATGTGGCACGGGCTGCAAGCCGATTGATGCCGGGGAGCGGCCATGACCTTGGCGCCGTTCGCTTGCCGCACGACGCGCACTGTCCATGCTCGGTCGGTGCGACCCGACCGCGCTCCGGCGCCGATGCGCTGCGTCTGGCCAATGGTTTGAGAGGGAACCTTCATGCTGAGCACCTATCGCTATCCGAAGTACGAGTACGTCGCGCCGCCCGAGACGAGGAGCGGCGAAGCGGGGCGCTATCCGGTGGTGGTGGTCGGCGCCGGGCCGGTCGGTCTCGCGGCGGCGATCGATCTGGCGCAGTCGGGCGTGCCGGTCGTCGTCCTCGACGATGACGATACCGTTTCGGTCGGTTCGCGCGGCGTCTGCTATGCCAAGCGCACGCTCGAGATCCTCGACCGCATCGGCGTCGGCGATGCCTGCTTGGCCAGGGGTGTAAGCTGGAACGTTGGCCGCACCTTCTTCCGCGAGGAGGAGGTCTACAACTTCAACCTGCTGCCGCAGCCCGATCACAAGCGTCCGGGGATGATCAACCTGCAGCAGTACTACCTCGAGGAATTCCTGGTCCGGCGCGCCGGCGAATTGCCCGATCTCGATCTCCGCTTCAGGAACCGGGTGGTCTCGGTTTCTCCGGCAGGCAGCGGGGCGACGCTCCAGGTCGAAACGCCGGACGGCGCCTATGCGCTCACGGCCGGCTGGCTGATCGTCGCCGACGGCGCGCGCAGCGCGATCCGCGGCATGCTGAACCTGGACAGCGAAGGCCGGGTCTTTCTCGACCGCTTCCTCATCGCCGACGTGGTGATGAAGGCCGATTTTCCCGCCGAGCGCTGGTTCTGGTTCGATCCGCCCTTCCACCCGGGGCAGTCGGTACTGCTGCACCGCCAGGCCGACAACGTCTACCGCATCGACTTCCAGCTCGGCTGGCAGGCCGATCCGGAGGAAGAGAAGAAGCCGGAAAAGGTCATTCCCCGGATCAAGGCCATGCTCGGCGCCGACCGCGAATTCGATCTGGAATGGGTCAGCGTCTACACCTTCCAGTGCCGCCGCATGCAGCAGTTCCGCCACGGCCGCGTCCTCTTCGCCGGCGATGCCGCGCATCAGGTATCGCCGTTCGGCGCGCGCGGCGCCAACTCGGGAATCCAGGACAGCGACAACCTGTGCTGGAAGCTCAGGCTGGTGCTCGATGGCAAGGCGCCCGAAAGCCTGCTCGACAGCTATTCCGGGGAGCGCGTCTTCGCCGCCGATGAAAACATCATGAACTCGACGCGGTCGACCGACTTCATCACGCCGAAATCGAGAACCTCGCTGAACTTCCGCAACGCGGTGCTGACGCTGGCCCGCGATCATGCCTTCGCCCGCGCGCTGGTCAACTCGGGCCGCCTTTCGGTGCCGTCCTTCCTCACCGGGTCGCGGCTCAACACCCCCGACAGTGACGCCTTCGCCGGCGACATGGTGCCGGGCGCGGCGATGGACGATGCGCCGATGCAGGAAGACGGAACGGATTTCTGGCTGCTCGACCGCGCCGGCGGCCGCTTCATGGCGCTGGTTCATGTGGCCGATCCTGCCGCGGTCGACGCCGGTTTGGCCCGGAAATTCAAGACGCTGGCCAGCGGGCCGATTCCGCTCGAGGTCGCCCTCGTCGCGGCGAAGCCGGGGCGGGCGCCGGCGGGGCTGCGCGTCTTCGTGGATGGCAAGGGGCGCTTTGCCGAGCGCTACGACAGCGCACCCGGCACCGTCTACCTGATCCGTCCCGACCAGCATGTCGCCGCCCGCTGGCGCGTCTTCGACGCCAGCCGTGTCAACGAGGCGCTGGCCCGCGCCACCTGCAACAGCCATTGAGGAGCCGGCCATGCCCCTGATCCTTACCCCGAATTTCAACGAACCCGGCAAACGCTACTTTCGCGCCTTCTCGCCCGGCGACGACTTCTACGAAGCGCTGATCGAAACCCATCGCGACCTCAGCGACGTGCAGAGCGCGCTGGTCAACGCCAAACTGGTGCTCCTGCTGTCGAATCACATCGGCGACATCGGCGTGCTGCGCGAGGCGATGAAGATCGCCCGCGAAGGCGTCTGAGGAGAGGAAAGCGATGAAAATCCAGAGAATCCACCACGTCGCCTACCGCTGCAGGGACGCCAGGGAAACCGTCGAGTGGTACGGGAAGTACCTGAACATGCGCTTCATCCTCGCCATCGCCGAGAACGAGGTGCCGTCTACGAAGGAACCCGACCCCTACATGCATATCTTCCTCGATGCCGGCCAGGGCAACATCCTCGCCTTCTTCGAGCTGCCGACCAAGCCGCCGATGGGCCGCGACCCCAACACGCCGGCATGGACCCAGCACATCGCCTTCGAGGTCGAATCGATCGACGCCCTGCTCGAAACCAAGGCGAGGCTCGAAGCCGACGGTATCGAGGTGGTCGGGCCGACCGACCACACCATCTTCCGGTCGATCTACTTTTTCGATCCGAGCGGTCACCGCCTCGAACTGGCGGCCAATACCGGCACCCCGAAGATGGCGAAAATGCTCGACGAGGTGAAGTGGGAAGTGTTGAACGAGTGGGCGCAGACGAAGAAGGCGCCGCAGCATGCCCGCTGGATGCACGACGGCAGCTACGCCGGGGAGTAGGAGATGAAGCTCGCCACCCTCAAGCGCGGCGGCCGCGACGGCACGCTGGTCGTCGTCGACCGCGCCCTGACCCGTTGCCGCGCCGTGCCGGCCATCGCCCGCACGCTGCAGGCGGCGCTCGACGACTGGGAGGCGCTGGAGCCGCAACTGCGTCAGGTCTACGAGGCGCTCAACGGCGGCGCCTTCGCCGATTCCGAGGTCTTCGACCCGGTTGTCTGCCACTCGCCGCTGCCGCGCGCCTACCAGTGGGCCGACGGCTCGGCCTATGTCAACCATGTCGAGCTCGTGCGCCGCGCCCGCGGCGCCGAACTCCCGCCGGAGTTCTGGAGCGATCCGCTGATGTACCAGGGCGGTTCCGATTCGTTCGCCGGCCCGCGCGATCCGGTCAACGCGCTGGCGGAAGACTGGGGCGTCGACCTCGAAGCCGAGGTCGCCGTCATCACCGGCGACGTGAACATGGGCGCGACGCCGGCCGAGGCGGCCAAGGCCATCCGCCTGCTGCTGCTGGTCAATGACGTGTCGCTGCGCAACCTGATTCCCGGCGAGCTGGCGAAGGGCTTCGGCTTCCTCCAGTCCAAGCCGGCCTCGGCCTTCAGTCCGGCGGCGGTGACCCCCGACGAGCTCGGCGACGACTGGCGCGACGGCAAGGTGCACCGCCCGCTCACCGTGCATGTGAACGGCGCGCTGTTCGGCCGTCCCGATGCCGGCACCGACATGGTCTTCAACTTCCCGCAACTCGTCGCCCATCTCGCGAAAACCCGCGAGGTCGAAGCCGGGTCGATCGTCGGTTCCGGCACGGTATCGAACAAGCAGGGCGGCCTGCACGGGTCGAGCATCGCCGATGGCGGCGTCGGCTACTGCTGTCTGGCCGAACTGCGGACGTACGAAACCATCGAGACCGGCAGGCCGCGGACGGCCTTCCTGAAGTTCGGCGACACGGTGACGATCGAGATGTTCGGGCGCGACGGCGCCAGCATTTTCGGCGCAATCGACCAGCGCGTCGAAAGGTATCGAGGCTGAAGGAGCGCGGTCGCCATGCTCAGGCTCTACACCTATTTCCGCAGTTCCGCCGCCTACCGGGTGCGCATCGCGCTCAACCTCAAGGGCCTGGCGCATGAAGCCGTGCCGGTTCATCTGCTGCGCGACGGCGGCCAGCAGAACCAGCCCGCCTACCGCGCCGTGAGCCCGCTCGGCACCGTGCCGGCGCTGCAGACCGCGGCGGGAACCTTCACCCAGTCGCTGGCGATCATCGAGTATCTCGACGAAACCCATCCGCTGCCGCCGCTGCTGCCGCCCTCGGCCGGGGAACGGGCGCGGGTCCGGGCGCTGGCGCAGACCGTCGCCTGCGACATCCATCCGGTCAACAACCTGCGCGTCCTGCAATATCTCGGCGAGCATTTCGCGGCCACCCCAGAGCAGAAGGAGGCGTGGATTCGCCACTGGGTCGACGCGGGCCTGCTCGCCGTCGAGCGGTTGCTCGCCGCGCACCCGGCCACCGGCGTCTTCTGCCATGGCGATGCGCCGACACTGGCCGATTGCTGCCTGGCGCCGCAGGTCTTCAATGCCCGCCGCTTCGACTGCCCGCTCGACGCGATGCCGACCATCCGGCGTATCGTCGATGCCTGCGAGGCGCTGCCCGCTTTCCGCAACGCCGCGCCCGGCATGCAGCCGGACGCCGAATGACAACCTGGGAGACGAAATGACTTACGCGATCGACCACACGCCCTTGTGGCAGCCCGATCCGGCCCGCGTTGGCGACACGCGCATGGCGCAACTCATGCAAGTGACCGGCCACGGCCGCTACGACGATCTCTGGCGATGGTCGGTCGATCAGCCAGAGGCGTTCTGGTCGACGCTGTGGGACTTCTGCGGCGCCGTCGGTGAAAAAGGCACGCAAATCCTCGTCGACCGCGACCGGATGCCCGGGGCCCGCTGGTTTCCCGAGGCCCGCCTGAACTACGCCGAGAACCTGCTGAAGAACCGTGACGACGGCGAGGCGCTGGTCTTCTGGGGCGAGGACAAGGTCAGACGGCGGCTGTCGCGCGGCGAGCTGTATGCCGAGGTTGCCCGCTTCCAGCAATTCCTCGTCGCCGCCGGGGTCGGCGAGGGCGACCGCGTCGCCGGCTACCTGCCCAACCTGCCGGAAACCCTGGTCGCCATGCTGGCGACGGCGGCGCTCGGCGCCATCTGGTCGTCGGCCTCGCCCGACTTCGGGGTGCAGGGCGTGCTCGACCGCTTCGGCCAGATCGAGCCGAAGGTGGTGGTCTGCGTCGATGGCTACTGGTACAACGGCAAGCCGGTCGACTGCCTGGAGAAGAATGCCGAGGTGGTGGCGCGGATGCCGTCGCTGGTAAGGACGGTGGTCGTGCCCTACCTTGATGCCGCACCGGACATCGGCAAGATCGCCAATGCCGTCGGCTGGAACGACATTGCTGCGGTCGACGGTCAAAAAGAGGTCATTTTCAGGCGCGTCGCCTTCGACCATCCGCTGTTCATCATGTTCTCCAGCGGCACGACCGGCGTGCCCAAGTGCATCGTCCATTGCCACGGCGGCGTCCTGCTCCAGCACCTCAAGGAGCACCAGCTGCACAGCGACGTGCGCCCCGGCGACCGCCTGTTCTATTTCACGACCTGCGGCTGGATGATGTGGAACTGGCTGGTTTCCGGCCTCGCCGCCGGCGCCACGCTGCTCCTCTACGACGGCTCGCCGTTCGCCGCCGGGAACACGGTGCTGTTCGACTACGCGGCCGCCGAAAAGATGACGCACTTCGGCACCTCGGCCAAGTTCATCGACGCCGCCGCCAAACTCGGCCTGACGCCGGGCAGGACGCATGACCTCGCCGCCCTGCGCGCGATGTTCTCGACCGGCAGCCCGCTGTCGCCGGAGGGTTTCGACTGGGTCTATCGCGAGATCAAGCAGGACATCCTGCTTGCGTCGATCTCCGGCGGCACCGACATCATTTCCTGCTTCGTCCTCGGCAACCCGGTGCTGCCCGTCTGGCGCGGCGAGATCCAGTGCCGCGGGCTGGGCATGGCGGTGGACGTCTTCGACGACGACGGCCGGCCGGTGCGTTCGCAAAAGGGTGAGCTGGTGTGCACCCGGCCCTTCCCGGTGATGCCGGCCGGTTTCTGGAACGACCCGGACGGCAGGAAATACCACGCCGCCTATTTCGAGCGTTTCGCCGACATCTGGTGCCATGGCGACTTCTCCGAGTTGACCGCGCACGACGGCATGATCATCTACGGGCGCTCGGATGCGACGCTCAACCCCGGCGGCGTGCGCATCGGCACCGCCGAGATCTACCGACAGGTCGAACAGTTGCCGGAAATCCTCGAATCGCTGGTCATCGGCCAGGACTGGCCGCCGGGCCGGCACGATGACGTCCGCGTCGTCCTCTTCGTCAAGCTTGCCGAGGGGCACACCCTCGAGGCCGGGCTGATCGAGCGGGTCAGGAAGCAGATCAAGGACAACACGACGCCGCGCCACGTCCCGGCCAGGGTCGTGCAGGTGCGGGACATCCCGCGCACCAAGTCGGGCAAGATCGTCGAACTCGCCGTGCGCAACGTCGTCCACGACCAGCCGGTGAAGAACGTCGAGGCGCTGGCCAACCCGGAAGCGCTCGAATTTTTCCGGGCGCGGCCCGAACTGGCCGATTAGGGGCGAGGTTTCGCGCAGTCAGGCTGCATGACGACGCAACCGGACCGCGGAGGGAACCGGCGCAAGCGCCGGTCTCCTCCGCTCATCGGTCGGGCTCAGCCCAGGTCGACGGGAATGAAGATCCTGGCGTTGCCGCGGTCGACGAGGACGGCGATGCGTTTTCCAGCCTTGCTGATCAGCCCGCGCAACTGCTCCGTACTGGAAATCGCCTCGCCGTTGACCGCGATGACGATGTCGCCCGGCTGAATGCCTGCCTTGGCCGCCGCGCCGGCGACGTTCTGGACGACGACGCCGTTGCTCACCTCGGAGCGCCGCTGCTCTTCCGGGGTGAGCGGACGGACCACCACGCCGAGGCGACCCTTGCCGGCGTCCGGGATATCGCTGCTGGCGACTTTCTCGTCGGCGAACGTGCCGACCGCGACGTCGACCGGGCGGGTTTCACCCTTGCGCCACACCTGAAGCTTCGCCTGCTCACCGGGTTTCATCGAAGAGACGATCGCCGGCAGCTCGTTGGAAGAGGCGATCTCCTTGCCGTTGATCGAAAGGATGACATCGCCCGGCTCGATCCCGGCCTTTGCCGCCGGACTGTCCTTTTCCACCGACCCGACCAGCGCCCCGGCGGGCTTCTTGAGACCGAAGGTGTCGGCGAGCGACTGATTGACCTCCTGGATGCCGACGCCGAGCCTGCCGCGCTGCACCTTGCCGTGGGTGACGATCTGCTTTTCGACATTCATCGCGACCTCGATCGGGATTGCGAACGAAAGGCCCTGATAGCCGCCGCTGCGCGAGTAGATCTGCGAGTTGATGCCGATCACCTCGCCGGCCATGTTGAACAACGGCCCGCCCGAGTTGCCGGGGTTCACCGCGACATCGGTCTGGATGAACGGAACGTAGCTGCCGTCGGGCAGGGAGCGCGAGAAAGCCGAGACGATGCCGGCGCTGGCGCTGCTCTCGAAGCCGAAGGGGGAGCCGATGGCCAGCACCCATTCGCCGACGCGGGTATTGGCGGCCGTGCCGATCCTGACCGCCGGCAGATCGCTGGCGTCGATCTTCAGGACGGCGACGTCGCTGGCGGTATCGAGGCCGAGCACCTTGGCCTTGAATTCGCGCTTGTCGGCCAGCTTGACGATGACCTCCTCGGCGCCGTCGACGACGTGGGCATTGGTGAGAATCGTGCCATCCGCAGTGACGATGAAGCCCGATCCCAGACCGCGTGCGGGCGCATCGCGGTGCGGAACGCCGAAGCGGCGGAGGAAGTCCGGGATCGCGTCGTCATCGTCAAAATGCGGCGACCGTGGTCCGTGCGCGGCGGCCTTGCGTGTGCCGGACACGCTGATATTGACCACCGACGGGCTGTTGCGGGCAACGATGCCGCTCATGTCCGGCAATGCGGCGGCCGCCGCGGCGATCGGCTGGGTCATCGTGATCGGCGTCGTCGCCTGCGACGCCGGGGCCGGCAAGGCCGTGGCTTGCGCTGCCGGGAAATTGGCGTGGCCGAGCGTGTAGGCGCCGGCCAGCGCCGCCACGACGGCGGCCGCGCCGGCGGTCAGCTTG
>JAFLDQ010000048.1 GCA_017302355.1 Dechloromonas sp.
TTCACACTAAAAACTCAGACGGAAAACATTCGACCGCTGAAGTTTTAGAAATGCTCAAAAAATCTCGCGCTCAAGATTTGGGATTTGCCGTGCTGACGGATCACGATGGAGTGGCGGGCTATCAGGAATTTGCAGAAGGAGTGAAAGATTGGTGGAAGCCGATTTGTGCTTCGGAGCTTTCGTGCACGTATGAAGATCCAAAATTTCCAAAGGGCAGTATCGAATTGCATTTGCTCATGTATGGAATTGACCCTGCTGAAAAAGAGCTTCAAGAAAAATTTGAGAAGTTTAAAGAAGAGCGCCGCTTAAGATTTTTTCGAATTTGCGATCGAGTCAAAGCGGCTGGTTACAAAATCGATCCAGAAAGTATCGCAAAGAAACATACAGGCGTTCTGGGCCGACCTCACGTGGCCGATGCACTCGTTGCAGCCGGCGCGGTGAAAACTCGCTCAGAAGCCTTTGAGCTCTTTTTAGGAGATGGAAAGCCATTCGATGTAAAAAAATGGAGGTTTCCTCTCGAAGATGCCGTTAATTATGCGAAAAAATTTGGATGCAAAACGTCAATTGCTCATCCGGGACAATATGGTTTCAAGGAAGAAATTTTAAAACGCTTCAAAGATATGGGCGTAGATGCGATCGAAGTTTATCATCCGCGTCATGATCCAGAAAATTTTCGCTACTATTCTGAGTGCGCCAAGCGTTTAGGGTTTAAAATATCGGGAGGAAGTGATTTTCACACTTTCGAAACGGATCGAGTGGGCGATGAACCCAGTTTAGGGCGAACGCAGTATCCACTTGAAGAGGCGAAAAACTTTTTGGGAGCCATGATCTGAGCACAGGTGATTACAATCGAAATCTTTTTGGTGAGATCGAAAAATTCATCAAGATCGATATTTTAGGAAAAGAATACGAAGTTCCTGAAAAATTAGAGCTCTTAAGAGTTTTTCAATTTTTAGATTTCACGATCGATTATGCGCGCCTCTGTTGGAATGGCTCGTGCCATCGCTGCACCATCCATTACGAAATCAAAGATAAAAAAATGGAAGGCATGAGCTGCCGATTAAAGTGCACCGAAAATATGAAGCTCAACAAACTTCCACCGACCGTGAAGCCTGTTAAGTCTGAGTCTTAATTCATTCGGCGTATCAGCTGAATCCATAAATACAGAGCAGAAAATGAAATTCCTGCCAGAGCAAAACCGATAAGGCCGTGTACGAGAGGAAATCTTCCCGTTTGTGAAATCGTGCCGGTGATCAGAGATAAAACAGATGCGGCAATTCCGAGAAGGGCGAGCGAGAGAGATTTTTGTCTAAGCTCTTGAAGGGCAGAGAGTTTATTTTTATTAAAAGTTTTTTCTGCCAGCGAATGTCTTTGAATATCAAAAAGCAAATCTCGACTTCCGCGAATTAAAAAAATACTTCCGACGATTAAAAAAAAGACAGAGCTAAGCGCAAAGCTTAAATGCAGATTGGCGGTATTGTTGACGGTGATTCCGGTTAGGCCAAAGCCCAAATAGATATTAAAAAAGATTCCTAAAGTGCCGAGCAAAACAAAAATCAAACCGATCCACAGACTCATACGCATGAATCAGATTTTCTTTTCGAGCTTTCCAAGTTTTTTGAGAAGGCATGCGCTTGTGCCAAAGAAAATCAGCCAAAACGCGATATAACCGGCGACAAAATAAAGATAAGTATCAGCCATTTAATTTTTTCTCCTGACGATCTTGAAGTTTAATCGTACGCAAAATCAAATCTACCAAATGAGCTGCAAGTAAAAAAACCGCAAGCATCATAACTTCTAAGCCTGTTCGAAAAGAGTCGGGGAGTCCTTCTGGATTTCTTAAGACTGAAGGATGGATACCTCTCCAAAGTTGAACCGAAAAATGAATGAGTGGAATATCAAGAACCGCAAGAACAGCAATGATCGCGCCGATAATGGAAGTGCGGCGACTTAATCCTTCGCGATCGTGAAAGAGTGCACGTACAAAACAATAAGCAAGTAACAAAATGAAAACGATGAATGCCGTTGTAAGGCGAGGATCCCACGTCCAATAAACTCCCCAAATCGGCTTAGCCCAGATCGGTCCAGAAACAATCACCACCGTTGCAAAAATCGTGGCGACATAAAGTGTCGCGCGAGCCCACTGATCGTAGTTAAGCTTTTTTTCATATAAATAGAGGCAAGAATAAATTGCGCCCACAATCAGGCAGATATACATGGCGAAGGCGGCAGGTACGTGAAAGAAAAATATTTTCTGAACAAACCCCTGCTGAGCTTCTGGCGGAAGCCAAAGCAAAACATAAGATAAAGCTCCCAGCATCGAAACGGCAGCCAACCAAAAAAGAATCCATGAGCGGTTCATGAGAGAAATTTTAGTGGGGGAAAGCTGGAGAGTCGATCAAAACCTCTATCGAAAATTCTAAGCCGATAAATCATCAAAAAAGAATTCAAAGATCGCCGCGCTTAAGAAGGCGCCGCCGACGAGAAAGCTTAAAAGGACGTAGAGCCATGAGCCCTCAAGGCCGAGGCTTAAGCTAAAGGATGCCAAAATCACTGGAGTCGCGAGTGGCAAATAAACGATCGAGAATAAAAATTCTCTTTCAAGCTGCAGCATCAATCCTAAGACAGTGCCAATAGGAGCGAGTGTAAGCGAAGTCAATGCGATCAGTTCGACGAAATGACGGGCGTCTAAATCTGTTGGCGAAAAAAAGAAGACGGTCATCAGCAAATAAAAACATCCCATCAAAAAGGCTGCGAGAAATTGAATGATGGCCTGACTTAGGAAAATCTTTAAACGCGAAATTTTAAAAGCCGTATAAAAATGAAAATTCTTAAAGCGATTTTCTAAGCCAAAGCTCCGAAAATAAAGTGCTGTTGAGCCAAAAAAATAAGTGAGCCAAAAGGCCGATCGCCAAGAAACAGTCGAAGTCGAGCTTTGAGTAAACTCAATAATGAGCAACATCGGAATGCCGAGCATGATCGCTGGTCCGATCGAGGCGCAGGCGTTTCGAAAATCTTTTTTAAGAAGTGCCAGCATCATAATGAAAGCACCTTCGCAGCTTTATCTGAGAACTCATTCTCTTGATGAGTGGTTATAAAAATGAGGTTTTGTGTAGCTGCTTGAGTAATGAGATCTGAATAAATTTTTCTTTGCTCGTGATCAAGTGGACTCAAAGGCTCATCGAGCAATAAGATTTTAAAGTTCATGGCAAGAGCAAACGAGAGTTCGACTTGTCGGCGCTGGCCTAAACTCAATCGATCAAATCTCTGTTCATAAAACTTAGAAATCTTTTCTAAGTTTTGCGCAGTTGGCTTTCGGCCAAGCAATTGAGAAAACCATTCGATATTTTCTTTGACGGTCCAAGAGCCCATCATCCAGGGCTCAACTCCTACGACTCCAACTTCCATTTGCGCGCCCATGATCTCGCCAGCTGTGGGCGCAGTTCTGCTCATCAAAATTCTGAGAAGAGAAGTTTTGCCAGTGCCGTTTGCACCTTTGATCAAATGAATTCCAGATGAAGCTGATTCAAAATTCAGCGGACCTAAATGAAATTTTCCAAGATTCAATTCTAAGTTTTTAAATTGAACCGACATTAAGCGGCTGCACTTTCTGCAGGATAGTAAGCAGCGAGTTTTTCTAAAATCTGAATTCGCTTTCTTTGAAATTCATTTTCTGAGATCAGTCTTTCAGATTTTAGTTTGAGCAAAATTTGCAAATCTTGAAGAAGTCGCTTCTTTTCATCAGCCCCTGTGTTCGTGCTCAAATCTCTTGAAAGACTCAGACCTAAAATGAATAAAAGAAAAAAACCTGCGAGAGGAATAACTTTTCCCATTTCGATGTGGAGTGGAAGGCCAGTGATTTTAAATTGAATCTCTTTTGTTTTTTCGATTTTGGCATCAAAAGCGCGAATAGGTTTTTCAGAAACCACTTTGTTGGTAGATTCGCTGAGATTAAGTAGTTCGCTGATGCTCCTTCTCGTCATCGCCACGCTGGGCACCTACGGGCTCGTCGGCTTTGCCGTACTGGCCTATCGCGTCCCCATCCTCCTCGAGCAGGACCGCCAGCATGTGCGTTCCGAGGCGATCGAGCTGGCGTACCACTTCGAACAGCGGATAGATGGTCTCGAGGGGCGACTGGGCGCGCTTGCTGCGCTGAGCCCGGAGATGCCGGCGGCAAGCATTCAGCGCTTCCTCGATGCGGCGGTTGCCGAAGGGGGCTTCAAGGCGATCTACCTCGTCGGCGAGCATGGCCGGGTCACCCATGCCGCGGTGCCGGAAAACGCGCGCAATGCCGCGCAGAACCTGGTCGGCGCCGACCTTTCGCGCAATCCGCTGATTGCTTCGGCCCGGCAGCTGGGCCGGCGCGTCTGGAGCGACCGCTATCTGTCGGCGCTCAATGGCGAAGGCACCGTCGGACTGGCCATTCCCTTCGGCGACCGTCTGCTGCTCGGCGAACTTGCTCCGGATTTTTCACACGATGTCATCCGGAGCGGCGCCGAACGGCTCGGCTATCCGGTCCTGGTGGTCGATCGCGTCGGCGAATATGTCGCGGGCCAGAACGTGGCGGAAGGAGATCGCCTGCGCAACTGGGCAGCCGACCTCGCTGCCGCATCGCCGACACCCGTCGGCGACGTCGTGGAGATGAGTCTCTCCGGAACGCCCTACGACCTCGGAATGGTCCGCTCGCACAGGCTCGACTGGCTGTTCATGGTCGCCAACCCTGCCGGATATGCCAATCCGCGCGTCCGCGTCCTCCTCCTGATCGTTCTTGGCGGCTTTGCGACGTCCCTGTTGCTGGTCATCGTTCTCGCGCCTTTCCTGGCCTCACCGATGACCGGGGCGCTGAACGACCTCATCGCCCAGACCCGCGCGCTGAGCAGCGGCAAGTTCGGGCGCAGCGTCACACGCGGGCCGATTCAGGAATTCAACCAGTTGGCGAGCGACATGGAGTCGATGGCCGACGCCGTCCGCCAGCGCCAGGCCGAGGTCCAACGGAGCGAGGAGCGTCTGGTGCAGACGCTGCAGACCCTGCAGAGCCTCAATCTCGAGCTGGAAAGCCGTGTCGAGCGCCGCACGGCCGATCTCGCACGCGCCAACAGCGAGTTGTCGGCGGCCATGGAAACGCTGAAGATCGCCCAGAGCGAGCTGGTGCGCAGCGAGAAGCTGGCCGCTCTAGGCAACCTGGTCGGCGGGGTGGCGCACGAACTGAACACGCCGATCGGCAACGGCGTGATGGCGGTGTCGACGGTCTACGATCACGTTCGCGATTTTCGCCGGCGGATGGAGAGCGGCCTGTGGCGGCCGTCGCTCGAGTCATTCGTCGACCGCGTCGAACGCGGCAGCGAAATCACCGTGCGCAATCTGCAGCGGGCCAACGAACTGCTCACCAGCTTCAAGCAGGTGGCGGTCGACCAGGCGAGTGCGCAACGGCGCAAGTTCCTGCTTTCCGAGGTGGTCGACGAGATTCTCCTGACCCTGCAACCCACCTTCAAGCGCACACCGTTCACGCTGCGCCGCCGGATCCCCGGCGACCTGATGATGGACAGCTTCCCCGGACCCCTCGGGCAGGTGCTGACCAACCTGCTGACCAATGCGCTGACTCACGGCTTCGAGGGAAAGGCCCGGGGCCAGGTGGAAATCATGGCGGAACGCCAGGACGAGGGGCAGGTGCGCCTCGAAGTGGCCGACGACGGGTCGGGCATCGCGCCGGACATGCTGGGCCGCATCTTCGACCCGTTCGTGACCAGCAAGCTCGGGCGGGGCGGCAACGGCCTGGGCCTGCACATCGTCTGGAACACCGTCAACGGCGTGCTCGGCGGCAGCATCGCGGTCGACAGCGCGCCCGGCCAGGGCACGCGTTTCCGTATAATCCTCCCTGTTGTCGCTCCCAGCACGCCGTCCGCCGACTGAAACATCACGCGTCCGATGCCGCACAGAAAACTCAAAGTCTCCGCCCGGGGCATGTTCGATGCCTACGAAGTCCTGCTCAGGACCCGCGGCTATGTCGCCGACGCGGCGCAGATGGCCGCCGCCAGCGCGCTGCAGGCGCTCTACGGAAACCTGCTCGCATTCAAGGTCGACCGCGGCAGCACGTTCAAGCGGCTGCTGGCGCCGCCGACTCCGCCCAGGGGGCTGTATTTCTGGGGTGGCGTCGGGCGCGGCAAGAGCTTCCTGATGGATTGCTTCTATGACGCCGTTCCCTACCGGCGCAAGAAACGCATCCACTTCCACGCCTTCATGCAGCAGATCCACCGCGATCTCGAAAAATACAAGGGCGAACCCGACCCGATGCTGCGGATCGCCGAGCAGATCGCCCGCGAGGTGCGCCTGCTCTGCTTCGACGAGTTTCATGTCTCGGATATCGCCGATGCGATGATTCTCGGCCGCCTGCTCGACGGGCTGTTCGCCAGGGGCGTCATCCTGGTCATGACGTCGAACTATCCCCCCGACCGGCTCTACCCGAACGGCCTGCAGCGCGAGAATTTCCTGCCGACCATCGCGCTGCTCAAGCGTCATCTCGACGTTATCGAGGTCGAGGCCGGCATCGACTACCGTTTGCGGGCGCTCGATCAGGTCGAGATCTACCATCATCCCGCCGACGCCGCCGCCGAGAAGAAGATGCTCGACTATTTCCGCATGGTGGCCGGCGAGGACGGCCGGAAGGGCGGCAGCATCGCAGTGCTCGGGCGCGACATCGACACGGTCCGCCGCAGCCACGGCGTCATCTGGTTCGAGTTCCGGACGCTGTGCGGCGGGCCGCGCTCGCAGAACGATTACCTCGAGATCGCCCGCGGCTACCACACCGTCCTGCTCTCGCATGTTCCGCAGATGAACCGGCATCAGGCGTCCGAGGCGCGGCGCTTTACCTGGCTCGTCGATGTCTTCTACGATCACCGGGTCAAGCTCATTGCCACCGCCGATTGCGCGGCGGATGGGCTGTACACCGAAGGCACGCAGGCCGGAGAATTCGCCCGCACGGTCAGCCGGCTGACCGAAATGCACTCGCGCGAGTACCTGGCGCTGCCGCACATCGCCGGCTGAGCGTGATGACCGTCCCGGCCGTGGAGCAGGACCTGACGATCGATCTGCGCCAACTGGTCATGACGATCGCCCACGCCGTCGATCTGGTCGGCGTCGACGACCTGCTGCATGGCCGCCGCGTCGGCATGCTGGCGCGGGAGCTGGCTCGCCAGCTCGGGCTGGACGAGAGGGCGCAACTGCTGCTCTACGACGCCGGTCTGCTGCATGACTGCGGCGTTTCGTCGACCCGTGTGCATCGCCAGCTGGCGGTCGATCTCGAATGGCCGGGCGCCCAGGAGCACTGCATCCGCGGGGAGGAACTGCTCCGGGATTTCCGGCCGCTGGCGCATCTGGCGCCGGTCATCCGCCATCACCACACGCGCTGGGAAGTCCTGCGGCGGGAGACGGCGCTGCCGCCCGGGACGGCGTTGTTCGCCAACCTGATCTTTCTCGCCGATCGCATCGATGTCCTGGCGGCGCCGTTCCATCCCGATCAGGGCACGCTGTCGCATGCCGGGGATATCCGCATGCGGCTGGCGGCCGAACGCGGGCGGCTCTTCGCGCCCCGCCTCGTCGATGCCTTTCTCGCGTTGTCCGAAGGGGAGGCGTTCTGGCTGGCGCTGCAGCCCGATGCCGCGCACGACTACCAGGCCGAAATGGAATCGCACGGTGATACGCGCGTCATCGGCTGGGCCGATTTCGAGCGCTGCGCCGAGATCCTTGCGCGCATCATCGACGCCAAGTCGCCCTACACCGAGCAGCACTCGCGCGGCGTCTCGCTGCTGTCGCGGCATGTGGCCGCGAAGATGGGATGCGACCCGGTCGCCTGCGCGAAGATCGGGGTCGCCGGGCTGCTGCACGACATCGGCAAGCTGCAGATTCCCGACGAGATCATCGAAGGGCGCAGCGCCCTGACGGCGCATGAGTTCGACATCATGAAGAGCCACAGCTTCGGCACGCGACAGGTGTTGAGGCGCCTGCACGCCATCGAGGACATCGCGCGCTGGGCGTCCTGGCACCATGAAACTCCGGATGGCCATGGCTACCCCTTCCACATTGGCGGCGACGCGCTGCCGCTCGAGGCGCGCATCATCAACGTCGCCGACATTTTCCAGGCGCTGGCCCAGGATCGCCCCTATCGGCGTCCGCTGGCGTCCGGGCAGATCCTCGCCATCCTCAAGGAGCGCGTCGTCCGCGGGCAGGCCGATGCGGCCGTGGTTGCCGCCGTCGAGGGCGACCTGAACCATTGTCACCGGATCGCGCTGTGTCGCCAGACTCGCTGACCGGCGTCAGCGGCACCAGCAATCGGCGGTTCCCGCAGCGATCACTCGCGCGCGCCGCCTCATCGGTCGGCGGCGATTGCGCCTGCCGGAGGCGGCTGTTGCGGTCGACCCGCGAAAACCGGCAGATTCCGAAATCGATCCGGACGCCGCAGCGGTGATACAGCCGCCGCCCGCTGACGCCGCCGGGCGTCCCGCCATGGCGACGCTGGTCCTGCTGGCCAGCCTGTACTGCGCGCAGGGACTGCCCTCCGGGCTGATCGCCCACTCGCTGCCGGTGCTGCTGCGCCAGCACGGCGTCGACCTCGCGGTGATCGGCCTCCTCAAGCTGCTGGCGTTGCCGTGGATGCTCAAGGTGCTGTGGGCGCCCTGGGTCGACCGCATCGCCTCGGCACGCCTCGGTCATCATCGCGGCTGGATACTGCCGCTGCAGACGACCGTCATCGTGTGCGTCGCCAGCCTTGCCCTGATCCGCCCGGCGACCTTGTTCACGGCTCACCTGCCACTGCTGCTCGGGCTGATCCTGCTCATCAACCTGGCCGCCTCCACCCAGGACATCGCCACCGACGGCCTCACCGTGCGCCTGTTGTCCGAGCGCGGGCGGGGTCTCGGCAACAGCCTGCAGGTGGGCGGCTACAAGGTCGGCATGATCATCAGCGGCAGCGGCCTGCTGATCGTCATCGACCGGCTCGGCTGGAATGCCGGTCTGGCGTCGATCAGCTTGCTCCTGTTGCTGTGCACCGTGCCGATCTGGCGCTTTCCCGAACGGCAGCGCATTCCGCGCCAGGCGACGGCGGCCGAGAGCGTCCGCGGTCCACTCCTGCTGCTGACCCATTACCGCGGCCTGCTGGCGCAGCCGGGAATGCTCGCCTGGCTGGCCGTGGTCCTGACATTCAAGCTCGGCGACGCGCTGGGTTCGCCGATGGTCAAGCCGATGCTGGTCGATCAGGGCTGGACCAATGCCGCCCTCGGCGAGCTGACGCTGATCAGCAGCGTTGCCGGCATCGGCGGCGCCGCCCTCGGCGGCCTGCTCTACGCGCGGCTGGGCGCGCTGCGCTCGTTGCTGCTCTTCGGCCTCCTGCAGGCGGTTGGCATCTCCGCGATGGCGCTGCTCGTCGATCACGGCGACAGCGCCGGCCTGGTCTACCTGGTGGCCCTTGGCGAGCAGATTGCCGATGGCATGTCCACGGTCGCCCTGTTCGCGGTGATGATGCAGAAATGCCGCCCCGGGCACGAAGGGGGCGACTTCACGCTACAGGCCAGCGCCCAGGTCCTGCTCGCCGGCCTGGCCGGTGCGGCGAGCGGCGTCCTCGCCGGAGCGGTCGGCTACGTGCCGCTGTTCGGCATGGCGGGGGCGCTCGGACTGGCCGCGCTGACGTTGCTGCGGTTCGGCCCGGTGCGGCTGGGAGACGCCGGTGCGCGGACTTGATTTCCGGACTGCCGGCGCGGCCCCGCAGCCACCGGACCGGCCCGCGTCCTGGCTCGCGTCCCGGATCGCGGCAGGCGGCTTTCAGGCAACACCCGTGCGACGGCATGGCGTGCGGCTGGAGTTGCCGTTGACGGATGGCTTTCCATCGACAAACAGGAGGAACCGGCGATGATCGACAGATTCGTGCTGCGACGCTTGGCGGGTGCGGTCATTCTCTTCCTGCCCTTGCTCGCCGTGGCCGCCGAGCCGCTGATTTTCGCCAGTTGCCTCGATGCCGAGGGCAGGACGGTGACTGCCGCGGCCGACCGCGAGCAGGTCATGCTGGTGCGCAGCGACAGCGAGCACGGCCAGCCCGGCATCCGCTACAACCCGGACGTGCTGCCGCGGCTCGATTCGGCCAGCCGCCTGTTCTTCTATGCGCACCAATGCGCCCGCCTGGGTCTCCCCGTCGCCGTCCCGGAACGTGCCATCGACAGCGCCCGTCAGGCCGATTGCCTCGCCCTCGGAGCGCTGCTCGGCGGCAATCTGCTGCGGCGCGAGGACGTGCCGGCCCTGCAGGCCGCACTCCAGTTCAGCGACGCCGAATGGGCCGTGCTGCCCGGGCCGCCGCGCAGCTTCGACCTGGCCGGCTGCCGGGTGGGCAGTGGCGGCGTCCTTCGGCTGCCGCTCGCCGGGCAGCCGTCGGCGCGGCAGACTTCCTGGAACCATTGCATCCATGCCTGTGGCGACAGGCTCTGGATCTGCCAGAAGCAGTGCGGCCGCGCCGATTGCGAAAAATGCCTGGGAGCCTTCGGTCTCTGCAAGAGCGGTTGCGGCGAGGATCGACCCACGCCGAGATGAAGCATTGGCCGCCGTTGCGGCAGCCGATCACATCGGGAGAAGTTCCGGCAAGAAACCCGGCGCCAGGCCGGGTTTTCATTGCGCGGGATGCCGCTCAGGCGGCGTTGAGCGCCTGGTCGAGGTCGGCGATCAGGTCGTCGACGTGCTCGATGCCGATCGACAGGCGGATCATGTCTTCCGAGACGCCGGCCTTGGCCATTTCCTCCGGCCCGAGCTGGCGGTGCGTGGTCGTCGCCGGGTGGCAGGCGAGCGTCTTGCAGTCGCCGATGTTGACCAGGCGGGTGACCAGTTGCAGCGCGTCCTGGAACCTGCCGCCGGCCTCGCGGCCACCCTTGACGCCGAAGTTGAGGATGCCGGAAGCTTTTCCGCCCATGTACTTCCGGACCAGCGCGTGGTCCTTGTGGCCGAGCAGGCCGGCGTAGTTGACCCAGCTGACCTTCGGATGTTTCTGCAGGAACTGGGCGATCCTCAGCGAATTCTCGCAGATGCGGTCCATGCGCAAGGCCAGCGTTTCGACGCCCTGCAGGATCAGGAAGGCGTTGAACGGGCTGATCGCGGCGCCCATGTTGCGCAGCGGCACGACGCGGGCGCGGCCGATGTAGGCGGCCGGGCCGAGGGCCTCGGTGTAGACGACGCCGTGGTAGGAGACATCCGGCTCGTTGAGGCGCTTGAACTTCTGCTTGTGCTCGGCCCACGGGAACTTGCCGCTATCGACGATGATGCCGCCGATGCTGTTACCGTGACCGCCGAGGTACTTGGTCAGGGCATGGACGACGATGTCGGCGCCGTGCTCGAACGGGCGGCACAGGTAGGGCGAGGGCACGGTGTTGTCGACGATGACCGGCACGCCGTGCTTGTGGGCGATCTTGGCGAGTTCCTCGAAATCGGTGATGTTGCCGAGCGGATTGCCGACCGATTCGCAGAAGACGGCCTTGGTCCGGCCGTCGATCAGCTTCTCGAAGGCGGCCGGGTCGCGGTAGTCGGCGAAGCGCACGTCGATGCCGTACTGCGGCAGCGTGTGCGCGAAGAGGTTGTAGGTGCCGCCGTACAGCGTGCTCGAGGTGACGATGTTGTCGCCGGCCTCGGTAATCGTCTGGATCGCCGCCGTGATCGCCGCCATGCCGGAGGCCATGGCCAGCGCGGCGACCCCGCCTTCCATCGCCGCGATGCGCTTTTCCAGCACGTCGGTGGTCGGGTTCATGATCCGCGTGTAGATGTTGCCGGCGACCTTGAGGTCGAACAGGTCGGCGCCGTGCTGGGTGCTGTCGAAGGCGTAAGAAGTCGTCTGGTAGATGGGCACGGCGACCGCCTTGGTGGTCGGGTCGGGTGAATAGCCGCCGTGGACGGCGATGGTTTCGATCTTCATGGGCGTCTCTCTTGGTGTTGTGGTGGGTGAAAAGAAAGGTTCAGGGTGGACATAAGGCTACAGTGGGAAAGGCCTCGGCGCGTTTCGCCTTGTTGACGAAGTCCTTGTCAAAGGTCATGAAACTCGCGGTCGCCGGCGACAAGGCGAGATGCAGGGCATCGGCGAAATCCAGACCTTGCTCGAACCATTGCACCGCCCGAAAAAAAGCAGCTTCGTTGGGCAGTCGCATATTGCCCAGCCCGAGAATATGTCGCAGCGCCGCAAGAATCTCGGTGCGCGTGCAGTCGCTGCATTCAAGCACCCAAACCAGTTCGAGCAGGATGGTCGGCGTCAGGGTGACCTGCGGCGAGGCTTCGAGCAATTGCTGGACACGTCTGGCCTGCGCGGCATCGTCGTTGAGCAGATAGCGCAGCCACAGATTGGTATCGAGAACGATCATCACGGTCTCATTCGGGCGAGTTTCTTTTCTTCAGCATCTCGCCCACCGCGTCCTTGATGGCGCTCTCTGCTAGTGCCTGGCGTCCCGGCTTGGCCAGCAGGCCCAGGCCAGCGCCAACATCGGTGCGGGCAAAGCGTTGTTCGGCCTGGCGCAGATGAATCTCGTCGCCCTCGGCAAAAATCGCCAACTCGCTGCCTGCCTCAAGGTGGAAAGCAGTACGCAGGCTTTTGGGGATGACGATTTGCCCCTTGCTCGAAAGACGGACGGTTTCCATGACGGCTCCTGAGGTAAGACGCTGTAAGACGAATCATAGCGGCTATCTTGCTCTGCTGCTACCGAGGCAGTGAAATAAACGCCGCGGCGTCGTGGTCTTCGGTTAAAACCCCTGAAGCAAAAGATCCAGCGCAGCGGTGATTTCGCTGCGGGAAAATTCCAGACTGCTCTCCGGCAACTTGAGCAGCGATGTCGGCACGGCGGCCATGAACTGCGTGACCATGACCATCGGTTCCCCCGCAACGGTGAACACGGGGTTGAGCGCTTTTGCCGGTTTCGGGGCCACGGACAGGGGCAGCAACGGGACAACCACGCGCGTGTTCAGATGATCGAGGATGTTGGCCTGCACATCGAGCAAATAACCATCTGATCCGGGGTTGCGATAGATGGAAAAACGCGCCATCAAAACCCCCGGTATTGAGCCAGGGGCAGACCGTGGCGGTCGACATAGGCATTCGAGCTTTCAAGGGCGGCTTTGTTTTCGGCCAGCCATAACTCGGCGCGTTTCTCGGCGAGGGCAACGACAAGCCCCGCTTCGGCGGCTTTCGAGACATTTATTTTCAGCGCCCTGGCTTCGGCAAGGAGCGTCTCGTTGATTGAAACATTGGTTGCTTTACGGACAGGGTCAATCATGGCGAATTCCTGTTTGTGCATAAATCATGTTGGATTTATTGTGCGCGCAGATGGTTGGTATTTCAACCATGATTCCCGCCCAGACAATCATCGGAAAGCAGAATTTCCGGTTGGCTGTGGCTGGCGGGGATGCCGGGGGCGGTGACGGGGTGCTGCCGGCGCAGTCGTTCGGCGACTTCGCCGTTGAGCGCGAGCAGTTGTTCGAGCAGGTCTTTCTTGGCGCTGAAACCGTAGGCGGCGAGGACGGCGGCGTCGAGCGCGGTGTGGGCGTCGCACAACGGGTTCCTGCCGGGCAGGTCGAGGCTGCGGTAGAGGGCGCGCAGTCCGCCGGGCAGGGTGGCGAGCGCCGCACTGCGGATGCGGCGGATTTCGCGGCCGGCGGCGGCGATGGCGTCGATTTGTTTTTCACTGGGCGCTTGCGGCCAGGGGAAGGTGTCGAAGACGGATTCGGCGCTGTAACGAAAACGCTCTGCAAGCTTGCCGCATTTGGCGACGAACCATTGCCAGTGGGCGGAAGATTGCAGGATGCCGAAGCTGTAATCGTCGGCGAAGGCGAATACCTGAATGAGATTGCTCGGCCGAATGGCTGACGAGGCGAAGATGAAGATCGGCCGCTTGGTGACATAGGCGCAGCACAGGTAACGCGGCAGCGGCTTGATGACCGATAGCATTTCCGGGCGGCCAAACGACAGCTGCCACCAGCGCGCCAGAAAAGCCTTGTGGTGCGAGCGCATCTTTCCGTCAGCGTCTTTGCCTTCTTCTGCCTTGCGCATGCGGTCGGGCAGCACGTTGGCCTTCACCCATTCGTGAGCGCCGGGGTAAGCCTCAGCCTGCAAGACATCGCGCTGCTCGAAATCCAGCACGAAGCGGTCGAGCACGGCACCGGTTAGGGCATCGACGCCATTGAGGTAGGGATGAATGATTTCGGCAGAGCGGGCGTCGCGCGCAATGATCAAGGCGCGTTGCTCCGCTGACAGCAGGAAACCTTGATGGCCGAGCATTTGTCCGTTGAAGCAATGTTGTGGCCTGGTGTTGCATTCCAAAATCGCCGCTTTTCCGAGGTCGACCGCATCCGACAGCGCCGAGTTGATGTGCACGACTTCCCGGCAATCCAGATCGTAATCCTTGGCCCCGCGCTGTGCGGTCTTGAACCACAGGCGGCGTGTCTTCGGCAGCAGGGCGGGGTCCTGCGTCTTGACCCAGTTGGCGATGGAAACGTGCACGTTGGCTTCGCCGCTCCACGGCTGGTTGTCGACGGCGTCGATGACGGCGCCGTCGGCGCAGATGGCGTCGAGCCCGCCGATGCGCGAGGCGTTGTTGCGGATGTTCTGGGTGCCGACCAGCCCGGCGCGGCCGGCGACCGGGTCTTCCGCGGTGCACGGCGGCAGGTGGTCGTGGGCGCGGCGGAACCAGTGCACGCAGTAGTCGGCCATGCCCGGCACTTCCGGGTAGGCGCGGCGCACGGCTTTTACATAGTCGGCGCCGAGCAGGGGCTTCATCAGCTTGGCGCCGATGAAGGGCGGATTGCCGATGATGACGTCGACCTGCGGCCAGTCGGTGCGCTTGCCGTCAGGCCGGATCAGCGCGTCGCCGACGCTGAAGTTGGCGTCGAGGTTGTCGAGCGGCAAGGGGTTTTCGTTGACGTGGAGCTCGTCGATGGCGAGCTTGTGGGCGAGCATCATCGTCACCTTGGCGAGTTCGACGGCGAAGGGCTGGATGTCCATGCCGTGGAAGTTCTTGCTGGTGACGAAGCCGAACGGGCGCTGGGCGGCGTTGCGGCTGGCGAATTCGCCCATGCGCTCGTAGATGCGGGCTTCGAGCCGCTTGAGTTCGCGGTAGGCGATGTAGAGGAAGTTGCCGGAGCCGCAGGCGGGGTCGAGGACGCGGAAATTTTCCAGGCGCGCGAGCAGTTCTTCGAGGCGCTTGAGCGTTCTGGCGCTGTCGATCTGTTGCCGCCAGGGGTCGACGATGGTCGGCCCGACGATCTTCATGATGTCCGCCGGGCTGGTGAAGTGGGCGCCGAAGGCGTGGCGCTGCGCGCTGCCGAGCGAGTGCTCGAAGAGGGTGCCGAAGATTTCCGGGCGCACGTAGCGCCAGTCGAAACAGGCGGCATTCCGGAGCAGGTCGATTTCTTCGGCGTCGAGTTCGAGCCGCGCCGGTTCGCGGAAAAGACCGCCGTTGAAGTAGTCGACGCCCTTGAAGCGGCCGCCGCCGGTCTTGCCCGGCGTGTTCATTTCGACGAAGAGGGCGCCGATCAGGTCATAGCTCTTTTCCGGCGTGGCGCACTCGTCGAGCAGGCGGGCGAAAAAGTATTTGTCGAGCAGGCCGATGTCTTCGGCGAACAGGCACATCAGGCATTGCAGCACGAAGCGCTGGGCGAGGGCGGGGGCAACGCCGCGCCCGGCGAGGCGGTTGTAGAGCGTGGCGAGCAGGTCGGCGGCGGCGCGCGTGACCTGTTCGTGGTCGAACTGGAAGACCGGCGTTTCCGGTCTGGCGAAGAGGAAGGCGAGTGGCCCCCAGCGGTGCGGCAATTCGGCCAGTTTTAGCCGGTCGACCGGGGCATCCATCTGGGTTTCGAAGTCGAAGACCCAGAATTCGTCGAAATTGCACAGTACGACGTAGCGCGGCCGGCCGGGGACGAGGCGGGTCCAGTATTCGAAGGCCTGGCGGTAGTGCTTGCCGAGGTCGGCGCCGCGCTTCTTCATTTCGATGAGGACGACCGGTTTCCACACCAGATCGGCGAAGGCGGTGCCGCCGCCGTCCTTCTTGACGCGCTCCTCGCAATTGGCGCCGGCTTCCTTGAGCCCGGCGTGGCCGCAGGCGCGGAACAGGTGGTCGAGGAAGATGGCGGCTTCGCCCTTCTCGTCGCCCTTGAGGTGGGCAGCGCACCAGTCAACGAAGGTTTGCAGTCGGGTTTCGCGGTCGGTCATCTCGGGCGCCGTCGGTGCTCATGCGGAGTGCATGGCCGGGAATTATAGCGCCTGCAGGGGGCGCTCCGCGGGCGGGTCGCCGGCAGCGGCGTGGCGGGTGGTGCGGCAATGGGCGCGGCGGCGGGCGGCGGCCTGGGGCTGTTGCGGTCAACGGCGCTTGCGGGGCCGAATTGCCCGGCGGCAGCCGCCGAGCCTGGCACACCGGCGACACCTCGCCTTGCGACGGGTCACGGATCGCCGGTTGCTGGCGAGGGGTCTCGCATGCACTGTTCCCGCGGCCGGAAAAGCGCTATCGTTGGCGCTCAGCGGCGCGCCGCCGGTTGCGGTTTCCGGGCCGGTCAGGGGATGTGCCGGCCTGCAGGTCTTGCTGAGGGGGAGATTCGGGGATGCGAGTTCAGGATAGCCGGTCGATCGCCCATTGCCGGCGCCGACTGGCGCTGGTCACGGCGCTTCTTGCCGGAGCTTGCAGCCAGCCGCCGACGCCGGCGGCGGCGCCCGGCGCAACCGGGGAGATCCGCCATTTCACCGGCGCCTGGTCATTCACCGGCAACCGCCAGCTCATGCAACTGGGAGGCCGCGACCAGGCGGGAATCTTCTCGGTCAGCGGTTCGTTGCTGCTCGCCGGACGGGAGCGTCCGGCGCTCGGCTTCCGCGCCGAGATCATCGGCTTTTCGGACAGCCGGACGGGGATGGTCGGACGCGGCGTGTGGATCGACCAGCGCGGCGACAAGGCGTTCAGCGAGCTGAGCGGCGAATCGGCGCTTCCCGGACATTCGCTCCAGGGCCGCTTCACCGGGGGAACCGGCCGTTACGCCGGCGTCACCGGCGAATACACCTTCACCTGGCAGCGGCTGGTGGAAAGCGAGGATGGCGTCAGCGGACGGGTGAGCGACCTTGCCGGCTGGGCGCGTCTGGCCGCGCCGGCTTCACCCGCCCAGGGAGGCCCGAAATGAATGCACCCGCTTCCCGGTTCCGCGAAACCGTGAAGGCGCTGGCGCCGTTCGCGCTGGCCCTCGGCATCTGGTTCGCGCCGATTCCCGAGGGGCTGACGCGCGAGGCCTGGCACCTGTTCGCGATCTTTGCCGCGGCGATCTTCGCCGTCATCATCAATGCCTTTCCGCTGCTGACCGCGGCGCTGCTCGCCGGCGCCTTCGCGGTGCTCAGCGAGACGGTCGATCCGGCCAAGGTCTTTGCCGGCTTCGCCAACCAGAGCGTGCTGCTTGTCGTCGTCGCCTTCCTCGTCGCGCAGGCGGTGGTCAAGTGTGGCCTTGGCCGGCGCATCGCCCTGTGCGTGGTGGCGGTCTTCGGCCGGTCGACGCTCGGACTGGCCTACAGCATTTTTCTCACCGACGCCCTGATCGCCCCCGGTTTCCCGAGCAACACCGCGCGGGGCGGCGTCCTCTTCCCGATCATCCTGTCGCTTGCGCAGGGCGCCGGCTCGCGTCCCGAGGAGGAGAGCGGGCGGCGGCTCGGCGGTTACCTCATGTTCTGCGGCATGGCCAGCCTCAGCGTTTCGTCGGCGCTGTGGCTGACCGCGACCTCGGCCAATCCGATCGGCGTCTCGCTGGCGGCGGAGAAGGGGCTGCAGGTGAACTTCGGCACCTGGCTGCTCGTCGCTTCGCTGCCGGCGCTGTGCGCGATCGCGCTGCTGCCCTATTTTCTCTACCGCGTCTTCCCGCCCGGAGTGACCGCCACACCCGACGCGCCGCGCGCGGCGCGCGCGGCGCTGGGCGAGATGGGGCCGCTGGCGCGCGACGAGTGGATCACCGCCATCGTCTTCGCTCTGATGATCTTCGCCTGGATCTTCGCCGGAACCTTCAACCTCAGCCTGGCCGGCGTGGCCATCGCCGGGCTTGGGCTGCTGCTGGCATTCAGGGTGCTGACCCTCGACGACATCTACCTGCAGGGCGGAACGCTGGCGACCTTCCTCTGGCTGGCGGTGCTTTTCGCCCTCAGCGGGCAGCTCAACGAGATGGGCTTCATGGGCTACGTCGGCGAGCGCCTGGCCTTGATGCTCGCCGGGCTGGCGTGGCCGGCTGCCTACGTCGTTCTTCTGCTGCTCTACGTCGCCATGCACTACATGTTCGTCAGCCAGTCGGCGCAGGTGCTGGCGCTGCTCGGCGTCTTTCTCGATGTCGGGGTCAAGACCGGCGTCCCGGTCAGCCTGATGGCGTTCGCGCTGCTCTTCGCCAGCAGCTATTTCTCGACCCTGACGCCGCAGGGGGGCAGCCAGAATGTCATCTTCGTCGCCAGCGGCTACCTGACGCAGGGCGAGTTGTACCGTCTCGGGCTGCTGGCGACGGCCTTTTGCACGCTGGTGTTCCTGCTGATCGGGACGCCCTGGGTGCTCTGGGTCGGCTGAACGGCGCCGGAGGTTCACGATTTCACGAAAGGATCGGACATGGCGCGCAGCGAAAAGGATTTCCTCGGCGAGAAGGAACTGCCGGATACCGCGTATTACGGCGTGCAGACGTTGCGCGGCAAGGAGAATTTCCACATCACCGGCATCCCGATGGCGGCCGAGCCGTATTTCGTCAAGGCCTTCGGTTACGTCAAGAAGGCGGCGGCGCTGGCCAACCGCGACCTTGGCGTTCTCGATGCGCGCATCGCCGATGCCATCGCCGGCGCCTGCGACCGGCTGATCGCCGGCGAGATGGCCGACCAGTTCGTCACCGATTTCATCCAGGGCGGCGCCGGTACCTCGACCAACATGAACGCCAACGAGGTCATCGCCAACCTGGCGCTGGAGAACCTCGGCCACCGGAAAGGCGAGTACCAGTTCGTCAACCCCAACGATCACGTCAATTACGGGCAATCGACCAACGACATCTATCCGACCGCGTTCCGCCTCGCGCTGATCCTGCGCCTGGCCAGCTACATGGAGGCGCTGCGCCGGCTGCAGGACGCCTTCCACGCCAAGGCCAGCGAGTTCGAGCGGGTGCTCAAGATGGGTCGCACCCACCTGCAGGATGCGGTGCCGATGTCGCTCGGTCAGGAGTTCCACGGCTGGGCGACGACGATCGGCGAGGAGATCCAGCGCATCGCCGAGGTCCGCCAGCTCCTGCGCGAAATCAATCTCGGCGCCACGGCGATCGGCACCACGGTGACCGCCGCGCCGGACTACCCGGAACTCGCGACCCGCTACCTGTCCGAACTGACCGGCATCCGCTTCACCCTGGCCGGCGACCTGATCGAGGCGACCTCCGATACCGGCGCCTACGTCCTGCTTTCCGGGGTGCTCAAGCGCACCTCGGTCAAGCTGACCAAGATCTGCAACGACATCCGGCTGCTCGCCTCGGGGCCGCGCTGCGGTCTCAACGAGATCAACCTGCCGCAGATGCAGCCGGGTTCGTCGATCATGCCGGGCAAGGTCAATCCGGTGATTCCCGAGGTCGTCAACCAGACCGGCTTTCTGGTCATCGGCCTCGACCTGACCGTGACGCTCGCCGCCTCGGCCGGTCAGTTGCAGCTCAACGTCATGGAGCCGGTGATCACCTTCGCGCTGTTCACGTCCATCTTCACGATGGAGAACGCGGTCAACAGCCTGCGGGTAAACTGCGTGCAGGGAATCACCGCCAATTCCGGACACTCGCGCGACCTGGTGCTCAACTCGCTCGGCATCGTCACCGTGCTCAAGCCGATGCTGGGCTACAGGCAGTGCGCCGAGATCGCCCGCGAAGGATACGAGACCGGCAAGTCGCTGCACGACATCGTCGTCGGCGAGCGCCGGTTGCTGACCCAGGCGCAGTGGGACGAGGTCTTTTCCTTCGAGAACCTGATCAGCCCGCGGCATGGATAGCCACTCGCGACGGGGCGGCAGTCCCGATCGGTTTTCCGGCGGACCGGGCGGCGACCCGGCTGCCCTGATGTTGCGGCAGCGAGGGGAGGCATCATGACCACGACGATTTTTCTGCAATTTGCGGTAGTGCTCGCGGCAATCTGGATGGGCGCCCGCTACAGCGGCGTCGGACTCGGACTCTGGGGGGCGGTCGGCCTGCTGGTGCTGGTCGTCGGCTTCGGGGTCACGCCGACCTCGCCGCCGATCGACGTCATGCTGATCATCCTGGCGGTGATCATGGCCGCCTCGGTGATGGACGCCGCGGGCGGGATCGACTTTCTCGTCCGCGTCGCCGAGCGGATCATCCGCGCCAACCCGAAGTACGTCACCATCGTTGCCCCGTTGACGACGTGGAGCTTCACCTTCGTCGCCGGCACCGGACACATCGTCTACCCGCTGCTGCCGGTGATCCACGAGACCGCGCACCAGAGCGGCATCCGTCCCGAGCGGCCGATGGCGATCGCGACCATCGCCTCGCAACAGGCGATCACCGCCAGCCCGGTTGCCGCGGCGACGGCGGCGATGATCGGCCTTTTCGCCGAAAAGGGGCTGACCCAGTGGGGGCTGCCCGAGATCCTGATGATCTGCGTGCCGGCGACGCTGATCGGTGTGGTGGCGGGCGCCATCGTCTCGATGTTTCTCGGCAAGGACCTGAACGACGATCCCGAATATCAGGCGCGCCTGGCAGCCGGCAAGATACCGGCGCCGCAGCCAGCGGGCGAGCGAGCGCCGCTGAAACCGGCGGCCAGGCTATCCGCGTATTTCTTCCTGAGCGGGGTCGCGCTGGTCGTACTGTTCGGCTTTTTCCCCGAATTGCGCAAGCTGCCGGGCGCCAAGAGCCCCCTCGGCATGCCGATCGTCATCGAAATCGTCATGATGGCGGTCGCCGCGATCATGCTCATGGCAACGAAGGTGAATGTCGATGAAGTGCCCAGGACCGCGACGCTGCGCGCCGGGGTCGTGGCGGTGATCGGCATTTTCGGGCTGGCCTGGCTCGGCGACAGCTTCATCGCCGCGCACAAGGATGTCATCGTGCCAGCCATCGGCCACTGGGCCGAAGCCGCGCCGTGGACCTTCGCCTTCGGCCTCTTCTTCGCTTCCGTGCTCCTCTACAGCCAGGCGGCGACGACGCGGGCGCTGATGCCGCTCGGCATTGCCCTCGGCATTCCACCGCAATTCCTGATCGCCATGTTTCCCTCGGTCAACGGCTACTTCTTCATCCCGACCTATGGCTCTCTGATCGCCGCGATCAACTTCGACCTGTCGGGGACCACCAGGATCGGCAAGTACGTTGTGAACCATTCGTTCATGATTCCCGGCCTCGTCGCGACTTCGGTGGCGGTGACCGCCGGCCTGCTGCTGGCGCGGGTCATGTTCTGACCGGGCGGCGGGCGCCGCGAACGAGGAAGCGGCCGGGATCGAGCGCATCGACCAGGTCGCGCTCCAGCGGCAGCGGGTCGCCCTCGATGCAGCTGACCAGCAGGTCGGCCATCAGCGCCGACCAGGCGATGCCGCGCGTGCCGTACCCCTGGGCGCACCACAGGCCGGGCTGCCGGGGCAGGCCGTGCAGACGGCTGTTGACGCCGGCGGCGACGTCTGCCGGGACCGGCCCGACGATGGGCAGGCGGTCGGGCGACATCGGCCGGAAGCCGACGCGGCCATGCAGCGTCGCGGGGTCGATGCCGGCCGCGAAGCCGGACAGGGTCAGGCGCAGGCGGGCGAGGTTATCGCCGTGGTCGGCCACACGCTCGCCGGCTTCGTCGTCATCGTAGGACAGCGAGGCGCCGATCAGCCGGATGCCGTCGATTTCCGGCATGGCGTAGCCGATCTGGAAGAGCACGATATCGAGCGGCGGCGTCGCCGCGGCCGGCAGGTGGCTGACCTGGCCGCGCGCCGCGCGCTGCGGCAGCCAGGCGAGTTGTGCGAAGCGCGGGGCGGCGGCGCCGCTGGCCATGACCAGCACCGGAGCTTCGGCCAGCACCTTGCCGGCGGCGTCGAGGGCACGCCAGCCGGTATTTGCCCCGTCTTTTGCCTTCTCCAGCCGGTCGACCGCAGCGTTCATGTGCACGGTGATCCGCTCGGGAAAGGCGGCCAGCGCCGCCCTGCACAGCGCGGGCGGCTGTACCCAGCCGCCGCCCGGGAAGTGCCAGCCGCCGGTGCTCACCGGCCAGCCGATCAAGCGGCTGGCTTCGTCGGCGCTGACGTAGCGCAAGACCTCCTCCGGCCAGCCGAGCGCGGCGTGGGGTTCACGCTGGATACGCGCTATTTCAGGCACCACCGGGAGCGGATTGCCTTCGACTGGGAAGATGGTTCGCCCACCTTTGCGCGGCTGTATTCCGACGAGTTGATCGAGTTGCTGGGCCCGCCCAGGGATCCCAAGGCCCCGGTGGAACAGGTGCACAAGGACCTTGCGCGCTCGGTGCAGCACGTATTCGAGGAGTGCTATCTCTCGATGATCAATGCGCTAGCCAGTTTGTACGATACCGATGCGCTGGTGGTTGCCGGCGGCTGGGTGCTGAAGTTCAT
>JAFLDQ010000049.1 GCA_017302355.1 Dechloromonas sp.
GTACTGGGGATTTTGTTTTTTAGGAGTGCCTCATGGCCAAAGAATACCTGTTTACCTCGGAATCCGTCTCCGAAGGCCACCCCGACAAGGTCGCCGACCAGATCTCCGACGCCGTCCTCGACGCCATCCTGGCCCAGGACAAGCGCGCCCGCGTGGCCTGCGAGACCCTGGTGTCCACCGGCCTCGTCGTGATCTCCGGCGAGATCACCACCAAGGCCGACATCAACTACATGGACATCGCCCGCGAGACGGTCAAGCGCATCGGCTACGACGATTCCGACATCGGCTTCGACTACAAGAGCTGCGCGGTGCTCACCGCCATCAACCGCCAGTCCTCCGACATCGCCCAGGGCGTGAACGAGGGCGAAGGCCTGGATCTCGACCAGGGCGCCGGCGACCAGGGCCTGATGTTCGGCTACGCCACCAACGAAACGCCGAGCCTGATGCCCTTCCCGATCTACTACGCCCACCGCATCATGCAGCGTCAGGCGGAAGTGCGTAAGGACGGCCGTCTGCCCTGGCTGCGCCCGGATGCCAAGAGCCAGCTCACCGTCAAGTACGTGGACGGCAAGCCGGTGGCCATCGACACCGTGGTGGTGTCCACCCAGCATCACCCCGACATCTCCCATGCCGACCTCACCGAGGCCGTCATCGAGCAGGTGATCAAGCCCGTGCTGCCGAAGGAATTCCTCAGCGCCGAGACCCGCTACCTGATCAACCCCACCGGCCGTTTCGTGATCGGCGGCCCGAGCGGTGACTGCGGCCTGACCGGTCGCAAGATCATCGTCGACACCTACGGTGGCGCTGCCCACCATGGCGGTGGCGCGTTCTCCGGCAAGGATCCGTCCAAGGTGGACCGTTCCGCCGCCTATGCCGGCCGCTACGTGGCGAAGAACATCGTGGCCGCCGGCCTGGCCGACCGCTGCGAGGTGCAGGTGGCCTACGCCATCGGCGTGGCCAAGCCGGTGAGCCTGATGGTCGAGACCTTCGGCACCGGCAAGGTGTCCGACGAGAAGATCGTCGAGCTGGTGCAGAAGCACTTCGACCTGCGTCCGAAGGGCATCATCGCCTCCCTCAACCTGCTGCGCCCGATCTACTCCCGTACCGCCGCCTATGGCCACTTTGGCCGTGACGAGGTGGATTTCACCTGGGAGCAGACCGACAAGGCCGCCGCGCTGCGCGCTGACGCCGGCCTGTAAGTCCCGCTTCCGCGGGCAGCAAAAAAGGGCGACCTGCGGGTCGCCCTTTTCGTTTGGATGGAACGGGGGTCAGCGGTCGCTGCGGATCGGGCTGAACTCGACCGGCACCCAGGCGTAGCCCTTGCCTTCGCTGCGGACGTGGCCAAGGCCCGGGAAGGGCAGGTGCATGCCGGCCAGGGCCAGCTTCTCGCGGGCGGCCAGGGCGAAGAGCTTCTTGCGCGCGGCGATGGCCTTCTTCTTGTCGCTGTCGAACTCGATCGCCACCTCGGGGCGGGCGAACTGCACGGCATGGCTGTGCACCGCGTCGCCGACGATCAGCAGGCGCTGACCCTTGGACTCGACCATGTAGGCGGTGTGGCCGGGCGTATGGCCGTTGGCTTCCACGGCCTTCACGCCAGGGGCCAGCTCGGCCTCGCCCGCGAAGGGCTTCCACTTGCCGGCAGCCTGGTAGGGGGCGGCGGACTCCCGGGCCAGCTTGAAGAAGGGCTTGAAGCCGTCGGGTGCCTTGGCTGCGATCTCCTCGGACAGCCAGAAGTCATTGTCGGCCTGGGCCACGCGGATCTCGGCCTTGGGGAAGAGGGGCTTGCCGTCGGCGGAGAGCAAGCCGGCTGCGTGGTCGGCGTGCAGGTGGGTCAGTAGCACCACGTCCACCTGCTCAGGCGTGTAGCCGGCGGCCTTGAGGTTTTCGCCGATGTAGCCCAGGGTCGGACCGAAAGCCTTGGCGGCGCCGGCGTCCACCAGCACCAGCTTGCCGCCGGTATTGATCAGGAAGGCATTCACTGCGGTCTGCACCTTCTGGCCGCCGAGGAACATGCGGGTCAGCAGGCGCTGGATCTCGGCCGGGGTGGCGTTGTTGAGGACCTTGGTGTCCAGGTCGATGTAGCCGTCGTAGAGGGCAGTGACTTCCACATCCCCCACCGCCAAACGGTAGAACCCGGGTACCTGGGTCCTGACCTGGGGCGCTTCGGCCAGGGCCGGGACGGCGGGAACGAAGGTGGCGCCGAGCGCCAGGGCCAGGGCGATGCGGTTGAGCGTGCTGCGAATCATGGGCGACTCCGGGACGGTAAAGGACAAGAGAGTAGCGAATTATGCCGTGCAGGCGAAATCAGTCACCCAGGTGGAGGGCCAGCCACACCGTGTCAGGTCCGGTGGCGGCCACCCGGTGGCGTCGTCCGGCTGGAATCAGCAGCCAGTCCCCCGCTCGCAGGGCCAGGTGCTCCCCGTCTTCAAAGGCCAGTTCGGCCTGTCCCTTCAGGAGCGCCACCCACTCATCGTGAGTCTGGTCGTACCAGAAGTCGGGTGGGCTGGCGTGCCCGTGGGAGACGATGCGCTCAAGACGCAGCCCGGAATGGGACAGCAGGGTCTCGAAGTGCTCGTCGGCGCCTGGTGGGGGCAGGGGATGGAAGAGGTTCTGGAGGGGCATCTGGAAAATGGGTGAGCCGATCGGGCTCAACCGCATGCCTGTGCCTGCCGACAATGCAGGGGAGGGACAGGAAAAAAGGACCACGCCGGGGAGACATCTCTGTGGGGTCTTGTGGGGGTGTTGTAAGTGCCCCGGCGGGCCTTTCCTCACAATTGCCCTGCCATCCTACGGTGTGCGGGCGCCCTCCACAAATTGAATCAGGTGATGGCCTGGATAGCAAATGGCTATCGGAAGGATTGGCGACAGGAGAATTTGCCCATGTTGGGTAGAGGTGTCCCCCCGTGGATGCCCGGGCAGGCATAAGCTGCCCATCGTCAGGCAAGTGGGGGCGGATGTCCCCGGAACGCCCTGGGAGGGGTGATGGGACTGGGTTGGCGGCATGTGTTTGGATCCCTGCGCGCGCGGATGGCCGCAGGTTTACTGCTGGGCGTCATGCTGGCCGTGTGGGGCAGCACGATCAGCCTGGGTTATGTACTGCGGCAGGAGATGCTGAGCACCCTGTCGGCTCAGCAGTACTCGGTCGTCGGGCTGCTGGCCGACGAGATCGACACCTCGCGCGGCGACATGATCGTCAAGTCGAGCGAAGTGCCCTCCGCCGTCAAGCAGATCGAAGCCACCGTCTGCTGGATGGCCGAAGGGCCGATGGACCGCGCCCGCACCTACCTGATCCGCCACACGACGCGCGACTCGAAGGCCAAGCTGGCCGCCATCGACCATCGCCTCGACGTGAACACACTGGAAAAAGTCCTGGCCGAAAAACTGGCGATGAACGACATCGCCCAGGTCACCTTCAAGCTGGCCCAGCCGCTGTTCGCCGACCCCTATCTGGAAAACCGCGGTACTGGCGCTTTCATCATCATCGATGAAAGCAACAACAACACGGTCGGGGCCGGGATGATCCTGTAGGCACCTGTTGCGGTCGACGGCAAAAAACGGCCGAAAATCAAAACGCCTCGCAGCCTCTGCGGGGCGTTTTGGTACTCAGCACCGATCAACCTATTTTCCTCTGTTGGCTACATCTCATTACGACGAAAACCGTCTATTCATGCGGCTTCCGGGGTGTTTTCCCAAACTGCGCCACAGTTCCATTTGGGTGAAGCATGAAGGTCCCAGAAACCTACGCTGCGCAAAGCGTTTCTCAGAAAATGTCTGGTTCAACAGAGGAAAATAGGATGATAGCCACATTTGGAGAGTCAGTGTCTTACCAATATTGCGACCGAGCAGTCATCGGACGTCTTTGCCCTGAATATCTGCTCAAGATTTTGCGTCAGCACCGCCGACAACTCTTTGGCTGGCAGTTTCCGTGCCCAACTAAAGATTGTCGTTACCGCCGGAGCTAGGTCCTTTGTGGAACGGTTGAACAAGCTTTCCGCAGTTCCGTCACTCATTAGCATCAAGCCAACGCTTCCTGAGACCTCAAATTGATAGATTCTTAAGTGCGACGAAGCCCCTTTGTCAGTCACGAAGAATGTCGAATTGGCGTATTCCCCATTCTCTGGCAGCGATAGAACCCTGACTTCCGCCCCGTTCAGGACACCAATGACCCCATCCCCCAAATGCCCTGCGAGGACATGACCATCCTTAAACGCAGCAAAGAGAAGGGTGCAAGCCAGATCTTCGATGCCATATTTCTTGCGACGAACATATCGCCGAAGTGCAACTACAGCACACTGAAGAATCATCTCCCTGACAGCCGCAGGGCGCGATTCTGATAGGCGAACCAGTGTGTCAAATTGCTTAGCAACGAATCCAGAAACAGCATCGACACAAACCTGCGCACCACGATCGGAATGTTTTCGCGATCCAGCCCCGTCTGCAAGAGCAACGCACCCAACGCTACCGAGGACTTTCGTCGCGTACGCGTCCTGGCAGGGCGTAGCGATGCCCGCATGCCCCCGGCCCACGCATTTGCCACCTGCTACAACTATCAAACCTGCCCCCAGGCTTTAATTCCATCTGTATCCAGTTTTACCTCCTCGCCTGGCGTAGATTGCGAAACTCTGGAGACGCTTCTGCTCAGCCACAAGAAAAACTCGCGGAAGTTAAGGCCCTTAAGCCGAAGAGGAGGCCGGCTCGGGGAAAGACGTGCCAACGCTGATGTGTTCGCTGCACCTCCTATGGCAATGGGAAATACTGTCAATTTTTTTGTCTTGACCAAATCACTGATTCGACGTGCAGCAGAGTCAATGCTATCTGTCGGTGCCCCATCGGTCATTAGCACCATCCACGGCTGGTAATAGTCGACGCCGGCATTGCGGTATTCCGTTTTTCTTGCCTCGAGAATATCCAGGGAAAGGTCCAGCGCCTCTCCCATTGGGGTGCCCCCATCTGCATACATCGGCGGAACTTCCTGACGATTGATCGCGAAAAAGTCCAAAGCTTTTCGCGCCACACCACCAAATGTAACGATCGCAATCTCGGCTGCGTACTGCGCGACATCGTCTTCGCGAATCGCGTCGAAGAACATGCGAACCCCTTCTTGGAGTTCTTCGATAGGATCGCCACTCATGGATCCACTTACATCCAGCACTAGGCAGATAGGCACCCTAGGGGTCGGATTCTCAACGAGCTCCTGTTGCCTGATGATGAATTCCTCGTTCATTCTTATCTCCTCTTATCTGAATAAATTGAATATCGCATCGAAAATCCCGCCAACGACGCCCTTTGAACCTTGAGAGCTCTGCTGGTGATAGGGTTTCCTTGTCGAATACGGCGACTGTGTGTAGAAGGGCGGCTGGGTGGAATTGGCGCGGCCACTCTTAACGGACTGGTTTGCTTCACGAGCCTTACGCGCAAGAATTTGTAGCCGGATATTCGCTACACACTTGCCGCAGAAATATGTTTTCCCGTCAGCGACCATCTTTTGATACCGCTTTTCCGAAGCCACGACTTTCTCTGAACAGTTTCCACATATCACCTCAATCGGGTCAATGATCCTGAAGGTTGTCGGAAAAAGTTCATTCGAATACTCCCCCTTTAATATCCTAGACTTGTAATCGCGCAGGATCGCCTTCCACTTCTTGATCTCAATCCGCCGGTTCTCCTTGAATGCTTCCCAAAACGCTCTTTGCAGATCCTTGTGTAGGTTCGCCCAAATATTCTGCCAAGGCCCTTGAGGCGCTCTGCCTGTCTGGTCTTTACCAAAAATGGGGTAAGCAAAGTTCATTTTCTTGATGTTTTCCGCTGGATCGCCTCCACCTTCTTGGGCATAGGGTGGCTTACCCGGATGCAAAATCATGAACAGCATGGTGGCGACGGCAAACAATTCATGCTCTCTAGTTCTCATGAACTCTGCATGTTTGATTCCTTGTATTTCTGGCGCGGTGTAATTTACTGTGCCAACGGGACATGGAAAGCCCTCTATCTGGAAGCTGTCAGTATCAACAATCCACAGATTATTGCTCTGGTCGGTCACCAGAACGTTGAGAGGGTTGATGTCGCCAACGATGATGTTGAGGCTGTGGAGATAGGCAATTTTGTCGAGAAATGTAATGCACAAATTCACCAGGTCAATCCGCGACCACGCTGGGAATGATTTCTCGAGTACGGGCTTCACAAACATCGTGTGCTGCATGGGCTTCCCCTTAGCCCTTGGCATGAGGTACCCAACAAACTGACCTGCGCTATTCGTTACTAAATCAACAGGCCAGCAGATACCCTCTTTGACGATTTTTCGAGAGAGCATCAGTTCGATTTTCTTTTTTCTTGAAGAGCTCAGTTGGTCTTTGTGATAAATCTTGCAGACACGATCTCCCCGGTCAGTCTCGAAAATCGTTCCCTCTCCCCCTGCACTTAGAGTCTTGAGCAGCCTCACCCGCCCGTGATCGCGAGACGAAACAATGTCGCCCTCTGTAGGAATGCCTGAAACGGTCAGGCCGGTTAGTTTTTCGATCGTAGGGACCTTGCATATCTCGAACGGAACAACCGATAGCTTGGTGGTTTGAGTTTGCTCTGACTTCTCTTTCTCAGCCTCAGCGCGATCACTTGCAGTCCATACAAATCCTTGAACTCCGAGTGCCTGAGCCCTTACCTTTAGTCCGGAATCAGCAGTAATAACAATCATCCCGTAGTCTTTTGCAACGTAAATAATTTCCAAGTCGTTATCACGCCTACCTCGATGACGATCACGCGTAAACACAAGAAGCGCATTTCCGATGTACGTAAATTGCTGGACGCGATCTCCGTTTACCGGGACACCACCCTCCGGTAGTTCCTGAACGGGGATGGGATTGGCTTTCGCCAACTCACGCAGCAACAATTTCGCATTCTTTGCTACTTCATACTCAGGGTTCTTCTTGTTGCTATCCAGCTCAGAAAGGATTGTGTTGGTTATGCATGGAAGTCCCTTGTTGCCGATAACCCGTCGAATCACGTCTGGGTCCTGAAGTAGTACAGACGTGTCAATCATGACAAAAGGAATCTTCCTCTGGGTTTGAGGAATACTTGACGGATTCGACTGCGGAGCTTCGTTTGATGTCTTGGCAGGCTTAGCCTGCTGGGGAATCTGTTTTGCCTTCTCTAGCGCCGTTGCCGCTTCCGAGTGTCCTTGTGCTGCTGCGGCACTGAAGTATTGAATTGCAGTGTCGATATTTCTCGGAACACCGTTTCCGTACCGGTACATTTTCCCGAGACGATACTGTGCGTTAGCGTTTCCTTGCTCAGCCGCCTTTGTGTACCAACTGACAGCTGCTCCCTCATCCTTGGTTACCCCGCGACCGTCGCGGTAGGCATCGGCAAGTGCACACTGACACTGGATATTTCCCTGCTCAGTTCCCTTCAAGAAACACTCAACTGCTGCGCTTGAGTCTTGGTCAACAGCGATACCTCTCTGGAAGGCGAGTCCTAGGCGAAACAGGGCTTCGGGGTGTCCGTTTTGGGCCGCACTTTTCAGCCATCTGACGGATTCACGGATATCAACAGCGACTCCCTGCCCGTTCTCGTAGGCTTGGGCAAGATCAAACTGTGCAGACGCGACCCCAGACTCTGCGTCTGCAAACAGCCTTCCTATTTCCTGTCCGTTCGTGAGTGTTTGATTGCTGGCCGTTGATTTCATCTCACTATGCTCGTTGCGACCGGTGAAGCTATCACCATGAATCGGCCGGACATCAATCCATGTATAGTTCGGGCGGTTTCAAGTCCGAAGTGCAACGAGTTGATGATAGTGCTGCTTGAAGTTGAAAGATTCCGGCATGAACACCTCGACGGGCGCGCCTGAACTCAACTGGCTTCGGCGATGCGGGCCGCGATGTGGGCGAGCGCCTCCTCGACCTGGTCGATCAGTATCAGGCAGAGGTCGCCAGCCTGCAGGCGGGCGAGGGCGGTGTCGATGGCCAGGAATTCGCCGGTGATGGCATCGATCTGCCGGGTCCGGCGGGCATTGGCCAGACCCTCGCGGAGCAGGGCGATGACCTCCCCGTCGGCACGACCGCGCTGACAGGCATCCTGATAGAGGATCACATCGTCGAAGGCATTGCCGAGAATCTCGGTCTGCTGGCGGATGTCGTCGTCGCGGCGGTCGCCGGCGCCGCTGATGACCACCGAACGGCGCTTTGCCGGCATGTTGGCGATGCCATCGACGAGAGCCTGGATGGCGTCCGGGTTGTGGCCGTAGTCGGCAATCAGCGTGGCGCCCCGGTAATCGAAGACATTGAAGCGGCCGGGGGCGGTCTGCGCGTCGTTCACGAAACCGGCCAGAGCGCGTTCGATGACTTCCCAGGAGATGCCCAGCGCCCAGCCGGTGGCGATGGCCGCCATCGCGTTCTCGACCTGGAAGCCGATGGCGCCATTGCGGGTCAGCGGGATGTTGGCGAGCGGAAAGCGGTGCTTCTTGCGCCCCTCGCCGCAGACGATGGCGTCGCGCTCGACATGAACGACCCGTTTGCCTTGTGCGCGGTGTGTGGCGAGGACAGGATTCATCCGGTCGCGGGCGAAGAAGATGATCTGCCCGGGGCAGTGCTGCGCCATCGCGACGACGACCGGGTCGGCGGCGTTGAGGACGGCGCTGCCCTCGGGAGCGACATTCTCGACGATGACGCGCTTGACCACGGCGAGCTCGTCGACCGTGGTAATGAAGTTGAGGCCCAGATGGTCGCCGATGCCGATATTGGTGATGACAGCAACATCACACAGGTCGAAGCCCAGACCCTCGCGCAGCACGCCGCCGCGGGCGGTCTCGAAAACGGCGGCGTCGACGTCGGGGTGCAGCAGCACGTTGCGCGCGCTCTTCGGACCGGAGCAGTCGCCGGTATCGATGCGCCGGCCTTCGATGTAGATGCCGTCGGTGCTGGTCATGCCGACGCGCAGGCCATCCTGCTCGAAGATGCGCCCGATCAGGCGACTGGTCGTGGTCTTGCCATTGGTGCCGGCGATGGCGACGACCGGAATGCGGGCATTGTCGCCGGGGGGGAACATCATGTTCACGATGGCCTTGCCGATGGCGCGGCCCTTGCCGAACGACGGATCGAGATGCATGCGCAGGCCGGGCGCGGCATTGACTTCGACGACACCGCCGCTCTGTTCCTCGAGCGGCTTGAGCATCGTGTCGCAGACGATGTCGATGCCGCAGATGTCGAGGCCGACCGTCTGGGCTGCCGCGACGGCGCTGGCGGCAAGCTCCGGGTGCACATCGTCGGTGACGTCGGTCGCCGTGCCGCCGGTGGACAGGTTGGCATTGTTGCGCAGGACGACGCGGGCGCCGCGCGGCGGCACGGAGTCGGCGGTGTAGCCTTGCAGCGCCAGACGGGCGACGGCGACCTCGTCGAAGCGGATCTTGGTCAGCGAGGTGGCATGGCCATCGCTGCGCCGGGGATCGCGGTTGACCTGGTCAACGAGCTGGCGAACGTTCTGGATGCCGTCGCCGATGACCAGCGGCGGGTCGCGGCGGGCAGCGGCGAGCAGCTTGTCGCCGATGACCAGCAACCGGTAATCGTGGCCGGGAAGGTACTTTTCGACGAGGATGTCGTCGCGAAACTCGATGGCGACGCGGTAGGCGTGGCGCACCTGCTCCTCGTTCGTCAGGTTGACCGAGATGCCCTTGCCCTGGTTGCCGTCGCGCGGCTTGACGACGACCGGGAAGCCGATTTCCAGCGCGGCGGCACAGGCATCATCCTCGTCCTCGGCTGGGCGGCCCTTCGGCACGGCGACCCCGGCGGCGTCGAGAAGTTTCTTGGTCAGCTCCTTGTCCTGGGCGATCGATTCGGCAATGGCGCTGGTGAAGCTGGTTTCGGCGGCCTGGATGCGCCTCTGCCTGCTGCCCCAGCCGAACTGCACGAGGCTGCCCTGCGTCAGGCGGCGGTAGGGAATGCCGCGGGCGACCGCCGCGGAAACGATGGCGCCGGTCGACGGCCCGAGCCGGATGTCCTCGTCCAGTTCGCGCAACTGTCCGAGCGCCCCTTCGATATCGAAGGGCTGGTCGTTCAGCGCCGCATTGCAGAGTTGTTCGGCGAGATCGAAGGCCAGCCGGCCGACGTCTTCCTCGGTGTATTCGACGACCACCTGGTAGATGCCGGTTTCGACAGCCGGCGCCGAGCGGCTGAAGGTCACCGGACAACCGGCCTGCGCCTGCAGTCCGAGGGCGGCGAATTCCAGCGCATGCGCCATCGAAACGGTGTCGAGATGGTCGGCCGGAATCAGGTCGCCAAGTTCGGGGAAGCGGTCGCGCAGGCGGGCTTCGAAACCGGGCAGGTCGGCGATTGCGCATTCGGCGCCCTCGCAGGTGACGATGGCCTGGATTGCCGTGTGCCGGCTCCACAGATTGGGGCCGCGCAGGGCGCGAATACGGGAAACGTCCATGAAAGCTCTTCCTTGCTTTGCCAGTTAGTTCCGGAATGACGCCGGGGGCGACCGTCTGGCGCCCTGCGGCAACAGGGCGGCAGGGTCGGGCAGTTCGAGGCCGAAGGTCTTGACCCCGGTGCCGATCACTTCCCTGGTCAGCCCCAGCGCCCAGCCGGCGGCGACGGCGGCGAGGACATTGGCGACCGTGGCGGGATCCTTCCGCCTGCCGATCACCGGCACGTCGCCGAGGCGGCAGAGACGGATCTCGTCGCTGCCGGTGGCCAGCATGATGCGGCCGTCGCGTACGAACACGCCGCGTTTGCCGGCGGCAACGTGTTCCGCCATGACCGGGCAAGCCGGGTCGGCGGCGAAGAAGATGACCTCGCCGTCGGACAGTTCAGCCATGCTGGCGACGATCTCGTCGCCGGCATTGAGCACCGCGCAACCATTGGGCAACACGACATCGACCTGCGTCCGGTAGGTGTTGCGGTAGGTCGTGAAGTACTCGCCGCCACTCGGGTGGACATCCCAGCGCCCGAGGTCTTCCGCCGCCGGGTCGATATTGGTCACGATGCCCACCTGGCAGCGGTCGTAGGCCAGTCCTTCGCCGAGGATGGTGCGCCCGCCGTTCTCGATCACCGCCGCCTCGACGGCGGGGTTGAGCAGCAGACGGTGGCCGGATGCCCAGTTGGCGCCGTCGGTTTTCTGGACATGACGCCGGTCGATATGCAGGCCATCGCTGCAGGCCAGTCCGACGCGCCGGCCGGAGAGGTGGATCAGGTGGGCCAACAGCTTGGCGACGGCGGTCTTGCCATGTGTTCCGCTGATGCCGGCGACCGGAATGCGGCCGCCTTCGCCTTCGGCAAACAGGCTGTCGACAATCGCCTTGCCGACCGGGCGCGGCTTGCCGACGCCGGGGCGCAGGTGCATCAGCAGGCTGGGGCCGGCATTCACCTCGACGATCGCGCCGCCCTGTTCGTCGAGCGGCCGGGAAATATCCTGGCAGACGAGATCGATGCCGGCGATGTCGAGACCGACGATCCGCGCTGCCAGCGCCGCCAGCGCGGCGGTTTCCGGATGAACCTCGTCGGTGACGTCGAACGCATGGTTGGCGTTGCGCTGGATCAGGACCTTGCGGTCCCGTGCCGGAACCGAATCGGGTTCGAGCCCCTGGCGCGAGAGTTCCATGCGCGCCGCCGAGTCGATGTGGATGATCGACAGCGGATGCAACTCGGACGAGCCGCGGCGCGGGTCGGTGTTGATCTGGGTGGCGATCAGTTCATTGACGGTGGACTTGCCATCGCCGGTCACCGTGATCATGTCGCCGCGATTGGCGGCCGCCAGCTTGCCGCCGATCACCAGCAGGCGATGTTCGGTGCCGGGAATCGAGCGTTCGACGAGGACCGCCGTGCCTTCGTCGATGGCCACCGAGTACGCCTTCTCGACCTCTTCGCGGGTCTTGACATCGATGAAGACGCCCCGGCCATGATTGCCGTCGCGCGGCTTGACGCAGACGGGCAACCCGATCTCCTCGGCGGCCTCCCAGGCATCGGCGGCGCTGGTGACCTCGCGGCCCTCGGGAATCGGTACGCCGCACGAGGAGATCAGTTCCTTGGTCAGATCCTTGTCGCGCGAAATCGTTTCGGCGATGGCGCTGGTGCGGTCGGTTTCGGCGGTCCAGATGCGGCGCGCCGCGGCGCCGTAGCCGATCTGGACCAGGTTGCCGTCGGCGAGCAGGCGGATGGTCGGAATGTCGCGGTCGTCGGCGGCATCGACGATGCTCGCGGTCGACGGCCCCAGACACTTGGAATCCACCATGTCGCCCAGTTCCTCGATGGCGCCGGCGACGTCGAAGGGCCGGTCCTCGATGGCCGCCATGATCAGGTCGCGCGCCATGTGCAGCGCGGCGTGGGTGACCTCCTCGTGCCAGGCGCGGACGGCGACCTTGTAGACTCCGTATTCCGAAGTTTCGCGGGTCTTGCCGAAGCCGCCGGGGAGTCCGGCCAGGTTCTGCAGTTCGAGCGTGACGTGTTCGAGGATATGTCCGGCCCAGGTGCCTTCCCTGACCCGGCGCAGGAAGCCGCCGTGCTCGCCGTAGTTGCAGCGATGCTCGACCAGCGAGGGAAGCCAGGCCGCAAGGCGTTCGGGGAAGCCGGGAATCTTGTTCGACGGATACTCTTCCAGTTCCCCGAGTTCCACCCAGGCTTCGAGCACCGGACGGTAGGTCCACATGTTCGGGCCACGCAGGGGAATGATGTCCCTGATGATGATGTCTTTCTTCTTCATGCCTGGTCCGTCCACGTCCGTCTCGCTGTCAAAGGATTGTCGAAGCAACAAATGATCATTATCAACGCCTTCACCGCGACACAGGCTGACACCGGTCAAAAAATGTCAACTCCGGGCAAGACTTGTTACACGCCGCGACTAGAGGAAGCGATCGAGCAGCTTGCGGCTATGCCGGTCGAGCGCCGCGATGTCGCGCACCAGGAACTGGATGCCGTGGGTATCGGCGATCAGCAGGCGGGTCTGCGAGAGGCGCCGGATGTCTTCCTCGCCCTTGAGAATGAGGGCCGCCCCGCCGCGGTTGGTGGCCACCTGCCAGGTGCTCGGACAGGCGAAGCTGGACACTTCGAGAATCTTCTCGATTTCCGGCATGAACTCGCGGCTCGCCAGTTCCTCCTCGACCAGCCGGCCGAGTTCCGGCGGCAGGTCGGCGATGCGATCCGCCCAGCCGACTTCATGGCCTTCGACATTGACCAGCGCGATGCCGTCGTCGGGGGCGCCGATCGGGAACGCGCGCACTGGGACGACGCCGGCATGGCGCTCGCCGTTCTGGCCGGTCAGGACCAGTTGACCGTAGCTGTCGCGCTGAAGCTGGAAATTGACTTTGGCCATCGGCTACTCGGCGTGGACTTTGGAGAGGTCGGGCGCGCGCGGCAACATGTCCTCGGCATCGACGTTGCGGGCCTGCGCCATGTACAGCTTGTAATAGTGGCCTTCCGCGGCCATCAACTGGTCGTGGTTGCCGAGTTCGACGAGGCGGCCGCGGTCCATGACGACCAGGCGGTCGGCCTTGCGCAGCGTCGACAGGCGGTGGGCGATGGCGATCGTGGTGCGGCCGCGCACCAGGTTGTCGAGCGCCTTCTGGATTTCCTTCTCGGTTTCGGTGTCGACCGAGGAGGTCGCCTCGTCGAGGATGAGGATCTTCGGGTCGATCAGCAGGGCGCGGGCGATCGAGATGCGCTGGCGTTCGCCGCCGGAAAGCCCCTGGCCGCGCTCGCCGACCAGCGAGTCGTAGCCGTGCGCCAGGCGCAGGATGAACTCGTGGGCATGCGCTGCGCGGGCGGCGGCGATGATCTCCTGGCGCGTCGCTTCCGGCTTGCCGTAGGCGATGTTCTCGGCGATGGTGCCGAAGAAGAGGAAGGGTTCCTGCAGGACGAGACCGATGTGGCGGCGGAATTCGGCGACCGGCACCGAACGCACGTCGGTGCCGTCGATCAAGACGGCGCCTTCGGTGACATCGTAGAAGCGGCAGATCAGGTTGACCAGCGTGCTCTTGCCCGAACCGCTGTGCCCGACCAGGCCGATCATTTCGCCGGGCTGGATGACCAGGTCGACGTCGCGGGTCACGGCGCGGGTGCCGTAGCGGAAGCTGGCCTTCTTCAACTCGATCTGGCCGGTCACCCTGGTCAGGTGCACCGGCTTGGCGGGTTCCGGCACGCTGGAGACGTGGTCGAGAATGTCGAAGATGCGCTTGGTGCTGGAAGCGGCGCGCTGGGTGGCCGAGACGATCCGGCTCATCGAGTCCAGCCGGGTGTAGAAGCGGCCGATATAGGCGAGAAAGGCGGTCAGCACGCCGACCGTGATCTCGTTCTTGGAAATCTGCCAGATGCCGAAAGCCCAGACGACGAGCAGGCCGATCTCGGTGAGCAGGGTGACGGTGGGCGAGAACAGCGACCAGGTCTTGTTCAGCTTGTCGTTCATCGCCAGGTTGTGTTCGTTGGCGGCGCGGAAGCGCTCGGCTTCGCGCTTCTCCTGGGCGAAGGCCTTGACCACGCGGATGCCGGGGATGGTATCGGCGAGGACGTTGGTCACCTCGGCCCAGACTCGGTCGATCTTCTCGAAGCCGGTGCGCAGCTTTTCGCGGACGAAGTGGATCATCCAGCCGATGACCGGCAGCGGGATGAGCGTGACCAGCGCCAGCCACGGATTGATCGAGAACAGGATGACCGCGGTCATCGCGATCATCAGCACGTCGGTGGCGAAGTTGAGCAGGTCGAGCGAAAGGAAGACGTTGATGCGGTCCGTCTCGCTGCCGATGCGCGCCATCAGGTCGCCGGTGCGCTTGCCGCCGAAATACTCCAGCGACAGGCCGAGCAGGTGCTGGTAGGTGCTCGTGCGCAGGTCGCGGCCGATCCGCTCCGACACGAGAGCCAGAATGTAGGTGCGCAGCCAGCCGAGCAGCCAGGCCAGCAGGGCCGAGCCGAGCAGGCCGCCGAGGTACATGCCGACCAGGGGCCAGTCGATCGGCTTGCCGTTTTGGAACGGGATCAGCACGTTGTCCATCAGCGGCATGGTCAGGTAGGGCGGCACCAGCGTCGCCGCCGTCGCCGCCAGCGTCAGCGCGAAGCCGCTGAACAGTTGCCAGCGGTAGGGGCGGGCAAAGCGCCAGAGGCGGAACAGCGTCCAGGTCGACGGCGCCTCGGTCACCTCGCGGTTGCAGATCGGGCATTCGTCCTCGCCGGGCGGGAGGGGCGCCTTGCATTTCGGGCAGATATCGTCGGTCGACCGCAACACCGGCCGGCCGCTGACCAGGCTGTCGCGATGCAGGTCGAATTCGGCAATGACGCGCAGCGCGGCGACGTTTCTGGACAGCGTGTAGCGCCAGACGGCCAGCCGGCCCTTCGCGTCGACCAGTTCGAGTGCGCCGACCCCGGCATGGTCATGGTGATTCAGCGCCAGGCCGACGTGCAACGGCCAATCCTGCCACCCGCCATCGCCGGGGGCGCGGGCCAGCAAGCGGCGATCAGTGGCGATGAGCAGCCCGGTGGCGAATTGCAGACGGGCGTCCAGGTCGATTTCCAGCCAGGCCTGGACCTTTTCGCCCGCCGCCAGCAAGTCTTCCACTTCGGCGGCCCGGTCGCTGGGCAGGGCTGGTTCGTTGGCGGCGACGTATTGGACGATCTGAGTCATCGTGCGAGTATAGCGCAAGGGCAGTGACGCCCGCATCACGCGCACCCTTCCCCGGATTGACTCACGTCAATGCGTTGCCGGCCCGCCTGCCTTTGAATACGCCCATTCCAGAACAAGGAAATCCATGTTCCGCATCTCGCAGTACCTGCAGGAAATCGCCGCGCCGACGTCGCTCGGCCCCAAGCGCAATCCGCCCGGCCCGGTGGTCATCTGGAACCTGATCCGCCGTTGCAACCTGACCTGCAAGCACTGCTATTCGATCTCCGCCGACACCAACTTCCCCGGCGAACTGAGCACGGAGCAGGTCTATGCGGTGATGGACGACCTCAAGGGATTCCGGGTGCCGGTGCTGATCCTGTCCGGCGGCGAGCCGCTGCTGCGGCCGGACATCTACGACATCGCCAAACGCGCCAAGACGATGGGTTTCTACGTCGGCCTGTCGTCGAACGGGACGCTGATCGACGAAGACAATATCGACAAGATCGCCGAGTGTGATTTCAACTACGTCGGCGTCTCGCTCGACGGGTTGGGTGCGACGCACGACCGGTTTCGCCGGCTCGACGGCGCCTTCGAAGCGTCGTTGAAGGGCATCCGCCTGTGCCGCGACCTCGGCCTGAAGATCGGCGTCCGCTTCACGATGACGCAGGACAACGCGCACGATCTGCCCGGCCTGCTCAAGCTGGTCGAGGACGAGGGCATCGACCGCTTCTATTTTTCGCACCTGAATTACGCCGGGCGCGGCAACAAGAACCGCAAGGACGATGCGCAATACCAGCTGACCCGGCAGGCCATGGACCTGTTGTTCGACACCTGCTGGGAGTACAACCAGCGCGGGCTGGAGAAGGAATTCACCACCGGCAACAACGATGCCGACGGCGTCTATTTCCTGCACTGGGTGCGTCGGCGTTTTCCGGAGAGCGCGGCGCATGTCGAGGCCAAGCTGCGCCAGTGGGGTGGCAATTCGTCGGGCGTCAACGTCGCCAATATCGACAACCTCGGCAACGTGCATCCCGACACCATGTGGTGGCACTACACGCTGGGCAATGTCAAGGAGCGGCCGTTCTCGCAGATCTGGCCGGATGTTGCCGATCCGCTGATGGCCGGCCTCAAGGCCTACCCGCGGGCGGTCAAGGGGCGTTGCGGCGAATGCGCCTACCTGCGGATCTGCAACGGCAATACCCGCGTCCGCGCGCAGCAGATGACCGGCGACGCCTGGGCCGAGGATCCGGGCTGCTACCTGACCGACGAGGAAATCGGGCTATGAACTGGAGAATCGCGATCCCGGCCGGCTTTGCCGTCTGGTTTCTGTTCGGTATGGCGCACTTGGCCGAGGCCGCCGATGCGCCGGCGGCCTACAGGCAGCACTGCGCTTCCTGCCACGGCGCCGACCGCCTGGGCGGCATCGGCCCGGCGCTAATTCCGGAAAACCTGGCCCGCCTGCGCAAGGCGGAAGCCGAGAAGGTCATCCGCGAAGGGCGTCCGGCGACGCAGATGCTGGGTTTCGGCCAACAGCTGAACAACGAGGAAATCAAGGCGCTGGTCGAGTATGCCTACGCGCCGATCACGCCGATGCCGGTCTGGGGCGAGAAGGAAATCACCGCCTCGCGCATCGTCAACCACGCGCCGGGCAGCCTGCCGGACAAGCCGCAATTCAGCGCCGATCCGCTCAACCTGTTCATCGTCGTCGAAAGCGGCGACCACCACGTGTCCATCCTCGACGGCGACAAGCTGGAGCCGATCCACCGCTTCCCGTCGCGCTTCGCCCTGCACGGCGGGCCGAAATTCACGCCGGACGGGCGCTACGTCTTTTTCGCCTCACGCGACGGCTGGGTCACCAAGTTCGACCTGTGGAATCTCAAGGTCGTCGCCGAGGTGCGCGCCGGCATCAACACGCGCAACGCGGCGGTGTCCGGCGACGGCAAGTGGGTGGCGGTGGCCAATTACCTGCCGCACAGCCTGGTCATCCTCGACGCCGACCTCAACCTGAAGAAAATCCTGCCGGTGGCCGACAAGGACGGCAAGGTGACCTCGCGCGTTTCCGCCGTCTACGACGCCTCGCCGCGCCAGAGCTTCGTCGCCGCGCTCAAGGACGTCAAGGAGGTGTGGGAGGTTTCGTACAACCCGAAGGCCGACGACATTCCGGCCGGCATGATCCACGACTTCAAGTACAAGGAGGGCGCCTTCGTATCCGGCTTCCTCAATCCGCAGCGCAGCCAGCTCGACGATTACCTCGACGACTTCTACTTCACCCAGGGTTACGACGAGGTGATGGGCGCCTCGCGCAACGATGCGAAGAGCGCAGTCAGCGGCCAAGTGGTCAACCTCGATGTGCGCAAGAAGATCGCCGACCTCGAACTGCCCGGCATGCCGCACCTCGGCTCCGGCATCAGCTGGAAATGGAAGGACGCCAGCGGCCGGGAGCGCACGGTGATGGCGACGCCCAACCTCAACGAGGGCGTCATCAGCATCATCGACATGCAGACCTGGAAGACCATCAAGCAGATCCCCACCCGCGGCCCGGGCTTCTTCATGCGCAGCCACGAGAACAGCCGCTATGCGTGGACCGATTCGATGATGAGCAAGGAGTTCAAGGACACCATGCAGATCATCGACAAGGACAAGCTGGAAATCGTCGCCGAACTGAAACCCGAGCCGGGCAAGACCTTCGCCCACGTCGAGTTCACCAGGGACGGCAAGTACGTGCTGGCCAGCCTGTGGGAAATGGACGGCGCACTGATCGTCTACGACGCCGCGACGCTCAAGGAAGTGAAGCGCCTGCCGATGAAGAAGCCGGTCGGCAAGTACAACGTGTGGAACAAGATCAGCAAGTCGGAAGGGACGAGCCACTGAGCCAGGTCGGGCGGATTTCGGGCGAAATTTCCGGTTGACCGCGGCAGCGTCGTAGCTGGGCTGTTTGTCGGCCAGGGCGACCGGCGAAGCGGTGTCCGGCAGGATCAGGTCGATGGCGGGATGCCGCCGGGCTGCTGGGCAGCAATGCGCCAAGGTACTGCACTGGGTGGACCGCGCGGGTTTTGGTCGGGCTGCCACGGGCTGGATCTCCAGGGGCGCCCGATCCAGCGGATGACGTCTGCCGGATGGCGGAAATCGGAAGCGGTCTGCGCCCGTCAACATCGCCGGCACCTTGAGGAGAAGTCGATGGAACTTGGTTTGCCTGCCAGCCTCGACCTGCGCGCGGTCTTGTTGGCTTTGGTCATGCTCGGGGCCGTCGTTTCGGCGCTGGTCTTCTTTCTCCGGCAGAATCGCCAGGATCGTGACGTCCTCGACGAAGAGATCGAGTCGGCGAGGACGGAAGACGAGGAATCAACCGATGATGACCAGTCGGCGGGGCGTCCCTGATGCGACGAACCGGGTAGTGGCTTCTCCCTCAGCCTTCGGGGTGTTGGAACCCCAGTTTTCGTGACAGGTTGCTTGCCGCCGCCCGCATGGCTCTGGCCACGCGGCTGTCCCACTCGACGCTGAACTCGCCTACCGTGCCAAGCGATGTGATCGCGGCGACCATCATGCCCGAGTGATCGAAGACCGGCGCGCTGAAGCCGTTGATTCCCGGGGTCAGGCTGCCTGAAGCGCGGGAGATGCCGTGGCGGCGTATTTCCGTGAGTGTCTTTTCGAGTTGGCGGCGCGCGGTCGTGATGGCGATCTTGCCGGCTTCCGAGATTTCGCGAAGTTCCTGATCCAGCATCTGCTTCAGAAACGGCGAGCGGAAGAAGGCGGCAAACGCCTGCCCGGTTGCCGACCTGCAGAGGGGCAGTACGGTACCCGCCCGCAGGGCGATCGTGATCGGGGCGCCCGAGTCGACGATGCGGACGATCGTCGCGCCGCGATTGCCCCACACCGCAAGCGCTACGGTTTCCTGAATCTCCTCGCACAGGTCTTCGAGAATGGGGCCGGCAAGGCGGACGGGGTCGAGTCGCCCGAGAGCGGACAGGCCAACCTCCAGTGCATGGCTGCCCAGAAGGTAGCGTCCGCTGCTGCTGTCCTGTTCGATCATCCCGGTACGCATGAAGCTGACCATGTAACGATGCGCCTTGGCGGCAGGCATCCCGGCGCCTCTAGCGATGTCGCGCAACATCATCGGCCGGCCATTGCTGGCAAGCACGTCGATGAGGCGAAAACCCACCTCGATCGACTGTATGCCCTGCCGATCGCTGGCCACTCTGGTAACCATGGAATGCCGTCCCGAGAAAAGCTCCATTTTATGTGTATATGCCTGCCGTGCATCGACGAATATAATTCCCGCAGGAAACTCATCGGGGATGGAAATGCGAGCTGTTCTGGTGGCAAATCCCAAGGGCGGGGCAGGGAAGACGACCATTGCGACCAATCTCTCAGGGTATTTCGCCAATCAGGGAAAGCGAGTCACGCTCTGCGATCTCGACCGGCAGCAGTCTTCCCTGCGCTGGATGGCGTTTCGCGATCCCGACATGGCTCCGGTTACCGGCTATTTCGCCGCCAATCAGATCGTCCTGAACCTGCCGCAAGAGGCGGACTGGGCTGTGCTCGATGCACCGGCAGGATTGCAGGGCTACAAGCTGTCCGATTACCTCCGCACGGTGAACAAGGTGCTGGTGCCGCTCGTGCCTTCGGTCTTCGACATGGCGGCTACCGAAGATTTCCTCAACGCAATCCGCAGCGAAATGCGCGGCCGGCGCGGAAGCTTGGGCATTGTCGCGATGCGCGTCGATCCGCGCACGAAAGCCGCCGGCATGCTCGAGGAGTATCTGAAGCACTTCGACATACCGATCGTCGCCTACCTGCGGAGTACCCAGAACTATGTCAATGTCGCCGCCGCCGGACTCACCATCTTCGACCCTCCGCGTACTCGGCACAGGAGGGACATCGAGCAGTGGGAGGGGATGTTGAACTGGCTTGCAGCCGGCTAGCCTGCCGGCCGGTCTCGGTATCGCGGAATAGTTGTTGACACCTGCTGGCCTGGTCGGGATAATGCGCCCCTCTGACGGACGCGGGGTGGAGCAGTCTGGCAGCTCGTCGGGCTCATAACCCGAAGGTCGCAGGTTCAAATCCTGCCCCCGCAACCAGCAAGCAAGACGCTTGGAAGATGCCAGGCGTTCTTGTTTCCGGGAAGTTGGACGCGATGTCGGTCACTGCTGCAATCAAGCGTTTTTCTTCTTGACGCCTGTTTGTTGGTAGTGGATAATTCCGCTTCTTTGCTGCGGGCGCCTGTTTTTTGGGTGGTGCGGTATGGATCTTTAACAATTTGGACAACCGATAGGTGTGGGTGTCTTGATGCGAGCAACGCGAGTTGCGAGAAGTATTGAGGCAATCACACGGATGGAGAGATCCATCGAGGTAGAGAGAAACTATCGTCAGTGGATTGTGAGTTTGCTGGATTGAACTGAAGAGTTTGATCCTGGCTCAGATTGAACGCTGGCGGCATGCCTTACACATGCAAGTCGAACGGCAGCGGGCCTTCGGGTGCCGGCGAGTGGCGAACGGGTGAGTAATGCATCGGAACGTGCCATTGAGTGGGGGATAACGTAGCGAAAGTTGCGCTAATACCGCATATTCTGTGAGCAGGAAAGCAGGGGACCGCAAGGCCTTGCGCTCTTTGAGCGGCCGATGTCAGATTAGCTAGTTGGTGAGGTAAAGGCTTACCAAGGCGACGATCTGTAGCGGGTCTGAGAGGATGATCCGCCACACTGGAACTGAGACACGGTCCAGACTCCTACGGGAGGCAGCAGTGGGGAATTTTGGACAATGGGGGCAACCCTGATCCAGCC
>JAFLDQ010000005.1 GCA_017302355.1 Dechloromonas sp.
GGTGTGGGCGGCGCCGGTGCTGTTGAGGGTCAGGTGCTCGAAACCGTTGGTGGTCACACCGGGGGCAGTGATACCGGAGGTGTTCTGGCCGATGTTCAGTCTACCGACCTGGACATTGGGTGAGCTGCTGACGGCGCCCGGCGTCACGCGCGGATGGCGCCGGGCGGGATGAGCGTCATCCCGTGGTGAGCCTCATCCTCTGCCCGCCACCCGGACAAGTCCTGCAGATCAACGAGCGGTACGTGTCATGGCAAGACCGCGACGCTGTGGCAAGATCGCCCCTGCGTGACAGCCCCACCGGAGCAGACATGACCCCGATCGATCTCGACCACCTGCGCACCTGGATCGGCCACACCCGCAGCGACGAAGACCTCATCGCCGCCCGCCACGCCCGCCTGATGGCCGCAACCGTCGACCATCCGGGCCCCGGGCGCCTGCGCGACGGCGAGCCGCTGCCGCCGCTGTGGCACTGGCTTTATTTCCTCGAAGGCTTGCCATCGGGCGAACTCGGGCGCGACGGCCACCCGGCGCGCGGCGGTTTCCTGCCGCCGGTGCCGCTCGCCAACCGGATGTGGGCGGGCGGCCGGCTCTCGTTTCTTCGTCCGCTGCCGATCGGCGCACGCATCCGCAAGACCTCGCGCGTTCTGGCGGTGGACCACAAGAAGGGGCGGGCCGGCGACCTGGTCTTCGTCACCGTCCTCCACGAACTGGCGGCGCTGTCCGGCGAACTGCTGGTGCGCGAGGAGCACGACATCGTGTACAAGGACGCTTCGCCGCCGCCTGCCGGGGGCGGCGAAGATCGCAGCGAGCCGTTGGCCGCGGGCGCCTGCAGCCGGCCCTTCGCGCCGGATTCGACGACGCTGTTCCGCTATTCGGCGCTGACCTTCAACGGCCACCGCATCCACTACGACCAGGATTACTGCCGCAACGTCGAGGGCTACGCGAATCTGGTCATCCACGGGCCGTTGACCGCGACGATGCTCGCCGGCTTCGCCGAGCAGGCGGGCGGGCGGCAATTGCGCGAGTTTTCCTACCGCGGGCTGCGCCCGGCGCTGCTCGGCGAGGCGCTGACGCTCGCTGCCGAGTTCGCCGGGGACGAGGCGACGCTGACCGCCCGCCTGGCCAGCGGGGCGCCGAGCATGCGCGCCGAGGTCCGCTTCGCGTAGGCTGCGAGGTTTCCGCCGGCGTGTTCAGCGGGGCCGGTTCCCGCTGTGTTTGATCCCGGCTCAGTCAGCTATTAGTCGACCCGGGGCGTTGCCTTGAAGTGCAAATCGGTTTCGTGACGCACTTCGGGCCAGATATCCACAACTTCGCCATGATCGAAGAAGACTCTGCCATAGGAGTTTCCAGCATCGGTCTTCATGCTTCCATACTTTGCGTCGAATCCACCTACCTTGAGCTTATCCGTGCAGTAGCTCCGCAACGTAGAAATCATCACCGGCTCTTCCTGCCTCTCCAGCTTTAGGAATGCGCCAAGAATCTTACTACAGGCTTGGTCGGGACGTTTCGCCCACAATTCGATTCGACCAAGTTTCCGAAATTCACCGTTACCGAGCGCCCTTTCTTCCCCGGACCGGACGATACCTTCCGCTTTGGCCCGAGGTATTTTCGCATCGTACGCAACGTGACAGGGATGGCAGAGAAATTTGAATGTCTTCTCAATGGGCAGATGACTCTCAAGGATCTGCTTCTCCACCTGTTCAAGCTCACACTCCAGCAAATTCTCGGCGGTCTTGTATTGAACCAATACCGCTTCAATGATTTCTCGCCGTCCGCGCCCATGCACATGAGCCGACTGGAGTTCGGCCTTGTCTCCGCATTTCTCGCAAATGCCGTTGCGGTTCTTCCGGTGAGGCGCTGCAGTCAAATTGACTATATTGCGAATTCGCGGCCCCACAAAATGGTGAAACTCTTGGATCGTACCGGTGAATTTGGCCATGGATTCTCGCAGTCTGTCCGCTACCTATGCCGGCTGCCGCTGTGGTGCTGTTGCGGTCGACCGGAATTTCTGCCCAATTTCGACGCTTGTGTCCCCGGCTGGGCCTGGCCGTGAGCCGGCTGCAGCTTGCGTGGGCCGTGCGGCGGCGGCGCCGGGCGCGGCGTAGCGACCGCCGCCGGCGCGAAGCCCGCGATGACGACGCGTTCCAGCGTGCGCCGGATCAGCTTCTCGATGTCCTTCAGCTGCGGGCGCTCGTCGTGGCAGACCAGCGAGATGGCGTCGCCGTCCATGCCGGCGCGGCCGGTGCGGCCGATGCGGTGCACGTAGTCCTCGGGGACGCTGGGCAGCTCGTAGTTGATGACGCAGGGCAGCGCGTCGATGTCCAGGCCGCGCGCCGCGATGTCGGTGGCGACCAGCGCGACCAGCTTGCCGTCCTTGAATTCCGACAGCGCCCGCGTGCGCGCCCCCTGCGACTTGTTGCCGTGCAGCGCGGCCGACCGGATGCCGGCCTTGTCCAGCGTGCGCGCCAGCGCGTCGGCGCCATGCTTGGTGCGGGCGAAGACCAGCACCTGGTGCAGGCCGTGCGTCTCAAACAGGTGCTTGAGCAGTTCCTTCTTCTCTTCGCGGTTGCACTCGATGACCTTCTGCGTGACGGTCGCTGCCGCCGTGTTGCGCGGGGCGACGTCGACCGCCACCGGCTGGTGCAGCAGGCCGCTGGCCAGCTCGCGGATTTCCGGCGAGAAGGTGGCGGAGAACATCAGGTTCTGCCGTTGCTTGGGCAGCAGCGCGATGATCCTGCGGATATCGCGGATGAAGCCCATGTCGAGCATGCGGTCGGCTTCGTCGAGGACGAAAATCTCGATGCCGGACAGGTCGACCGTGCGTTGCTGAACGTGGTCGAGCAGGCGCCCCGGCGTGGCGACGAGGATGTCGACGCCGCGCCGCAGGCCGGCGATCTGCGGGTTGATGCCGACGCCGCCAAAGACGGCCAGCGACTGGACCGGCAGATGCTTGCCGTAGGTGCGCACGCTCTCCTCGACCTGGATCGCCAGCTCGCGCGTCGGCGCCAGGACCAGCACGCGCGGCGTGCGGGCGACGCGGGTCAGGCGGCCGTTGGCGCCAGCGGCCAAGCGATGCAGGATGGGCAGCGTGAAACCGGCGGTCTTGCCGGTGCCGGTCTGCGCCGTGGCCATCAGGTCGTGGCCGGCGAGCACGGCGGGAATCGCCTGCTGCTGGATGGGAGTCGGCGTGTCGTAGCCCTGTTCGGCGACGGCGCGCTGGATTTCGGCCATCAGGCCAAGGTCGGAAAAATGCATGGGAACTCCGTGGCGCAACGCCCGGCCGCCGCCGGGCGCCGCCAGAATGTCAGATGAGGGAGAGACCGCGTTCGAGGTCGGCCTGCAGGTCTTCCACCGCTTCGAGACCGACGGCGATGCGCAGCAGGCCTTCGCCGATGCCGGCGGCGGCCCGGGCTTCCGGGGTGATGCGGCCGTGCGTGGTCGAGGCGGGATGGGTGATGGTGGTCTTGGTGTCGCCGAGGTTGGCGGTGATCGACAGCAGGCGGCAGTGGTCGACGACCGTCCACGCCTGCTCGCGGGCGCCCTTCACCTCGAACGAGACGATGGCGCCGCCGCCCTTTTGCTGCCGCTGCGCCAGATCGTATTGCGGGTGCGACGGCAGGCCGGGATAGAAGACCCGCGCCACCTTCGGGTGCGCTTCGAGCCAGCCCGCCAGTTGCAGGGCCTTGGCCGACTGCGCCTCGACGCGGAGCTTGAGCGTTTCCAGACCCTTGAGCAGGACCCAGGCGTTGAAGGCCGAAAGCGTCGGGCCGGCGGTGCGCAGGTACTTGAAGACCTCCTCGGTCAGCCGCCGGGGGCCGCACACGGCGCCGCCGAGCACGCGGCCCTGGCCGTCGAGGTACTTGGTCGCCGAATGGACGACGAGGTCGGCGCCGAGGTCGAGCGGGCGCTGCTGGATGGGGGTGCAGAAGCAGTTGTCGACGGCGACCAGGATGCCCCGCGCCCGGGCGGTTGCGGTCAACGCCGAAATATCGGCGATTTCCGTCAGCGGGTTGGACGGCGTTTCGAGGAAGAACAGCTTGGTTTCCGGACGGATCGCCGCTTCCCAGGCCGCAGGATCGGTCTGCGGCACGAAGGTGGTGGCGATGCCGGTGCGCGCCAGGATGTTCGAGAACAACTGGACGGTGGCGCCGAACAGGCCGCTGGAAGCGACGATGTGGTCGCCGTTCTTCAGGTGCGCCAGCACCAGCGCCATGATCGCCGCCATGCCGCTGGCCGTGGCGACGCAGTCCTCGGCCCCCTCCAGCGCGGCGAGGCGCTCCTCGAACATGGTCACCGTCGGGTTGGAGAAGCGCGAATAGACGTTGCCCTCCTCCTCGCCGGAAAACCGGCGGGCGGCCTGCGCGGCGCTCTGGAAGACGAAGCTGGAGGTCAGGTAGAGCGCCTCGGAATGCTCGCCGAACTGGCTGCGCTCCTGGCCGGCGCGCACGGCCAGGGTTTCCGGGCGAAAGTTCGGCGCGTCCGGCATCAGTCCTGGCCGGCCGATGCCAGTTGCAGAACGAGCTGCTGGGCCGGCTGGCCGTCGCCATCGCCGTCGTCGTCATGGTCAGGCGACTTCTTGTCGCGACTGCCTTCGATGGCATCGAGGTAGTGTTCGTCAACATCGCCGGTGATGTAGCAACCGTCAAAGCAGGAGGAATCGAAATCCGTCAGGTCGTAGCGGATGCCGGTCACCGACTGCTTGAGCGCCGCGAGATCCTGATAGACCAGCGCATCGGCGCCGATCTCGCGGGCGATGCCGTCGTCGGTACGGCCGGTGGCGATCAGTTCGGCGCGTGTCGGCATGTCGATGCCATAGACGTTGGGAAAGCGCACCGGCGGCGCCGCCGACGCGAAGTACACCTTGACCGCGCCGGCGGCCCGAGCCATCTCGACGATCTCGCGGCTGGTCGTGCCGCGGACGATCGAGTCATCGACCAGCAGCACGCGCTTGCCGCGGAATTCCTGGCCGACGGTGTTGAGCTTCTGGCGCACCGACTTCTTGCGCATCGACTGGCCGGGCATGATGAAGGTGCGCCCGACGTAGCGGTTCTTGACGAAGCCTTCGCGGAACGGGATACCCAGCGCCTGCGCCAGCTGCATGGCCGAGGGCCGGCTCGAGTCGGGGATCGGGATGACCGCGTCGATCTGGTCGACCGGAATGTTCCGGCGCACCTTCTCGGCGAGCAGTTCGCCCATCGCCAGACGCGCTTCGTATACCGAGACGCCGTCGATGACCGAATCGGGTCGCGCCAGATAGACGTATTCGAAGATGCACGGCGCGTAGGTCGGCTGCTGCGCGCACTGCAGGCTGTGGAACTCGTGGTTGAGATCGACGAACACCGCCTCGCCCGGTTCGACATCGCGAATCATCTCGAATCCCAGGGTATCGAGCGCCACCGATTCGGAGGCGACCAGGTATTCGGTCCCGGTTTCCGTCTCGTTCTTGCCATAGACCAGCGGGCGGATGCCGTGGGGATCGCGGAAGGCGAGCAATCCGTAGCCGGCGATCAGCGCCACCACCGCATAGGCGCCCCGGCAGCGGCGATGGACGCCGGCGACCGCCTGGAAGATGCTCTCGACATCGAGTTCGTAGCCATGCGCCGCCGCCTGCAGTTCGTGCGCCAGGACATTGAGCAGGACTTCGGAATCCGAATTGGTATTGATGTGGCGGCGGTCGAGACGGAACATCTCGCCCTTCAGCTGCTCGGCGTTGGTCAGGTTGCCATTGTGGCCGAGGACGATGCCGAAAGGCGAATTGACGTAGAAGGGTTGCGCCTCGGCAAAGTTGTAGGCCGAGCCGGCGGTCGGATAGCGCACATGGCCGATCCCCCAGTTGCCGGGCAAGGCGCGCATGTTGCGGGTGCGGAAGACGTCGCGGACCAGCCCCGGTCCCTTGTGCAGGTTGAACGTGTTTCCTTCCGCCGTGGCTATGCCTGCAGCATCCTGACCGCGATGCTGCAGGACCATCAGGCCGTCGTAGAGCAGCTGGTTGACCGGCGATGTCGCCACCACACCAAGAATCCCGCACATAGTCCTATCCGCCTAACTGAACCGAATTCGCTTTGCCAGATCGTCGGGCATCCACGGCCTCGCCGCCAGCACGGCCGTCTGCAAGGGTGGCGCCAGCGTCGCCTGCTTCCACCAGACCTGCTGCGGCGCCGCGGTCATGCCACCGATTGCAACCAGGATCATGACCAGCAGAACGCCGCGGGCCAGGCCGAAGATCATGCCCAGCAGACGATCCGAGAGGCTCAGCCCCAACGCCTTGACCATGCTGCGTACGGCCAGCCGCACCACCGACATCGCTACCAGCACCCCGGCAAAGACCAGTGCGCAACCGGCCAGGGCGCGCACTGCCGGATCGGCGATGCCGCCGAAGGCCAGCTGTCCGCTCTGCTCCCCGAACTCCAGCGCGGCCATGAAGGCCAGCACCCAGGCCGCCAGAGCCATCATTTCACTGACCACGCCGCGCCACAGTCCCAGCACCAGCGACAATGCCACGATACCAAGCACGACATAGTCGAAAACCGCCATCACTTGCCCGAGATCACGCCCGAAACGCCGGCCTGCTTCATCTTCTCGAGCGCCTGCTCGGCCGCTTCGCGGCTGGCGAACGGCCCGGCCCGCACCCGGGTCTTCTTGCCTCCCGGCGTATCGAGCGGCTCGACATAGCTTTTGACCCCCTTGTCGGAAAGCTTGCCCCGGAGGGTCTTGACGTTGTCCTCATTGGCGAAGGCGCCGATCATGATGACGAATTCGCCCGTCCTTGCCGGCGCCGCCGGTGGCGGCGCCGTCTGACCGGCAAGGATGGCCGCCGCCCGCCTGGCTTCCGCCGCCGACTCTGCGGCCGCGGATTTCTCCGGAGCCTTTTCCGGCTTGGGCGCGGGCTTTTCGGGCGCCTTGTCGGGGGTCTTTTCCGGCTTGACGGGAGGTTTCTCGGTCTTTGCCGGCGCTTTTTCCGGCGGCTTTTCCGCCGACTTCCCGGCGGCCTTCTCCTCGGGCTTTTCCCTGGCGACCTCGGACGGCTTGACCGCGGGCTTCACCGCCCCGGTCTCGCCGGATTCCTTCCCGGCGGGCGTCGGCGACTTGCTCTCGGCGGCCTGCTCGGCGGGCTTCGCCGCCGGTTTCTCCACCGGGGTCACGGCAAACTTCGGCGCAAACGGCTTCTCATCCTGCCCCGGTATGCGGATTTCAACGTCCCGGACCGTCTGCCGCGGCTCGTGATCCATGACCATCGGCAGAACCACGGCGACCACCGAAGCAAAGACCACCGCGCCGACCAGCCGGCGGCGGGCGACTTTCCTGAGCTTGGACTGAACGTCGTTGTCTTCCATGACTAGTGCTTCGCACGCAGCGCTTCGAGGGCTCCGGCCACCGTTAAGAAGGATCCGAAAACGATAATTCTATCACTTTCGGCGGCTTGTCCCCTGGCCGCCTGCATGGCAGCCCGCGGCGAGTCATGGCAGAAGATCCCGCCGCCCAGACGCGCATCGCCGATGACGGCCGCCAGCGACTCCGCCGACGCGCCGCGCGGCCCGTCCAGCGTCGCCGCGTGCCAGCAATCGACCTTGTCCTTGAGCGGCTGGAGCGCGCCGCGGATGTCCTTGTCGCCGAACATGCCGACCACCGCATGGGTGCGATCGAAGAAGCCCATGCTCGCGAGATTGTCGGCGAGGACCGCGATCGCCTGCGGGTTGTGCGCCACGTCGAGGACGATCGCCGGCCTGCCCGGGACCACCTGGAAGCGTCCGGGGAGTTCGGTCGCGATCAGTCCCGGGCGGATTGCCTGCATGGTCACCGGCAGCCTGTCGCCCAGGGCCTCCAGCGCCGCCAGGGCAACCGCCGCGTTGGACAACTGGGTCGCCCCGCGCAGGCCGGGATAGGCCAGCGACCGCTTCACCACCCGGTCGCCCGACCGGCACCACCAGCGCCATTGCCGGCGATCCTCCGCGAGGCGCTCGAAGCCGAAATCGCGGCCGATCAGGCGCAGGTCGGCGCCGATCGCCGCCGCATGGTCGACGAGCGTCCGCGGCGGGTTCGCATCGGCGCAGAATCCCGGCTTGCCGGCCCGGTAGATCCAGGCCTTCTCGAAACCGATGCGCGCGCGGTCCGGCCCCAGCCAGGCGGTATGGTCGATGGCCACCGTGGTGACGATGGAAACATCCGGTTCGTAGGCGTTGACCGCATCCAGCCGGCCGCCGAGGCCGACTTCGAGGATCGCCGCCTCGACCTTGGCGGCGGCAAAGACCTCCCACGCGGCCAGGGTGCCGAACTCGAAATAGGTCAGCGCGACATTGCCGGCATCCCGCCTGGCCGCCTCGACCCGGGCGAAGGCGGCGCACAGCGCCGTGTCGCTGGCCGGCCGGCCGTTCAGGCGCACGCGCTCGTTATAGGCCAGCAGGTGCGGCGAGGTGTAGCAGCCGACCCGGTAGCCGGCACGGTCGATGATGTTCTCCAGGTAGGCGCAGGTCGAACCCTTGCCGTTGGTGCCGCCGACGATGACCACCGGGCAGCGCTGCCCCTGCCCGAGCGCCGACTTGACGCGCCGCATGCGCTCCAGCCCCAGTTCGACTCCTGCCTGCCCTTTCGGATGCAGGCTTTCGAGGTGTTGCAGCCAGTCTTCGAGGGTCTTCAAGCGGCGGCCGGCAGTTTTTGCAGCAGCGCGAGGACGCGGGCAACCTGGTCGCGCAACTGGCGACGGTCGACGATCATGTCGATGGCGCCCTTTTCGAGCAGGAATTCGGAACGCTGAAAGCCCTCCGGCAGCGTCTCGCGCACCGTCTGCTCGATGACGCGCGGGCCGGCGAATCCGATCAGCGCCTTCGGTTCGGCGATCACGACATCGCCGACGAAGGCAAAGGAAGCGGAGACGCCGCCCATCGTCGGGTCGGTCAGGATGGAAATGAACGGCTGCCCCGCCTGGGCGAGCCGGGTCAGCGCCGCCGTCGTCTTGGCCATCTGCATCAGCGAGAACAGACCTTCCTGCATGCGGGCGCCCCCCGAAGCGGAGATGCAGATGAACGGCATTCCCTGTTCGACCGCGGCGTTCACGCCCCGCACGAAGCGCTCCCCGAGCACCGAACCCATCGACCCGCCCATGAAGTCGAATTCGAAGGCGGCGGCAACCGCCGGCATGGTCTTGACGGCCCCCTGCATGCAGACCAGCGAGTCGCTCTCGCCGGTCGCCTGGCTGGCTTCCATCAGGCGGTCGGGATAGCGCTTGGAATCCCTGAACTTCAGCGTGTCGACCGGAACGACCTCGGCGCCGATCTCGCTCCGGCCCTCCGCGTCGAGCAGGAGATCGAGGCGTTTCCGGGAATCCAGGCGATTGTGGTGGCCGCACTTGGGGCACACCTGCAGATTCTTTTCCAGATCGGTGGCATAGAGCACCGCCTCGCACGACGGGCATTTGCTCCACAACCCTTCGGGCAGCGCGCCGCGCCGTTGCGTCCCCTGTTCGCGCTTGATCTTGGGGGGCAGGAGTTTGGTCAGCCAGCTCATTTCTTCACCTCATCGACGCCACGGCGAATGTCGGCGACCAGCGCCCTGACGTTGGCACAGGCCGTTTCCGCCGGCGATTTCTCGATCTCCTCGATGATCCGGCTGCCGACGACCACGGCATCGGCGATCCGGGCGATGCGCCCGGCGCTCACCGCGTCACGGATACCGAATCCGACCCCGACCGGCAGGCCCGTCTTCGCCCGGATCAGCGGCAGACGCCCGGCCAACGCCGCGATGTCGAGGTTGCCCGAACCGGTCACGCCGGCCAGCGAAACGTAATAGACATAGCCGCTGGCCACGGCCGCGACCTGCTCGATGCGTGCCGCGGTCGACGTCGGCGCCAGCAGGAAAATGGGGTCCATGCCCCGCGCCTTGATGCTGGCGCCGAATGCCGCCGCCTCTTCCGGCGGGTAATCGACGACCAGCACGCCGTCGACGCCAGCCCGCGCGGCAGCGTCGGCGAAGCGCTCCAGACCCATCGCCTCGATCGGGTTGGCATAACCCATCAGGACGACCGGCGTATTCTTGTCGGCGGCACGGAAGGCAAGCACCAGTTCGAGCACCTTCCTCAGGCTCATTCCCCTGGCCAGGGCGCGCTCGGAAGCACGCTGGATCGTCGGCCCGTCGGCCATCGGGTCGGAAAATGGCACGCCGAGTTCGACGATGTCGGCGCCGGCTTCGACCAGGGCGTGCATCAGCGGCACGGTCAACATCGCATCGGGATCGCCGGCGGTGATGAAGGGAATCAGCGCCGTGCGGCCTTCGCCAGCCAGGCGGTCGAAAACGGACTGGATGCGCGACATCAGAAGACGATCCCGGATTTTTCCGCGACGGTGTGCATGTCCTTGTCACCCCGTCCGGAAAGGTTGACCAGCAGTATCCTGTCATTGCCCATGGTCGGCGCCAGCCTGGCCGCGTAGGCCAGGGCGTGACTCGATTCCAGCGCCGGGATGATGCCCTCGATCCGGCACAGCGCGTGGAAGGCGGCCAGCGCCTCGGCATCGCTGATGGGCACGTACTCGGCGCGGCCGGTGTCCTTCAGCCAGGCGTGCTCGGGACCGACGCCGGGGTAATCGAGGCCCGCCGACACCGAATGCGTCTCGATGATCTGGCCGTCCTCGTCCTGCAGCAGGTAGGTGCGGTTGCCATGCAGCACGCCGGGCACGCCGGCGGTCAGCGAGGCGGCATGGTGGCCGGTCTCGATGCCCTCGCCCGCCGCCTCGACGCCGATCAGGCGCACCTCCGGCAGGTCGATGTAGGGATGGAAGATGCCCATCGCGTTCGAGCCGCCGCCGACGCAGGCGATCACCGCATCCGGCTGGCGCCCGGTCAGTTCCGGCATCTGGACCAGGCATTCCTCGCCGATGATCCGCTGGAAGTCGCGGACCAGCATCGGATAGGGATGCGGACCAGCCACCGTGCCGATGATGTAGAAGGTGTTGTGAATGTTGGTGACCCAGTCACGCATCGCCTCGTTGAGCGCATCCTTGAGCGTCTTCGAACCGCTTTCCACCGGCACCACCGTGGCGCCGAGCAGTTTCATGCGGTAGACATTGGCGGCCTGGCGCCTGATGTCCTCGCTGCCCATGTACACCACGCATTCCATGCCGTAGCGGGCGGCCACCGTCGCGGTCGCCACGCCGTGCTGGCCGGCGCCGGTTTCGGCGATGACGCGCGGCTTGCCCATGCGCCGGGCGAGCATGGCCTGGCCGATGCAGTTGTTCACCTTGTGGGCGCCGGTGTGGTTGAGGTCCTCGCGCTTCAGGTAGATCTGCGCGCCGCCGAGCATCTCCGACCAGCGCCGGGCGTGGTAGACCGGCGACGGGCGGCCGACGAAATGCTTCAGGTCGTATTCGTACTCGGCGCGGAACGACGGATCCGCCTTCGCTGCGGCGTAGGCGGCCTGCAACTCATCGAGCGCCGCGAACAGCGTTTCGGCGACGAAGATCCCCCCATAGGGGCCGAAATGCCCCTTGGCGTCGGGGAAGTCATAGTGATTCATCGGCTTTCCGTACGGCCGCCACGAAGGCGGCGATTTTCGAGTGATCCTTGATGCCCTTGCCCGTTTCCACCCCGGAAGACACGTCGACCGCAACCGGCCGCACCCTGGCGATGGCCGAGCCGACGTTGCTTGCGGTCAACCCGCCGGAAAGCACGAGAAAGCCGGGTAGATCCGGCGGTATCAGCGTCCAGTCGAAGACCTCGCCGCCGCCGCCATACCCCGCGACGAAGGCATCCAGCAACAGACCCCGGGCATCGGGAAATGCGCCGGCGAATTCTAACAGATCGAGCCCCGGTCTGACCCGCGCCGCGCGCAGATAGGGGCGGGCGAACTGGCGACAATAGGCTGCCTCCTCATCGCCGTGAAACTGCAGGATGCCGATCGGCAGGGCATGGCAGGCCGCCAGCACGGTCTCCGGGGTGGCGTTCACGAACAGGCCGACGACGGCGACGAAAGGGGGAATTCGCCGCGCCAGTTCCGCCGCCCGCTGCGGCGTGACAAAACGCGGGCTCGGCGGATGGAAGACAAAGCCGATGGCGTCGGCGCCAGCCGCGACCGCCGCATCGACATCCTCCTCGCGGGTCAGTCCGCAGATCTTGATACGCGTCTTCAAGCGAACACTCCATCGAGAAGATCGTCGGCCGGATCCGGCAGACCCCAGTGCGGCTCGTAGACCGGCCCGCGAAAATACAGGCCTTCCGGCCCAAAGGTCGGCGCCGCCTGCCCGCGGTCGCCGGAGCGCAGCAATTCGCCGATCCAGCCCGGCGCCTGCGCACCCTTGCCGATGTACACCAGCGTCCCGACCAGGTTGCGCACCATGTGATGCAGGAAGGCGCTGGCCTCGAAATCGAAGACCAGCAAACTGCCGCTCTGCCGGAGATCGGCCCGCCATAGCGTCTTTACCGGCGTCTTCGCCTGGCAGCCAGCGGCCCGGAACGCCGAAAAATCATGCTCGCCGACAAGTTGCCGCGCCGCCTCGCGCATCACCTGAAGATCCAGCGGCAGGTGAAACCAGCCAACCCGCCCCCGCCACAAGCCCGGCCGCTGCGGCCGGTTGAGCAGCAGATAGCGGTAGCGCCGGCCGCGCGCGCTGAACCGTGCGTGGAAGCCTTCGGCAACCGGCTGCGCCCAGCGCACCGCGACCGCGTCCGGCAGATGTGAATTGACCCCGCGCACCCACGCCGAGAGCGGCCGGTCGCTCGTCGTCTCGAAGTGCACGACCTGATGCGTCGCATGGACGCCCGCATCGGTACGCCCCGCGCAGATCGCCCGGACCGGCTCGCCGGCAATCTCGCGCAGCGCCGATTCGAGCACATCCTGGACGGTCCCGCCCTGCGCCTGACTCTGCCAGCCATGAAACGGCGTTCCCCAATACTCCACGCCGAGGGCAATTCTCGACACCACCCGCTCACCCCAATGAAATCGCCAGACCTGAAAACGCCAGGACGGCGAGGCAGATCATGGAATCGACTGGCCGCCAGTCCGGCGCCTCGATCCGCAACCTCTGCGGGCCGCCCGGTTGGCCGGCGCTCCCGTTCAGAACATGGCGCCACTCCCCCTTCGGCAGATCGACCCGCAGATTCTGCATCAACAACGACAGGCGCACGACGAGTCGCTCGCTGGCCAAGCCGAGTCGCGACAACGGTCGGAGCAGCGCCTGCAACGCAACCAGCAACCCGTGGTTGCCGAGGACTGCGAACAGCCAGGTGAGGCAACCCAGCATCAGACCAAGGCGCGCGACATGCAGGGAGGCATCCCGGACCCCCTCGTGGGTGGGCATCCAGGCAATGGCAAAAACCGCGTCGCCGGATGCGCCATAGGCAAGGATCAGCCAGACGCTCAGGAATAACCAGCGCATGCGCCGCAGCAAATGCCACCATCCGCGCAGGGATCCCCGCGCCGCCAGCAGCAGTACGGCAAACACCAGCGCGCCGCCCGTCCACCCAAGGAACTGAACGACGACGATCACCGTCAGGCAGACCAGCAAGGCTGCGGCAGGATGCAAGGATGCGGCTCCCCAAAATGCGCATGGCCCCACGCGGGGGCCATGCGCGGTTGGCAAGGCGGGATTCTAACCGTTGAGGCGACCGAGGATCTGCCGAGCCTGTTCGGCCAGATCGCCGCCCCCTTCGGCGATCACCTCGTCGAGCAGTTCGCGGGCCTGGTCGTGATCGCCCATCTCCTCGTATGCCTTGGCCAACTCGAACTTGGTGGTCGCATCGTCGCCACCCTGATCGCCACGCGCCGCGCCACCATCGAAGCCCTCGGCCAGACTGACGACCTCGGTCTCCACGGATGCCCCGGCCAGATTGAACGTGGTGGCCACATCGTCGCCGCCCTGATCACCACCCGTCGTGCCGCCATCGAAGCCCCCGGCCAGATTGACGGCCTCGGTCTCCGCGGAAGGAGTCGCCGCCAGATCAAGGTTGATCGAGGTCAGGTCGAACTCGGGAACCGGCATCGGCCGGCCGAGGAAGACCGACTCGCTCAGGTTGATGTCGAACTCGGCGTCTTCGGCCGCGAAGTCAACGGACATGCCGGCCGTTCCATCGACAACCGAAAGAACTTCCCTGCCGGACTCCTGGATGTCCAGCGGATTGACGACCGTATCGCCACCCAGGTCACCACTCGACCCATCATACAGGACGGACGGATTGACGATGGTCTCGGTATCGGCCGTGGCGTCACCCAGGTCGAAATCAAGGAGTCCGGCGCCAGCCTCGATCGCGCTCGTCGTGAAGTCTGCCGGCGCCTCGAATCCGGTGAAGGTTTCCGAAAGATCTCCTGCCGCGCCACCGGAACCGATGACCATGGTTTCGGCGGGGGCAAAATCCGGACTCGCCCCGGTTTCCGGGAGCGACTCCTGCGGCAGCGACCCGAGATCGAAGTCGAGCGCTTCCAGTTGCGGCAGGGGAACGTCGACCACCGTTTCCGCGGCGGGCGCGGCAAACGCGGTGAACGTGGCGGTCTGCTCGACCTCGGGAAGTTCGAAATCGTGTTCGCGGCCGACATCGCCGGCAACCTGCGTCAAGCCATGGCTCTCGTCTTCATCTTCGGTTGCGCCGGCGGCGCCAGGGGCAGCAGCACCTTCCGCGGCCAACACCTCCGGAGCGCTGCTGACCAACCCCATTCCAGCCGCCATGACGCCGAGGGTGCCGGGAAGCAGCACGGTCGACATGGTTTCGGAGGGGGAAGTGGCGGCGACGGATTCGCCACCGACCTCGGCCGGAGCAGATCTTCTGCCCGCGGCATACAACGGATTCTCGGGATCGAGCGCAGCCCCCAGGGTTGCCACCTTTTCCCATTCCGGCCCGCTGCCGTCGGTCTGTGCATACAGTTCGCTGGCCAGCGTATCGAATTGCTTCACGCTCTTGCGGTTGGCGTAGATCTCGAGCAACTTGGCGTGGATGGTGATCCGCTGCGGATCCTTGCGCAAGGCCTCGATCAGGATCTCCTCGGCCTGCGCGTCGCGGCCATAAGCCATATACACGTCGGCCTCGGCAACCGGATCGACTTCGTCGGTGTCGATCGTGCCGGGACCGGTCGTGCTGAATTCACCCTTTGCCAGCGGCACGTTGCCGGTATCGACGCTCTGGCCGCCGGTCATCCGGAACACGGAATTCGGCCCGAGACTCGATGGCCCCGGAACCGCGGGGATGAATTCAGCCTCGGGCTCGCTGCGCCGCCGCCGGAGCAGGAAATAACCGGCCAGCAGCGCGAGGATGCCGCCGCCACCGATCAGGGGCAGCGCGTCGAATTGATCGAAGAAGCCGGGCTCCGGCGCAACCGCCTGCTTGGCCGGTTTCTCCTCGGGTTTGACCTCCGCCGCCTTGGGCGGCTCGACCGGCTTCGCTTCTTCCGCGGCCTTGGCTGGTTCTGCCGGCTTCGGCGCCTCGCCTGGTGGAGCTTTCGGCACCTCGGCAACCGGAGCCGCGGGCGCGGGCTCAGCCGCCTTCGGCGGTGGCTGGACAGGCGCCGCGGGCTTCGCCTCCTCCCTCTTGCCGGAAGCCTTCTCCTGGAGCTCGGCCAACTGCTGGGTCTTCATGTCCACCAGCTTCTGCAGTTCGCCGACATTCTTCTCGAGCAGCGCCAGCCTTTCCTCCGCCTCCTTGAGCGACCGGTCCTTGGCGATCAGATCGGCTTCGGCCGCCGCCGCCGACGCCTTGCCCCCGGCAGCGCCCTTCACGGCCATTTCGGTCCTGGAAACCTTGACCTGATCCTTGGCCTGGTCGGCGGCCGACGGCTTCTCGGCAACGCTGGCGGCGATCTTGCCCGCGGAAGCCTGAGCTCCCGCATCCTGCGCAGGCTGGCCCTTGCCAGCCAGCGAGGCCAGGTTCTGGCGGTAACGGTTCCAGTCCTCCGCCTGCGCCTCGTACAGCTTCCTGGCTTCAGCAGGGGGCTCCGCGGCGACGGAAGCCCGGTCCGGAATGTTCAGTATGGCTCCCGACTTCAGCCGGTTCATGTTGTCGCCGGAGAACGCCGCCGGATTCTTCTTGAAGAGGCTGACCAGCATCTGCTCCAGGGAAACACCCTCGTGTTTCGTTTCGCCGGCGATCTTGCGCAGCGTGTCACCCCGCTGGACGACCCGCGACCCGGACTCGTCGGCCCGTTTCGGCTCGGCCGCCGCCCGTGGCGCCGGGGTGGGCCTGGCCGTTTCCGGAGCGGTTGCAGCCGCCGCCGCCGCGCCGCCACGAACGGTTTCAACCACTCGCGCATCTGCCGTCGCCGCGCGTCCGGCAGCCCTCGCGGCCACCTCCGGCGGATCGAGAAGGAAGGTATATTCGCGAACGACAGGCCCGGAAGGCCAATTGAGCTCGACGAGAAAGTCGAGGAACGGTTCATTCACCGGGCTCCCCGAACTGACCTTGATCACCGGGGCGCCATTGCTGCGCTTGCCTATGGCGAAGCGCAAATCGTGCAGGGTCGACGAATAATCGATGCCCGCCTCGCGAAACGCCTTCTGATCGGCAAGCCTCGCTGTCATGCCAGCCAGTTCGGCGCGCGACGCACTGATCTCGATCTCCGCACGCAACGGCTGCCCCAGCCCGGACAGAACGGTAATCCTGCCGAGGCTGGCCGCTTCCGCCAGCCACGGTGCGAATGAAAGACAGGAAGCCACGGCAGCCGCCGCGGCACGTCTCTTGAAGTTTGTCCGGATTGTATCGGTCACGCCACCCACCCTGAGCGTCAAATTATGGACTTTCAAATTAACATCATGTACTTAGCAATGCAAGCTGGATTACTTTCTCAGAAGCGGCCTGCAACGCAAAAACAACACCGCAGAGCGTAGCGATGACGCTTGGGAAATGGGCATGTTTTACGCCCTTGACGAAGGGCAGGAACAAGGCCCTGCGCTCTTCCGTCTTCGCGGTCACCAGTTCGGAAGCCGCAATGATCTCCATGGGCGGCACGTCCAGAAGTTTCGCAAGCGAAACACAGGCGTAGACCGGGAGTCCTTGGGTGTGATTTCGCGCATTTCGTAGGGCGCCTTCGGACTGGTCGAGGTAGCGTGCTAAAGCTGCGAGGCTGCCTTTTTTCGCGATACCAGCGGCGACATAGTCTTTTTGGTCCACTTCGTTTCCTTTATGGTTGACGCTTAATTTCAAGCGGTGTAGATTGCGCTTGAAATTAAGCGCTTTGGCTTACGCGCTTGTATCGTACGCCAACGAATGGGGGCTTCGCAAATGGTGTTATTCGGGGATCGTAATCATGATTGTCGCGCCGGATATCAATCCGATGGTAGTCATGATTACGGCATTTCGGATCCGTTGGATTTTGCTTTGGGGTTTTGTGCTGCAAATCAAGTAGTACGAAGCACAGAGGATGCCAGTGAGTAAACCGTGAATAGCGTTTGCTTTCATTTTTCTCCCGAAATTTACGAATCTAGCACGGCTTTTGAGGCGCTCGGCAAATGAATAGTGACGGTCATATGGCTAGCCCGAAGACGGGAACCTTCGGCACGTGCAACGGTGTGGAATTCTCCGGTCAATTCGCGACCCTACGGTTTCGCTCTACTCACGAAGTAGTTGATCGGTCGAGCCGCCGCTGGCGAGCCATTTTTCGTGGCCTCGAGATCTTGAAGCGGTTCGCTTCTGAAACGAGGGTGAGCCATGCATCATTTTGACGATTCAGGGCAAGTCGCTCCCGTTCCGGTCGACAAAGTTTCCCAAGTGGAAAGCGAACCCGGGTTTTTCGCACTCTCGGATAACCGTATCGAGGATTGTGAACGTTATGTTTTGCTCCGTCGTTGGGCACTGCATGCGGCGCACTGCCAGGCGCGTGGTTACCTGCCTTCGGATCGGCTCGTCCAACTCTTTCAAGGCATCTGCGATTTCAGCGGCTGCGTAGATTATTTCGACCAGGGCGAAGTTTCGGATTCCGTCGATGACGTAATCGTTGATTTTCCGCTCCCGGTTGGTGATCTCGTTCTGCGCAACTTCCGTGTCATTTGCCGCAGTATCGAAGTCTGGTGGTCGAGTCGTCATGTGGTTTCTCCTGAAATTTGGGAAAAATGGGTTTTTATGGCTCTCTCCGGACCGGGCCGAAATCATCAGCGGCGCAGTAGCACCGCTGATGAGTCCGGTTTACCGGACCGCCAATGCAAACTGGATGGGCTCGGTCATGGCCGTTGACACCGTCAAGCTTCGTTCCCCGGAAATTAACGAGGGGATGGCGTGTTTTCTGGAGCAACAGTGCATTCTCAAGAAGGGCGTTCAACTTAGCACGGGCGAGCTGCTCTATGAAATTACTATGGGCGAGCTTCAAGGGTCGTGGGATTCCCGTATTTCCTTCAAGGTGATGCGCGAGGATTGGGTCAGCGTGGGTGGCCGTCGTCCGGATTTGGTTGAGTGCAATCCATATGTTTTGGTCGAAGCCAGCTTTCATAAATTCTTCTATGGTCAGAACATCTACGGGAACCCTGTGAACTTTCAGGAGTTGGCCCGTTTGTTCGTGAATCTCCTTGGTGAGATTTTCGGCATCAATGGGTCGGGTCCGCATGGGGATGAGTGGTACATGCTGTTTCATGATGCCGCGAAGTGGGAAGTTCGCCGCGTCGACTGGGCGGAAATGTTCTCGCTGTCTCCTGCTGCCCAGGTCGAATACTTCCGCGCTCTCAAGAACTGCAAGTTTCCGCGCCGGGCTCTGAAAGAAGCCAAGTACGACACGGCGGTTCACTTCCCGGGCAAGTTCACGACTCTCCGTATCAGTTGGCATTCGTCGGACGTTTTCATCGTCCCGCAAGACACGGCACTGCCAAGGGATTTCCGGCCGCTTCCGGCCGATCCCCGGCGGTGCGTGGGGCGAGTTTCGGCCAACTCCGTGTTCAACCTCTGTCCGGTTGAATACCTTCTCAGCAAAAAAGCAGCCTGACCACTTCAGCAAACGAAAGGAATCATGATGGAAACGAATCAATCTGTTCAAATCTCCCCGAAATCCACGCCGAAGCTCGGCGCGTGCCAGGCGTACCTGGTCGGCCGCATTGCAGCTCGCCGGCGCATGAAAACCGCTGACGGCTCCTATTGGATGACTGTTCTCAAGATTCCGGCGGCGGACAGTTTCAGCCATCCCGGCACGGTCGAATTGATGTCGGACCAGTCCATCGGGTCACCCGGTGAAGACTGGTCCGGCGTGGTGCAGCTGACCGGTTATCCCCGCAGCTATGACAGTCGCCCGGATCCGCAAACCGGTGAAATCGTGCGGGTCCATACGGCCGATAACCGCCTGCGCGTTGTCGCGTAGTTTCGCGTGCGAAACACGGAGAAAACCATGCTTACGCGTGTCGCTCTTATTGTTGTTCTGATCGTTGCCGGTGTCATGTCGGTGAATGCCGGGATCCGTTCGACGGCGTTCATGTTGTTGGGTCAGATGCAACGGGGTGGTTTCTGATGGGCTTTGGCTGGAATGGGGTTTGTTATCCGGATGCGCCGGCGGCGCTGGAAGCATTCGCGCTTGACGTTCCATCATCGGATTCCGGGGGCGTCAATGCGTTCGTGGGGATGCCGTCGATCAGCGGCGGCGGGCTGGTCTCGTGGTCTATCGTCAAAATTCCTTTCGGGGGTGATGCGGTGACATCGACCGGCACAACTCAGTTACAGGCATGTAATGAGGGGGTCGAGCAATGGCCAGTTCAAAGTCTGTTGCTTGTTGTCGCCTTGTTTTTTGCGGCGTTTTCGGGGTTCCGGACAGGATACCGGCCATGAGTGCGTCAGATGTCGGGCTGTTCGCTGGTCAATTGGTCTCCGCCTGGGTAGCAGGATTTGCGGCGGGTTATGTTCTGACGCGCTTTCGCGAGGCGATGAATCATGCTGTTTGAAAAATTCGACCGTGTGGGTGTGGGCGCGAGCCCGCGCCCACACGGGGGAATTTTTCCCTGTATCAGTAAACTTTTTTTTGGAGGTTTGTATGAACAATCTGTATCAAAAGGTGCTTTCCGGCGTTGGCCTGGGTGGTCTCGGTATGTCTTCGGCTTATGCCGCGTTGCCGACCGAAGCGACGGCGGCGTTCACGGCGATTTCTGGCAACGTTACGGATGTCCTTGCCGCGATGTGGCCGATTGTTGCGCTCGCGACCGGCGGTTTCGTGCTGGTGAAGCTCTTCAAGAAGGGCGCGAACAAGGCGGTGTAATTCACGCGTTGGTCATGCTTGCAGGGCTGGCCTTTTCGGGGGTCGGCTTTGCTGCCGATTTGGGGGATCAACTCACGCCGTACTTGGAAATGAAAGCGGCGGTTGCGCGGTCGAAGGCCACCAGCTCGAGGCCGCTTCCAGCGTGGTTGAAAGCGCGAGAGTTCGAGCCTCGTCCGCATTACTGGCTTGATGACAAGATTAGCGGTGACAAACGGCAATTGCCGAAGGAATTGGAGCGGGAATTGGTGCGGAACGAGGGGGGGTCGTGATATGGCTGGAAGAATCGGGTATAGGGTGGTGGTGTTCGCGGTTGGTTTGATGTGGCTTTGCGGGTTTGCAACGGCGGAAACGATCAATGCGACGGCGACGCCGCGTGTGTCGCAGTTTATGTACGCCATGACCGATGCATCGAACAATAATCGGGCGTACTCAACGTTGTCGAATGCGTGTGCAGCGCGGTCGGTACGGGAGAATAATCAACCGGTGTGGACGGTCGGGGATTTTGCGAATACCTGCAAATGTTCCGGTTCAGGGTGTCCCTATAACGGGTATCACTCCAGCGTTGGCACGGGGAATACCTGCTCGGCAAATGGGCAAATTTGGGGTGAGGGATGCACGGAGTATTCGTGTCCTTCAAGTCAGAATTGGACGCTTATTGGTACGAGTTGTACTCGTCCAGACTGCGCGAGTTATCAGATTCGCAACGCGTCAACGGGCGTGTGTGGGTGTCCGGAAGGAAAGAATGAGGTATCGGGGTCTTGTGTGACGGCGTGTCCGGCGGGCTATCATAACTCGGTGCCGGATAACGGCCAGTGCATCGCCGATTGTGTGGGGCGACAGGTGCAATCGACGTCCGGGGAGTGTACTTGCGCGGTAACGAGTGGAATGGTGTCGGTTACATATGCTGCGGCCAAAGAACGCTGTATCGGGGGGTGCTCTGTTTCGTGGGGTGCGGGGGTAGTTAATCCGGTTGATGCCGCGAAGTACGTTGCGGGTTTGGTGTCTGCAACTGGGGTGTCGGGGTACTACTACATCAGCTTCAATGGAGCCACCTGTTCACCGGCTACCACGTTGATACCGGCTGATATTTCTATGGTGCCGAAAGACACGAGTGGTACAGCTGCGGACGGCGTGACTGCAGATGCGAAGAACAAACCGGAGACCAATCAAAGCTCGGAAGCGTGTGCGGCCGTAGGCGGTTCGTGGGGGGTGTATAACGGTGTTGCGAAGTGTCTCACGGACACGAGTAATAGGATGGCTCCGGTTACGGTCAATAAAAAGTCCAGCACGACTCAAAACCCCGATGGGTCATCCGTTATCACCACAGAGACAACTACCAGTTACAAGGACCCGGTCACGGGCGAGTTACGAGCGCGGACGGATTCGTCTACAACGAACAAGGATTCGGGCGGTAACGTCACGGGAACGGGCGGTAGCGTGACAACGGGTTCCGGTGGCGGCACGGGGAACGGATCGGCAGGCGAGTCCTCGGATTTGTGTAAAAACAATCCTGGTCTGGATTTGTGCAATGATCGTTTGAACAAAGAGGAAACGCAGAAGAAAGTGCATGATGTCCTGGAATCGCTAGCTCAGGGTGGTTTTGAGGATTTCGACAAGGTCAAAAATGCCAAGCAATCAATTGAGTCGGATGACGCCCTTAAAGTGGAAACGGATAAATTCGAACAGGCGGCGGATGGCACGGTGGATTCGGTTTCGTCTCAAAAATCAAGTTGGGAAACGGCGATGCAGTCCGGTTGGTTTGATCCTATTCCGGCGGGTTCGTGTGCTCCATTAACCGCACAGATCGGGCCGTGGTTCTGGACTATTGATATTTGCCCAACCGCAGAAAAGATTGCGGGGATTTCTGAATATGTGCTCTGGTTAGGGTTTGTTATCGGGGTGTTTGTAATGTTCACGGGCGGCATGGTGAGGATGTGATATGCCAATAATCGCGCCGGTTTGGGGGTGGCTGGTCGGACTGCTCGGGGCGGTCGTGTCGAGCGTCGCGACGTTTCTTGTCGGGCGGGTGGCGTTTGACCTGGCGGTCAGATATGCGTTGATTACGGGGTTTTTGGTGGCGTCGGCTGGGTTGTTTTTGGCGTTGACGTTGGCGGTTAAGACAATGGTGCTTGGGGCGCGGGTGGCGATGCCGGGGACCTTGGGTGTAGCAACGTTTTTTCTGCCCGGGTCGATTGGGCAACTGTTTGGGCTTGTGGTTACGGTGCGCGTTTCGTCGTCGATCTATCGGTGGACTGTGGCAACGATGGGGTCGTATCTGCCGCACAACCCGAGAACAGGGTTAGGTGGTGTATGACAGACTTCGCGGTTACTGGCAAGAAGCGGTCCGGGAAAGGTCTGTTTTGTGCCGGCATCATTCGAGATGCAGTGCGGGAAGGGCGGCGCGTAGCGACGAACATGGATATCCACTTGGAAGTGATGGTGGGTCCGTACCACAAAGGCACGATTGTCCGGTTGCCGGATACGCCGACGGTCGAGGACATGAATGCGCTGGGTCTGGGTTATGGTGTGGAAGGCGATCCCATTGACGAAGACAGGAACGGCGTGATTGTCCTGGACGAATGCAGCGCATTCTTCAATGCGCGGGCGTGGGGCGACAAGACTAGGCAGCCGCTTCTAGACTGGTTGATCCATTCGGGCAAGCTTCGGTGGGATGTCTACTATCAAATGCAGGGGCTCGAACAAGTCGATAAGCAACTTCGGGCAACCCAGATTGAGTATCACATCAGCGTTAAGCGCACGGACCGGTGGCCGATTCCGGGCGTGACGTGGCTTTCAAAGCTGGTCGGGCTCGATATTCGCTTTCCGAAAATGCACGTGGGGATTATTAAGCATGGGTGTGATCGTGAAAGTCTCGTGGTTGACCGGAAGTGGTACAGAGCTAAAGAGCTATACGCTGCTTATGATACGGAACAGCGATTCCTCGGGCGTGATCATCCGGATGCCTGCGGGCTGCATTCGGTTTTATCAAACTGGCACGTTCGTGGCCGGTTTCTGGGGGCGCGTTCGCCGTTCTGGTTGCGCTGGGTTCGCGGGATTTTCGGGCAGGATCCATGGGCTTTGAGAGCCATTCCGGAGGCGCGGGCGAAACATCCGGTGGCGGTGGTGCTTCAAGGGTTCCCGGAACGTGCACGGATTCGGATGTTTAGGAATCTCGACGCGGGCGGGGTATTTGACTTGTGAATGGAGCGTTTGGGTTGAAAAAACGCAGGGGCTGCCCTGCGTTTTTTTTGGGGTTGCTCTGGTCCGTCGAGGATCAGAATATCCGCTGTATTGCCACCATGAATCCCAGGGCGGCAACGATCAACGTTCCGATTTTCATGGTCAGGCGGAGTTCCATTTCGCGTATTTTCTGTTCTAGTTCACGGATGTCCTGCTTTGTAGCGACTTCGGCGACTGTCAGAGCGTTTTTCAGCGCGTCGTTGATCCCTTCAGCCTGAGAGGGGGTGAATCCCTTTGCTTCGAGTTCCTTGATGAGTTGATGAGTGTCAAAAGTGATGGTGCTCATGATTTCTCCTTCCCGTTCACTCTACACCAACAGGTTTCGCATGCGAAACCTCAGTGGTTCGCCAGGTCCTGACCATCGTTTTGCCGCGTTCCCGTTCGGCCTTCAGTGACGATGTGAGTAATGTGCAAGCCGTCGCCAGCTGCCGGACGGCAGTCAGGTGCGCCAGATCGGGGCGGCGGTTGAATTCGTAAGCGGCCGCGATTACGCCTTTCTCGATGGCCGTTGCCTTGTCGTCGATGTTCATTCTTCGCTTTCCCGGTTTCCGTACTTCATCCAAAGCTTATGTAGTTCCATATCCCCATACCGGCCCGTGATGGCCTTTATGGTGGTTTTCAGGGTGTTGTCGTGTTGTTCTTGCAGTTCGTTAAGCTCTTTTGCTAATTTGGCGATTTCGAGCTCTTCCCGGTTGTATTTTCCTTCTAGGAAGCTGTCTTCTGTTTCGTGTTCCATCAGTATCTTCCATAGCACTTCGCGTGTTTCGCCTGTCGGATGCCATGGGTGGGTGAGGTTTATCCAGTAACGGAAATTTTCGCTTTTCTTCATTATCGGTGTTGGTGTTAGGGGCGTGTTCAGTTCTTCGGTTTTCCTTTCTTCGGTTTTCCTGGTCTTCGGTTCCGTCGCTAGCTGCAATGCAGTGCGTGCGGCCTCTCGTCCTGCTGTTCCTTGCCTGATTTTCTGGCAAAGTGCCCAAGCGCTGTTTGTTCCAAACGTTGCCCTATCCAGCTTGTCTACACACTGCAACAGTTCGATGTCTTCTGTAATTCCGTCCGCCATGAGTTCGCTTGCGTAACTTCCTAGGCCTTTTGCCAGTGACAACCTTTTCGATGTCCACGCTACGGATTTGTGCAGCGTGTTCGCTACCGCTTTGACCGTTCCTAGTACATTGTGCAATGACTGTATTGCGTCCGCTTCCTCGGCCAGCGTCAGGTCTAGCCGCTGGATATTCTCCGCCAGTTGCGCGGCGTGGTGCTCTTTCGGCGTCATTGTTGTAATCATGACGGGCACGCTTTCCAGCTTCGCTAGCATTGCGGCCCGTAGCCGGCGCTCGCCTGTGACCAGGACGAATCCGTCATCTGTCTTTGTTACCGTGAGTGGCTGCAAGATTCCGCGGGTCGCAATATCGTTTGCCAATTCGTGCAAGGAATCCTCATCGAACGCCTGTCGGATCTGTTTCTTAACGATGATCGATCCCGGGGCCATCATTCCAAACTCGGGTTCGATAGGCCCAGGCAAGGGGAAGACTTTTTGTTCAAGTTTCGCATGCGAAACTGTCTTCGTCTTCTTTGCCGCGGCGACTGCGGCATTGGTGGCATTGGTCATGTTCTGTTCCTTCAAAAGTAGTCAATTCCCTTGACGTCGTTCAAGTGGGCGAGGATCTGAGCGGCCAGGATCGGGTCGGGTTTGACTTGTGGCAGTTCCGGCTCGTCTATGTCCTGTCCCATTGCCGCGAAAGCTTCGGCGAGGGCTTCAATTTCTTCGGCGGTTCTGCCGTTGGCCGTCAGTTCTTGGCGGATGGTCTTTTTCATGGCTTTCTCGATGCATTGGTCATACTTCATGATTTTGTGCTGTAGCTGGCGCACATCCGAAGTGTTGAGGCGTGCCGCAATTGGTGCATCCATCCGCACCAGATAACTTTGCCGTCGCTCTCCAGCTCTGGTTCCGCTCTCCGGCAATCGCTGCATTTAATCGTTTCACGTGAAACGCAAGTCATTGATTTTGAAGGGTTAAAAGTGATCTGGGCCGTAGAGCCGTCCTCATCGTGGTTTTTCGGGGTTGTTGGATGGTGTTCAGTCTTCATGATGTTTCTCCTTGGTTAAGTGATCCGTTCCGTTTTCGCCTGCCCTCACGAAGTGGGCCGCAGCTACCCCGATTTATCGGGCGTCGTAACTCAGGGGAAGCGAAGAACCATGACAGACGCGCGCCTTTTGCGGCTGGCGTGGTTTTTTGCCCTCCCTCTAACTTGCGAAGGCATTGGGGCAGGCGAAAACGGAACGGATCACTGCAAGGGCATGGAAGGCTGGATACGGTTTTCCAACAATCCCGAAAAACGAGTGGGGGCGGCTTTATGGCCCACACTCGTCTAACTGAGGTTTTGGCGCTTTCATCCTGCTGTTCGCTCGTAGCGCAGCGCAGGGCTTTCACCGACCGCGCGTAGCGCGACTATCCGGCGCTTTGCGTAGCAATGCGCTTCGCCTTTGTGCCGGCACGAAGTGCGGGCATGCTGTTCTTAGGCCGTGATTCCCGCAGGGAATCATCCGCAGGGCGAAGCCCGAAGGACAAGCCCGCGTGCCTCTTGCGGGCGAAGCTCCAAGGCCGTCACTCGAAATTGTTGGCCCCCAGGCTTTTGCCGGAGGCCAGAGGCCCCAGGCCGAAGGCCGAAGGCGGAGCGTAGCGACCAATGGGTGAACATGTTTTCCCAAGGTTGTAAATGCCTTTGACTTGGCTTTTCCAGCCGTAGGCAAGCGTAGCGCGCAGGCGAAAGCGGGCAGAAGGGCGAAGTCCCCGAAGGGGATAGACAGGCTTTGCCTGGCTACCCTGGCAGCACGCGGTCCCGCAGGGATTCGCTAGAATTGAACTATGCAAATTGATCTACCAGAACCAACTGACACGCTGTCCACCTTTCTTGATGCGTACTACTCAACTGCGGCGCGAGATCAGAAAGGTAAAGTCCGCCTCAAGTGGACAATCGCCTACTGGAAAACCAAATACGGCAACATACCTGTTGCTAACATCACCCGCCGTTCGCTCAGCCAGCACATAGAAACTCGTCGTATCGCCGGCAAAAGCAACAGCACCATCAATCGGGAAATCAGCATCCTTTCCGCCTCGATCAATTACGCAATCAAGCGTTGGTCCTGGAACATCGCAAACCCTGCATCCGGCCTCTACCTCAAAATCCCGGAAGGTCGATTACGCTGGCTCACTCACGCCGAAGCCAAGATCCTTCTCCACCATGCTGGCCAAAGCAAAGCGCCGCACCTGGTCGACTTCATCCACATCGCACTCAACACCGGCATGCGGCGAACCGAGATTCTCAAGCTCGAACTTCGGAACATCGATCAACAAAACAAAAAAATTCACCTCGATGGCACCCAAACCAAAAGCGGAAAGAGGCGCGTCATCCCGATTAACGTTCATGCCCTCAAAGCAATCCAGTCGAGGATTTCCTTCAATCAGAACAACGGGATAATGGGAACCAGGCTATTCCTGCAAAAGAACGGCAAGCCTGTTGTTCAAATCAGTACCGCATTCAATAACGCGGTCATTCAGGCAGGCATTGAAGATTTCCGGATTCACGATCTCCGGCATACCTTTGCCAGTTGGCTGGTTCAATCGGGAGTTACCCTGCCGGAAGTGAGGGATTTACTTGGCCACGCCACAATCAAACAGACTGAGCGCTATGCGCATCTGGCGCCGGGCCTGCTACACAAAGCTGTAGCGGTGCTGGACACGCTTGACTACTGTACTTAGCAAATCAAGCTAATCCCGGTTCTAGACCACGGGCTTTGGCACATTTCCAACACAGGAAACCCGGGGCCGCAGCCCCGGTTTTCCTGTCCGGCATTTGGCCGATCAGGCGTCGAGCAGGATGCGCAGCATGCGGCGCAGCGGCTCGGCGGCGCCCCACAGCAGCTGGTCGCCGCAGGTGAAGGCGGCGAGGTATTCCGGGCCCATCGCCATCTTGTGCAGGCGGCCGACCGGCACGGTCAGCGTGCCGGTCACGGCGGCCGGGGTCAGCTCGCGCTCGGAGATCTCGCGGTCGTTCGGCACGACCTTGGCCCACGGGTTGGCCCTGGCCAGCATGTCGGAGATTTCATCCAGCGGCGCGTCCTTCTTCAGCTTGATGGTCAGCGCCTGCGAGTGGCAGCGCATGGCGCCGATGCGCACGCACAGGCCGTCGATCGGAATCGAACCCGGGCTGCGGAAGGCCGGACGACCGAGGATCTTGTTGCATTCGGCGCCGCCCTTCCACTCTTCCTTGGACTGGCCGCCCTCGACCGGGACGTCGATCCACGGGATCAGCGAACCGGCGAGCGGCGTGTTGCGGAAATTCTTCTTCGGCAAGGCATCCGAACGGATCGCCTCGGCGACCCTGCGGTCGATGTCGAGGATCGCCGATGCCGGGTCCGCCAGCAGGTCGGCCACCGACGAATGGATGACGCCCATCTGCGCGATCAGTTCGCGCATGTTCTGCGCGCCGGCGCCGGAAGCGGCCTGATAGGTCATCGAGGTCGCCCATTCGATCAGGTCGTTCTGGAACAGGCCGCCGAGACCCATCAGCATCAGCGACACCGTGCAGTTGCCGCCGATCCAGTTCCTGCCGCCCCTGGCCAGCGCATCCTGGATGACGTTCATGTTGACCGGGTCGAGAACGATCACCGCGTCGTCCGTCATGCGCAACGCCGAGGCGGCGTCGATCCAGTGGCCGTTCCAGCCGCTGGCGCGCAGCCTGGGGAAGACTTCCTTGGTGTAGTCGCCGCCCTGGCAGGTGATGACGATTTCGCACTGTTTCAGCGTGTCGACCGCGAGCGCGTCCTGCAGCGGCAGCGCGGCTTCCTTGCCGCCGAACGACGGCGCCTTGCCGCCGGCGGCGGACGTCGAGAAATACACCGGCTCGATATGGGCGAAATCGCCCTCCTCGACCATGCGCTGCATCAGCACGGAACCGACCATGCCGCGCCAACCGACCAGACCAACCTTCTTCATGACTTGCTCTCCGAATGGAACCTGTATCTAACGCATGAACCGGCGGTCCGGTTTACGCCAGCGCCGCCAGCACGGCGTCGCCCATTTCCCTGGTACCCACCCTGTTGGTGCCGCGCTCGTAGATGTCGCCGGTGCGATAACCCTGGGCCAGAACCCCTTTGACCGCATTTTCGACGCGCAGTGCCTGCTCTTCAAGGCCGAAGGTGTAGCGCAGCATCATCGCCGCCGACAGGATGGTCGCCAGCGGATTGGCGACGCCCTGGCCGGCGATGTCCGGCGCGGAGCCGTGCGACGGCTCGTACAGGCCCTTGCTGTTCTCGTCGAGCGAAGCGGACGGCAGCATGCCGATCGAGCCGGTCAGCATCGAGGCTTCGTCCGAGAGAATGTCGCCGAACATGTTGCCGGTGACGATCACGTCGAACTGCTTGGGCGCCTTGACCAGCTGCATCGCGGCGTTGTCGACCAGCATGTGGCTGAGCTCGACCCCCGGGTAGTCGTGGGCGATCTCGATCATCACGTCGCGCCACAGCTGCGTGCATTCGAGGACGTTCATCTTGTCGACCGAGCACAGCTTCCTGTTGCGCTTCTGCGCTGCCTCGAAGGCGACGTGGCCGATGCGGCGGATTTCCGATTCGCTGTAGACCATGGTGTTGAAGCCGATACGCTCGCCGTTCTCCTCGCGCATGCCGCGCGGCTGGCCGAAGTAGATGTCGCCGGTCAGCTCGCGGACGATCAGGATGTCGAGTCCGGCGACGACTTCCGGCTTGAGGGTGGAAGCGTTGGCCAGTTCCGGATAGAGGATGGCCGGACGCAGGTTGGCGAACAGGCCGAGATCCTTGCGGATGCCGAGCAGGCCGCGCTCCGGGCGCTGCTCGCGCGGCAGGCTGTCCCACTGCGGGCCGCCGACGGCGCCGAGCAGCACGGCATCGGCGGCGCGCGCCAGCCTTTGCGTGGCTTCGGGATAGGGGTTGCCGGTCGCGTCGACCGCAGCACCGCCGAGCAGCGCCGTTTCCATCTCGAACCCGAGATCGAGGGCATTGAGCACGCGCACCGCTTCGGCGGTGATTTCGGGACCGATGCCGTCACCCGGCAGAACACAGATTTTCATCGCTTTTCCTCGTTATGCAAACAGCCTTGGTTGGTCGATACGGCGCTCTTTTTCAAATTCACGAACCTGCCCGGCATGGCGCGGCCGTCCGGACGAATGACCGCCTGCTGCGGCAGGTCGACAACCCGCCTGAACGGCATCCCCACTCCGCCGGCCGGAATTGTCCTGCCCGGACTGGCCGACATCCAGGCAGCGCCATTCGTCGAAGGCATTCGGGCCAAAGCCCGAACGCTTGATCGCTTTCGGGAACCGCTTCGGAAGGATCGCTTCGGGTTCGCCGTTGTTGCGGTCGAGCCAAGCGACGAGACCTTCCAGGCGCGTGAACCCTGCCATCAATTCCCCACCTTCAGGACAGCCTGGCCGCCCTTCTTCATGGTTTCGCCGACCGCTTCACCAGCCTTGTTGAGCGCGCTGCCGACCGCATCCCCACCCTTCTGCAGCGCTTCGCCGGTCTTCTCCGCGCCGATTGCGACATCCTTCTTGACTCCCTGAGCGGTGTTGCACCCGGCAAGCGCCACGGCGAACACGACGATCCATGGTCTACGCATGGTCGCCCCGCACCTGCAGGATGCCCCGGACGTCGACCAGATGGCGGTCGATGTGGAGGGACTCCGTGCCATCGGGTTCGCCATGGACGACATGGTTCTCCCACAACTTGTCGTAAAGCGTCTTCGGCATGAACCCTCGGGAAAGGCCGTAAAGTATTGAATTATCGCACAGGATCGACGTTTCTTGCCGCGCTGGCGGAGTCGGCCGCGCCCCGCTGGAAATCCCCCAGCGCGCGCGCATCCCCGCGCACCCAGCGCCAGACCAGCGCCCACCCGAGCGCGGCGAAGAGCGAGGCCAGCGTGAACGTCCAGCCGGCGCCGATGGCATCCCAGGTCCAGCCGCTGATCAACGCGCCGAGCAGCCCGCCGGCGCCGAATGAGATGCTGGAATAGAGTGCCTGCCCCCGCCCCTGTGCCCGACCGGGAAACCACAGGTTGATCGCGGCGATCGACGACGCGTGGTAGGCGCCGAAGGTCAGGCCATGCATCAGCTGCGCCATGACCACGACGGCCGGTGACTCGACGCCCCAGCCGATCAGCAGGAAGCGCAATACGGCCGCAGCGAAGCTGGCGAGCAGCAGGGCGCGCAGCGAATAGCGCCGGGCCAGCCGGGTCATCAGGATGAAGACGACGATCTCGGCGAGCACGCCGAGCGACCACAGCGCGCCGACCTCGGCCTTGCTGTACGCGTGGTCAGCGAGATGGATCGAGTAGAAGACATAGAGCGCGCCATGCGCCGCCGACATGGTGAAACAGGCGGCGAGCAGCGCCCGCACCCGCGGCTGGCGCAGGATGTCGCCGAGCAGCGGACTGTCATGCGCTTGCGGCGCGGCGGGCGCATCGGGCACGACGGCGGCGAGCAGGACGATGCCGGCCAGAATTCCCCAGCAGACCCAGAGCATGCCGGTGAGCGGCAACACGTCGAGTATGGCGCCGGTACCCGTCACGGCAACGATGAAGCCGACCGACCCCCACAGCCGGATGCGGCTGTAGCGCCCGCGCTCATCGCGCAGGTGGTCGAAGGTCAGCGTCTCGACGAGCGGCAGCGCGGCGCTCCAGAAGAAGGCAAGAACCGCCATCGCCGCCAGCATTCCGCCGAGCCGGTCAAGCCAGAAGAAGGCGGTGAACCCGGCCAGTCCTGCCACGGCCGCGAAGCGGATGATCGCCAGGCGCCGGCCGAAGCGGTCGGCGAGCCAGCCCCAGAGATAGGGGCCGAACAGGCGCATGAACTGCATCTGCGACATCAGCAGGCCGATGTCCCAGGCGGAAAAGCTCAGGGATTGAAGATAGAGCCCGAAATAGGGCGAAAACGCGCCGAGGAAGGCGAAGTAGAAGAAATAATAGCCCGAGAGGCGCCAGTAAGGCAGAGCGTGCATCCGGCAATGTTACCGGATGCGCGGGTGGCCAGAAACGCGCTCAGGCGCTGACCGACTTCTGGCCGGCACGGAAGGCCAGCAGCAGGTGGTACAACTCGTCCTTGAGCCTGACGCGTTGCTTCTTCATGTCTTCGAGAGTGAAATCGGCGACCGGCATGTCATGCTCTTCGAGATCCTCGACCCTGCCGGTGAGGCGATTGTAGCTATCGAACAGCCTGGCGAAATGCGCATTGCCGGTCTTCAGCGCATCGATCGCATCGTTCATTTCAGGAAATTCGTTGTGAAGGTCGTGGTGTTCGACTTGCATGTTGGTCTCCCTTTGCGGCTTTTCCGCCTTGAGCAGCGGCAAATTTTCAGATTTTACGCGATTTTTCCCGGAATGCGCGGCGTCGCAACGACGACATCGGCGCACTGCGCCCGGTGCCGCAGGGCGTGGTCCATCAGCACGAGCCCCAGCATCGCTTCGGCAATCGGCGTCGCACGGATGCCGACACAGGGATCGTGCCGGCCTTCGGTGACCACCTCGATGGCGTTCCCGTGACGATCGATCGAGCGCCGCGGCTGGGCGATCGACGAGGTCGGCTTGATCGCCACGCTGACGACGATGTCCTGCCCGGTCGATATGCCGCCGAGTATGCCGCCGGCGTGGTTGGTGACGAAGCCCCGCGGCGTCATTTCGTCGCCGTGCTGGCTGCCGCGCTGCGCAACCGCGGCGAAGCCGGCGCCGATCTCGACACCCTTGACGGCATTGATGCCCATCATCGCGTAGGCGATCTCGGCATCCAGACGATCATAGACCGGCTCGCCCCAGCCCGGGGGAACACCCGACGCGACGACGGCGATCCGGGCGCCGACCGAATCGCGCGACTTGCGCAGGTCGTCCATGTAGGCCTCGAGTTGCGGCACGAGCGCCGCGTTGGGGGCGAAGAAGGCGTTGCCGTCGATGTCGTCGAGCGAAACGAAGGGAATCCCGATCGGCCCGAGCGCGCTCATCCAGCCGCGGATGGCGACGCCATGGCGCTCGCGCAGCCACTTGCGGGCAATCGCCCCGGCGGCCACGCGCACCGCCGTCTCGCGCGCCGAGGAGCGGCCGCCGCCGCGGTGGTCGCGGAAACCGTACTTCTGCGTATAGGTGTAGTCGGCGTGGCCGGGCCGGAAGGTGTCGGCGATATTGCCGTAATCCCTGCTGCGCTGGTCCTGGTTGCGGATCAGCAAGGCAATCGGCGTCCCCGTGGTCCTGCCCGCGAAAACGCCGGAGAGGATCTCGACGGCATCCGGCTCGCGGCGCTGCGTCACATGCCGGGAGGTGCCCGGCTTGCGGCGATCCAGTTCACCCTGGATGTCGGCGGCGCACAAGTCCAGTCCGGGCGGACAGCCATCGACGACGCAGCCGATCGCCGGGCCGTGCGATTCGCCAAAGGAGGTGACAGTGAACAGGGTGCCGAATGTGTTGCCGGACATGGGAGCGGTCGGTCTGGAACGGAGTCAAGAGTTTACCATGGCGAGGGAAAAGCCTCTTTCCGGGGTGTCGACCGCGACCGGTACGCAGGTTCGCGGCAGGCCGGAAGATCCGGCCGCGTATCCCCGCCAGGCGGCGGATGTTCGCCTGGCGGCGCAGCAGACGCCAAGGCCCGGATGGCCGTTGGCCGGAAACGCAGGAAAGGCGGCCGGGGCCGCCTTTCTTCACGCCAGACCGGCACGCGCTCAGATCTGCGGGTCGTCCGGCCAGTTCTTGATGTAGTTCTTGAGCATCTTGTTCTCGAAGTTCCGTTCTTCGAGAACCGTCTTGGCAACGTCGAGAAAGGAGATGACGCCGATCAGCGTGTTGCCATCCATCACGGGCAGATAGCGCGAGCGCTTGGCGATCATCAGGCGGCGCAGGTCATCGACTTCCATGTCGGGAAAGACGGTGACTGGGTCGTGGACCATGACGTCGCCGACCGTCACGCCGACCGGGTCGCAGCCATGCACCTTCAGCGCCTGCAGGACTTCCCGGAAAGTCAGCATGCCGGCCATCTTGCCGGACTCCATGACCACCAGCGAACCGACATCGAATTCCGCCATGGCGTCGATGGCCTCGCCGAGCGACTGCTGCGGTGTTGCGGTAAACAGGCCGCCGCCCTTGAGATTGATGATCTCCCTGACCTGCATGACTTTTCTCCGGGTAGTTTGGATGCTCCAGCCTGTGATGTTAGTGCATCCGGAAAGTTTGGGGAAGGACCGGCGGCAAGGCCACACCCCTCGCCACGGAAGATCGGAGGGCTCGATGGTTCGCGGGTGAGCCAGCCGCCCCATGTCCCGAAACTTTATGGCATTGGCACTTGTCTTATGTCATATTGGCCGATATAATGGCTCGTATGACCTTAGGCATAGTTCGCTAGGATGCCTGGGTATCCTGAAAATACTGGCGCATGGAGATTGAATGATGGCAAACGTAAGGACGATGGAAAACATCGATGCCCGGGAAATTCGCCGCAGACTCGGGCTCAATCAGCAACAGTTCTGGTCGACGCTCGGCGTGACCCAGAGTGGCGGATCCCGCTACGAGAGCGGGCGCAACATGCCGAAGCCGGTGCGCGAACTGTTGCGGCTGGTGCACGTCGAGGGAATCAACATTGCGGCGATCACGCGGGACGACTGGGAAGTCATCGAGTACCTGAAGACCAAGGAACCCGAGATGTACAAGTCCCTGAAGAAGTCGGCGCACGGCAAGGCCAAGAAGGCCGCCTGAAAATCGGCCTGAAAAGGCCGTCGACCGCGGCACCCCGTCGGCAGGCGCTACCATTCCCGGCCTGACCGGGAGCGTGGACGAAGGCGCTTCGGGTAACAAGGACAGGCGCTACGGGGAGACGAGAACCCGGAGACCTGTCTTTTTCCGGATTTCGCCGGCGAAATGTTCCAGATCGTCCGCGGCCAGGCGCTGCAGGCGCGGCGCGGATGGTTGCATGGATGGGCGCGCCAGTCCGTAAAGGTGAACACCCGCCAGGCGGGTCGCCAGCGCCGCGAGTTGGGCGCAATAGGCGGCGCGCGCCTCGGCGTCCGGCGCCGCCCCATCCATGGCGAACCAGGAGGTCTGGACCCAGGTCGTGGCCAGCGTCGCGCATCTCGCCAGATTGCGGCGAATGCGCTGCGCATCCAGCGGGACGCCATTGATCGCCGCGACTTCGGCAGGCGTGCCGCGATCGAGCTTGAACCAGACTTCACCGCCCTGTTCGCCCAACGCGCGAATCCCGTCCTGCACCGCCCGGCGATTCAACAGGCTGCCATTGGTGATCAGGCGCAGCGGCAACTTGCCGGCCAGCCCGTGCCGCTCCAGGACACGCCTGACCCGCCGGACCACTTCGGGAAACTCGGCGGCGCTGGTCGGTTCGCCGTTCCCGGAGAACGCCACGTCCACCAGGCGGCGGTCGCCGGCAGGCACCGCGCGCGCCATGAAATCGCCCGTCAGCGCATCCTCGAGAAAGGTCGTCAGTTCGCGTTCGAAAAGTTCGAGATCGATCGCCGGCGGCCCGCCGCGCGTCAGGTTATCGACCTGGCAATAGACACAGGCCCAGTTGCAGGCGTTGTTGACATTGAGGTTGATGCCCACCGATACGCCACCGGCGCGGCGGGAGATCACGGGATACACGTAGCGCAAGCCGGCGCTGTCACGCCGGTGGTCTTCGATCGTCAGCATGGCTCCATTGTATAATCCGCGACCGCCCAGGAAGACCACTCAGCCATGTTGATCACCCGCCGCCTCGAATTCGACGCGGGCCACCGCATCCCCGACCACCGCAGCCAGTGCCGGCACCTCCATGGCCACCGCTACGTCATCGAGATCACGCTGTCGGGAAACATCGTCGACAAAGCCGGCGATGCGGCCAACGGCATGGTGATGGACTTCTCGCAGGTCAAGCAACTGGCGCGGGAACATCTGGTCGACGCCTGGGACCACGCCTTTCTGGCGTATTCGGGCGATACCGCCGTCATCGATTTCCTGAACTCGCTTCCCGACCACAAGACGGCCCTGCTCGACCGCGTGCCGACGGCGGAGAACCTCGCCCGCATCGCTTTTGACCGCTTGCACGCCGTTTACCGCGACAGCTACGGGAATCACCTGCGACTGGAGCGCGTTCGCCTCTACGAGACGCCCAACTGCTGGGCCGATGCCGTGCGCCCGGCGGCAGACTGATTCCGTTTCCGTATCCATTGTGACGCGAAGACGAGCCGCCGGCCGTGCAGGCAGCACGATAAGGCGAAGTCGACAAGATCGCGCCTGGTTGGGAAATGGGACGAGGATCGCCCGACCGGCTTGTCAGCCACTGTGTCGCCCCTGCCGCGCCGGCTCCTCCTGCAACAGGCCCGCCGACAGCAGGATCACCTCGATTTCCTCGGTGATGTCTTCCTGGCGCTGGGCGTTGTAGGCAAGACGCAGCCGGTCGCTGTCTTCGTCCAGCTTGTTCAGCGCGCTATCCATGTGGGCATGGCGCTGGCGGCTTTCGGCCAGCAGCGAACTGTAGAGCACCTCGTTGAGCGCGGCATGGAGGTAGTGCCGGGTAAGACCCGCGAGAAAGTCCGCGGCCGGAAGATTGAGGTCCGGCGGGTAGCCGGAGCGTGCCGGTGGCGGCAGGTCGCGCAGAGGCAACAGTCGGCGCAGGCGGGTCTCGCCCGTCGCGTCGCAGTGGTAGAGCACGGAAACACCGCTACCACGCATTTCCCCGGAAGTCAGGAAATGGCTCAGTTCACTGGTCAGCCGCAACAATACGCCGGGCACTTCGTCGGCCACGCTGGCGCCCGGCAGTTGCAGCAGCGGTGGCGCCCCTTCCTGGAAGCGGCTTACCAGGCGCTGGCCGACGATCAGGCATGCCGCCTTCCGCGGCGTCCCGGCAGAGACGTTCTCCCAGCGCTTGAGCACGGTTTCGTTGAAGTCGCCGCAGAAGCCCTGTTCCGAGCCGACAACGATGCACAGTTCCGAATCCGGCGGCGGCGTCACGGCGAGGTCGCCGTGCCAGGCGAAAAACTGCGCGGCGGCCGTTTCGATGCCGGTCACCATGCGTCGCTGGGTGGCGAGGAAATCCTGGAGGACACGGATTTCCATCAGCGCCAGGCCCTTCATCGCCGACATGATGCCGGCAATCTCGGTCAGCGACGCCAGGCGCCGGGCAAGCTCACGTCGGCGGCTCATCGCCCGCGCCTTCGAGACCCGACTGGACGGCGGCGAGCCAGGTCTCGCGTGGCTCGTCGAGACCGACCGGGTGGTCGGCCAGCGCCCGGAAGAGGATCGCCGCCCGTTCGGCGAGCCGGACGCCGTCCAGCCCATCGAACAGATTCTCGTTGTAGGCGACCAGCCAGGCCATGTGCTGCTCCGGCGTCAGCGGGCAGAGGCGATCCTGTTTGAGCAGTTCCCGCAGCAGCCGGCCGCGCCGGATCCTGGCCTCGACGCTGGCTTCCAGGCGCGAACCAAAGCGGGTGAAGATTTCCAGTTCCTGAAACTGCAGGTAATCCAGCTTCATCCGTCCGGCTTCGGCCTTGATCGCCGGATGCTGCGCCTTGCCGCCGATGCGCGAGACCGAGCGCGTAACGTCGATCGCCGGCAGGAAACCGGCGGCGAACAGACGCGGATCGAGATAGACCTGACCGTCGGTGATCGAGATCAGGTTGGTCGGAATGTAGGCGGCGATTTCCCCCTGTTCCGTTTCGACCAGCGGCAGCGCCGTCATGCTGCCGCCGCCACATTCGGCCGCCAGGGAGGTCGAGCGCTCGAGCAGACGCGAGTGGAGGAAGAAGATATCGCCGGGATAGGCCTCGCGCCCCGGCGGCCGCCGCAGCAGCAGTGAAAGCTCGCGATAGGCCCGGGCGTGGGTGGTGAGATCGTCATAGACCACCAGGACATCCCGCCCCGCATGCATCCAGCCCTCGGCCAGCGCACAACCGGCAAAAGGCGCGATGTATTTCAGTCCCGGCATCGCCGTCGCCTCGGCCACGACCACGCAGGTGAACGCGAGAGATTCCGTCCGGCGCAGCGTTTCGATCGTCGCCACCACGGCCGAGCGTTTCTGGCTGATCAGCACATAGACGCAGAGGACGTTGCGGCCTTTCTGGGCAACGATCGCATCGAGGGCCAGCGCGCTCTTGCCGGTGCCGGCATCGCCGATCAACAGCTGGCGCTGGCCCTTGCCGATCGGGATCATCGTATCGACCATCTTGCCGCCGGAAACCAGGGGCCGATTGACGAAATCGCGCGCGGTGATCGGCGGCGAGTCGGGCTCCAGCGGCCGCCGGGCCATTGTCTGGATCGCCTCCCCTCCATCGAGCGGCATTCCCATCGGGTCGACGACCCGGCCGAGATAGCCGTCGCCGACGCCGATCTCCAGATTGCGGCCGCTGAGGAATGCCGCCGTCCCGGCGGTCAGCCCCTGCTGACCGCTGCCCTGGCTGAGCAGTATCGCGCCGACGCGTTCGCTGCCGAGATGGAAGACCAGCCCGCGGCTGCCGTCGTCAAAGCGCAGCACCTCGTCCATGGCCGCCGAAGGCAGACCCTCGACCCAGGCGATGCCGTCGCCGACCGATACCACCCGTCCCTGTTCGGCCATCCGCAGGCGGAAGTCGTACTTGTCCAGCCAGTCGGCCTGGCGGGACAGCGGCGAAAAGGCGGTCGAGTCAGTTGACATGATTCGGGGACGCCGCAAAGGCGGCGAGTTCGTCGGCGAAGTTCAGATGCAGACGCCAGGAACCGAGCGACAGGCGCAGGCCCGACAGCAACTGGCCGTCCTCGCTGAAGGTCACGGGAATGCCCTGCCCCAGTTTGTCCACGAGCGCCACCGTGATCCGCCGGCGCTGGTCCGGCGCCAGCGCAAAGGCGCTGGTCACGGCAACCCCGGCGCCTTTCGCCGCAGCGGCGGTTCGCAACCCCGCGACTTCCATTTCCGGAAGCAATTCCCAGTCTTCGAGGAGAAGATCGACGAGGCGCGCCTCGACCGCGGGATTGGCCAGCCGGCCGAGCAAGCTTGCCGCGAATCGCTGGGCCTGGGCCAGCGCACGGACTTCCTGCGCGCGCTCGATTTCCTGCCGTTCATGCGCGTCGACCGCGGCATTCCGCGCCCGCTCCTCGGCCAGGGTCCTGGTCAGGGCCTGCATCTGCCGCGATCGCTCCAGCGCCAGATCGGCGTCCAGCTGTTCCCTGGCCCGCGCCTTTTCCTTCTCCCAGTCGGCCAGACGGCTCTCGTACTGCGCCTGCACGGTCCTCGCCCGCGCCTCGATCTCGCCGGCCTCGGCCAGGGTACGCTCGACGCTCGCCTGGCGCCGGGCCAGGGTGTCCAGCACCGGCCGGTAGAGAAAGCGCTTGAGTATCCAGACCAGCGCCAGGAAGTTGATGATCTCGAGGGCGAAGGTGGTCCAGTCGATCTGCATGACGGCGCTACTTCAGCAGGTATTCCAGCAGCGGATTGCGGAAGAGGACGATCAGGACGATCACCAGCACATAGATGGCCAGCGATTCGATCATCGCCAGCCCGATGAACAGCGTGCGGGTGATCGATTTCTCCGCTTCCGGCTGGCGCGCCAGCGCTTCCAGGGCCTGGGCGATGGCTTTGCCCATGGCCAGCGCCGGGAACATGACCCCCAGCGCAATGGCCAGGGCCGCTGCCCCCGTTGAAATCAGGACAAACCAGCTCATGTCGCTCATGTCGTATTTCCTTTCGTGGTCGAATCGAGGGATTCCCGGGCAGCCTGGGACTGCATGCCACCGGCGATGTAGATCAGCGCGAGCATGCCGAAAATGTAGGCCTGCACCAGCGCTTCCACGACGTGGAGCATCAGCAGGGGCACCGGGACGAGCAGTCCGGCCACCAGCAGCACGAGCAGGGCCGCCATTTCGAGGCTCATGATGTTGCCGAACAGGCGGACGGCAAGCGCCAGTGTGCGCGACAGTTCGCCGACCAGATGGAAGGGCAGCAGGATCGGGCTGGGAGCAAGGTAGTGGCGCAGGTAACTGCCGAGCCCGGCGCTGCCGATGCCGTACCAATGCACCGAAAGGAAGACCAGGATCGCGAGGGCGGCGGTGGCGGACAGGTCGCCGGTCGGCCCGTGCAGGCCGGGGATGAGTCCGGTGAGATTGGCGACGGCGATGAACAGCCACAAGGTGCCGACAAAGGGCAGCAAACGTCCGGCATGATCGGGCAGGACGACGGCGATGGCCGCTTCAACGCCTTGCACGGCCCCTTCCACGGCGCTCTGCAGCAATCCGGGACGCTCCACGGAGAGCCGCCGCGTTCCCAGCCAGCTTCCCAGGCCGAGAACCAGCATGATGCCCCAGGTGGTGACGACCGTGCGGGTGATGCCGAAGGGGCCGATACCGAAGAGGACGCTCAGCGTTTCCATCACCAGTGCCTCCTGATGAACGCATAGACATTCAGTACGCCGAGGGCCAGGCCAAGAATGATCAGGTTGATGGTCCAGCGTACCGAATAGCCCTCGCTCAGCCCGTCCAGCCAGCGCCCCAGGTAGGCGCCGCCGATCAGTGGCACCAGAAAGATCGCCGACAGCGTGCCGAGAAAGACCGTCTGCGCCAGCAGCGAACGGCGTTCATGCTCGGCCACCTTGAGCCTGGCCGCGTCACGCCCGACCTCGCTGCGCCACTTTTCGTCATTCATGCCAGCCACCGGTCGAGCTGGCGCAGGCGACGGAACAACTCCTGTTCCAGCCGCTGCAGATTGTCCTTGACCGCCTTGAGCGAGCGTTCTTCGTCGGCCAGCTGGCCGGTCAGCAGGCGCAGGACCCTGCCGTAGTCGTCGTCGCGCAGATAGCGCCGCGTATTGAGGAACAGTTGATCGTCGGCAAACGAAAGGACGGCGCCCGGGCAGGCCAGATATTGCCAGCCGCCCTCGAGCAGGCGGAAGCGTGCCAGGCCGTAGTCGAGGACGGTCATGAAGCCGGCCCGCCCCGGCAGAATGCCGAAACTGCCGCTGGCATCCTGGCCGACAAAACTGGCAACGGCCGCGATGGGCTCGTAGCGCGAGGCGCTCTGCAGGTGCAGGGTGAAGGACCGGCTCACCGCGTGGCTCCCGCGCCGGCCATGTTGCCGCGCATGTAGCAGGCGTCTTCGGGAAGGGCATCGTACTCGCCGCGCAGCAAGGCTTCGCAATCGGTCAGCGTGGTTTCCAGGGACACCGAAGCGCCGGCAATCCCGGTGTGCTCGGCGACCACGAAGAACGGCTGGCTGAGATAACGCTCCAGCCGCCGCGCACGGTGCACCGTGCGGCGGTCGGCCTCGGACAGCGCCTCCAGACCGAGCATGGCGATGATGTCTTCGAGTTCGCGGTAGCGCGCCAGATACTCCCGGACCCCTTGGGCAACGCGATAATGGCGGTCACCGATCACGCGGCGGTCCATCGCGCTGCTGCTGGATAGCAGCGGGTCGACCGCGGGATAGATCCCCTTGGCGGCGTGAGCGCGGGACAGAATGACGATGGTGTCGAGGTGGGCGAGAATCGCCCCGACGGCGGGATCGGTCATGTCGTCGGCCGGCACGTAGACCGCTTCCACGGCGGTGATGCTGCCCGCTCTGGTCGAGAGAATGCGCTCCTGCAGTTCCGCCACTTCGGAAAGCAGGGTGGGCTGGTAGCCCACGGTCGCCGGCATGCGCCCGAGCAGCCCCGACAGTTCGCTGCCCGCCTGGACGAAGCGGAAGGCGTTGTCCATCAGGAAGAGCACCTCCCTCGCCACCGAGTCGCGCAGGTACTCGGCATAGGTCAGCGCCGCCAGCCCGATCCGGAAGCGGACACCCGGCGACTCGTCCATCTGCCCGAAAACCATCAAGGTGCGCGGCATCACTCCCGCATCCCGCATGTCGTGCCAGAGCTCGTGCCCTTCGCGGATCCGCTCGCCAACACCGGCAAAGACCGAAACGCCCTGATGCAGACGGACGATGGCGTTCATGAATTCCATGATCAGTACCGTCTTGCCGACGCCAGCGCCGCCGAACAGTCCCGTCTTGCCCCCGCGAACGAACGGACAGAGCAGGTCGATGACCTTGATTCCCGTTGGCAGGACATCGCCCGCACCAGCCGCTTCGGACAATGACACGGGCGGCGCAACGATCGGGCGGAAGGATTCGGCGATCAGCGGCGGACCGCCATCGAGCGGTCGCCCGAACATGTCGAGCAGACGCCCCAGGCAGTCCGGCGTTACCGGGATCTGCAAGCCGTCCCCGCTGTCGAAGACGGGCATCTGCCGCTTGAGCCCACTCGTCCGATGCAGGGCAATCGCCCGCACCCGCTGCTCGTCCAGATGGCGATGCACCTCGAAGGTGTAACGCTCCCCGTTCACGCAGACATAGATGGCCCGGTGCAGTGGCGGCAACCAGGAGCACAGGACATCGATCACCGGCCCCTGAACTTCCTCGATCACCCCCAGAGACGACCACCCGGGCAGCGGGCAAGGGGGATCCTGACTCCCGGCGGGCGATCCGCATTCACTCACAACCCGGGCCTTCACTCGTCGTCCGCACGCAACCTGCAACCAGGACCCCGACGCCGCGAGGCCCGCCATGCCGGCCGGTGCGCACCGACCAGCCGGCGATGATGTCCGGACACGAATCCCGGCGACAGGCTGGCGCTGCACGATGATTCACGATCAGGGTCCTTTGCCAAGGAAACCGATGCCGTATTGTGCCAGCAATTCGTCCGCTTACGTCGAGCGCCGGAGGGGGTCTTTCATCCAGTTGTCGCCGGCCCCGGTTGAATCGTTCCCCGGTCGGCGGAAACGACATCCGGCTGGCGCGGAGGATCCGGGACGGTCGAACCGTGTCCCCAATTCGCCCCGAAGGTCCGGACTCGGGTGGCGCCGGATTGGAATGCGGCACGGCACGCGAGGCCTGCCGTGGTTTGGTCTTGCTGGCGGAGGCGGTGAGATTCGAACTCACGAAAGGTTTCCCTTTGCCGGTTTTCAAGACCGGTGCAATCGACCACTCTGCCACACCTCCAGCACCCGCCTGCCACAAGCATCCGCGTCGGTGCGCCCGACAGCGCGTGCACTGCGCCGACAGGCGGCAATCATAGCATGGCGCGGCGCAGGAATACCCGACCTGGACAGTCAACAATGTGTTGAAACTTTTGCCCGGCTCGATTAGTCTTAGCGATCATATCAACCTTCCGAAAGCGAGATTCTGCATGCAAACCGACTTCCAAGTCGCCGGTCAAGGCTCCCGGGAACTTGCCCTCCAGCAAAACCGGGTTCTCCGCAATACCTACATGCTGCTCGGTTTGTCGATGGTGCCGACGGTCATCGGCGCCCTGGCCGGCATCCAGATGCAGTTCAGTTTCCTGGCGGGTAGCCCGTTCATCGCCTTCATGCTGTTCCTTGGCATCGCCTGGGGCTTCATGTGGGGCATCGAGAGGAACAAGGACAGCGGCCTCGGCGTTGCCCTGCTGCTCGGCTTTACCTTCTTCATGGGCCTGATGCTGTCGCGCATCCTGCAGGTCGCCCTCGGCTTCTCGAACGGCGGGTCGATGATCGCGATGGCGGCCGGCGGAACCGGCGCCATCTTCGTGACGATGGCGACGATCGCCTCGGTCAGCAAGCGTGACTTCAGCGGGATGGGCAAATTCCTGTTCGTCGGGATGATCGTCGTCCTGCTGGCGGCGGTTGCCAACATCTTCTTCCAGATTCCGGCGCTCTCGCTGACCATCGCCACCGTCGTCGTAGTCCTGTTTTCCGCTTACATCCTCCACGACATCAGCCGTATCGTCCAGGGCGGCGAAACCAATTACATCTCGGCGACGCTCGCGGTCTACCTCGACGTCTACAATGTTTTCGTCAGCCTGCTGCAGTTAATCATGGCCTTTACCGGCGACCGCGACTGATCGTCGTCTCGCGCACGGGAGGGCGGCTGCGGCCGCCCTTTTTCATGCCCTCTCGAAAACCGCAACCGACTCGACATGGCCGGTCTGCGGGAACATGTTCACGACCCCGGCGGCCCTGAAGGAATAGCCCTTGACGTGAACGAGCACCGCCGCGTCACGCGCCAGCGTTGCCGGATTGCATGAGACATAGACGATGCGCCGTGGGCCGTCTGCCGGAAGCGCCTTGACCACCGCGATCGCGCCCTCGCGCGGCGGGTCGATCAGCATCCTGTCGAACTGCCCGAGGGCTGCCAGCGTTTCCGGCGTGCATGCGAACAGGTTGGCGACCCTGAACTCGGCGCGATCGGCGAGGCCGTTGGCAACCGCGGTTTCTCGCCCGCGCTCGACGAGCGCCCGATTGCCTTCCACCCCGATCACCGAAGCGCCCGAACAGGCAATCGGCAGCGTGAAATTGCCAAGGCCGCAGAACAGGTCGGCGACCCGCTCGCCCGGCTGCGGATCGAGCAGACCCATTGCCCGGCGCACCAGAATGCGGTTCACCGCATGGTTGACCTGGGTGAAATCGGTCGGCCGGAACTCGTATTCGAGGCCGAACTCGGGAAGCAGATACGACAGACCAGGAGCGGAGACGGGGTGGAAGCGAACCGCCGTATCCGGACCCCTGGGCTGCAGGTAAAAGACGATGCCATGGCGGTCGGCAAACCCTCGCAGGAGTCCCTCGTCATGGCCGGTCAGCGGCTCGAGGATGCGCAGGACCAGGGCGGTGCATTCCTCGCCGACGGCCGCTTCGATCTGCGGCAGGCGCTCGGATACCGAGAGGGTGGCGACCAGTTCGCGCAGCGGCGGCAACAGATCCGAGACATGCGGCGGCAGCACGGCACAGGAGCGCATGTCGGCGATGTAGCTGCTGCGGCACTCGTGGAAGCCGATCAGCACGCCTCCCCTCTTCGGCACATTGCGCACGCCGAGACGGGCGCGATGCCGATAACCCCACGGCGCACCGTGAACCGGCGGGAGCATCTGCGTCGCCCGGACACCGCCAATATCGCTCAGGCTGTCCTCGAGAAAGCGCTGCTTGACGGCGACCTGCGCCGACAGATCGAGGTGCTGCATGGCACATCCGCCGCAGATGCCGAAATATTCGCAGCGTGGCTCGACCCTGGAAGGCGAAGCGCGGTGGACCCGGACGAGATGCGCGATTTCATAGCTCCGCTTTCTCCGGAAGCTCGCGTACTCTACAATTTCACCCGGGAGGGCGCCGTCGACGAAGACCGTCCGACCCTCCCGACAAGTGATCCCACGTGCTTCGCGGTCGACGGACTCGATGACGGCGATCGGCATGAACGGCCCCGAAAAAGCACAAATTCTACCAATGGTCTAAACTTCGCATCATGTCCCGCGAACTACTCACTTCCTGGAGCGACTACCAGTCGGCGATCGACCGGATCCTGGCTCTCGCCGCCAGGCAGGTCTGGATCTATGACGAAGACCTCGCGATGCTGCGCCTCGAGACGCCGGAGCGCATCAATGCGCTCACGACCCACCTCGTTTCACAGCAAGCGGACTCTCTGCGCATCGCGTTGCGCAACAGCGAGCCGCTTCAGCAGCGGCAACCGCTGATCGGCCGCTTGCTGACCGTCTACAGCCACAACTGCGCAGCGCAACAGACGCCGGATCACCTCGCCCACCTGCGCGATTCTCTGATCCTCGTCGACGACGCGCACGCATTGATCCGCTTCGACCGGAATCAGCCGCGCGGCAAACTGCTGATCGACGAACCGGACGAGGTCATGCACTATCGGCGTCGCTTTTCCGAGATCTGGGCCGAAGGCGGGACGCCGGTCAGCCCGACAACCCTCGGCCTGTGAACACCGGACACTGGAAGAGACTGCTGATTTTCCGTTGTGATTCGAAAAATCGGTATAATGCCCGATGATCGGTCCGGAGGACCATCGATATTTGCCTTACTTTTTCTTCTTGTCGATAAGGATATCCCTATGAATAAGTCCGTTCTCGTTGCTGCTCTGCTTGCCGTTGCCCTGACTGCCTGTGGCAAGAAGGAAGAGCCGAAGGCTGCTGCTCCGGCTCCCGCTCCTGCCGCCGCCGCTCCGGCTCCGGCTGCCGCTCCGCAAGCCGGCATGGCCGGCATGGAAGCCGGCAAGCAAGGTGGCATGGCCGGCATGGAAGCCGCCAAACCCGGCGAACAGGCTGGCATGGCCGGCGCCGCCGCTCCGCAAGCCGGCATGGCTGGCATGGAAGCCGGCAAGCAAGGCGGCATGGCCGGCATGGAAGCCGCCAAGCCCGGCGAACAGGCTGGCATGGCTGGCGCCGCCGCTCCGCAAGCTGGCATGGCCGGCATGGAAGCCAAGAAGTAATTCTTCGGTCGTCGGTGAAAGCGGGGCTGCGGCCCCGCTTTTTTGTTGACCGTCAGGCCAGTTGGCGCCAGTCGAAGCCCGCTTCCTGGCAGGCCACGCTGACCCGTTCAGCGGCATCGCCGAGCACAGTCGCGAGGGCGCGGATTGCCAGCGAAGGATGGTTGTTGCGCTCGCTCAGATGTGCGGCGACCACGTGCTGCAGCCGGCTGCAATCGATATCCCGCAACAGTCCCGCTGCCGCGCCGTTTTCCAGGTGGCCGAGACGCCCGGCTATCCGGCGCCGCAGTGATGCCGGGTAGTTCGACGCGGCCAACAGCGCGGCGTCGTGATTGCATTCGAGGATCAGCCCGTCGACTCCGGACAGGACGTCCCGCATGTGCCGGGTGACGTCACCGGCATCGGTCAGCAGCCCGAGTCGCCGGACACCGTCGGAGAACACGTACTGAACCGGCTCCCGAGCATCGTGCGGAACCGGAAAAGGCTGAATCTCCAGCGATCCGACCACGAAGGTGAAATGGCTGTCGATGATCCGCACATCGACGCCGGCCGCCGCGGATGCGCATGCCGCGAGGGTTCCGTGACTCAACCAGACGGGAAGGCGATAACGCCGGGCCAACGGAAATACGCCGCCGACATGGTCACCATGCTCGTGGGTAACCAGAATCCCGCTCAGGTCCGCCGGATCGCGCCGGAGACGCGCGAGCCGCCGCAACGTCTCGCGCTGCCCGAAACCGCAATCGACCATCAGGCAGGTGGCGCCGCTTTCGACGAGCAGCGCATTGCCCGCGCTACCGCTGCCGAGCGACGCGAAGCCGATCACTGCAACTGCTGATAGAGCAGGCTCAGGATCCTCTTGGCCGTTTCCGACTTGTCGGTGCCGCCCTCGCTGGAGAGAACCTGGACGACACTGTTCTGTCCCGCCTCGCTGACATGGATGCGGTACTGCGGTTTGCCGCTGCCCACCGGCTCGGAACTCTTCCAGAAGCTGAGCTTGTCGAGCCAGCCGGTGCCCTTCTTCAGGTTCGCATCCGGATCGACATAGCGAACGTAGTACAGCCCCTTGGAACGGTCGCGGTCCTCGACGGTGAATCCGACACGATCCAGAGCCAGGCCAACCCGGCGCCACGCGCGATCGAACCTTTCGTAGACTTCCAGCGTTCCGCTCCCTTCGTTGCTGCTTGCCAGCCTGGCGCGCGGCTCGGCCTTGGCCGCGGCGACGCTGGCCTCGGCGCGCTTGTTTTCCGCGCCAAGACTGACCATCAGGCGCCGCAGCATCTCCGCCTCGAGCTCCGGATTGGCCGCCCGCGGTTGCCAGCGCGTCTCGTCCTTGGAGGTCGAGGTATAGACTTCCTCCATGCCGCGATGGCTGACGAAAATGTCGGTGGTTCCGGGCTCGGCGCCGGCTTCGAAGCGGGTCCGGAACTTGTCGCGCTCACCGGTCGAATACAGGGAATCGAGGAATTTTCCCAGCGTGCCGCGGATGATGTCGTCATCGATCTTGGCGCGATCCTCGGCCCAGTCGGTCTCCATCACCCCGGCATCTGGCCGTTCGATGGCGATGATGAAGCCGTTCTCCTGCCAGAAATCCTTGACCGGACCCCACAGCTTGTCCGCGGGCGCAGCCACCACCAGCCAGCGCTGGTTGCCGGAACGCTCGACCCGGACCTTGTCGACCTGCGGCAGAACCACGGAATTCTTCGCCTGGGCCGCCGGCGTGCGCTCGGCCGTATAGGCCGAGAAGGTGGCGCTGCCCTTGCCCGCCGCATCGGGAACCGCATAGCGATCGTCGCGCGTCACCTGCGTAAGGTCCGGCGGGACCTCGAGCGAAGGAACCTTGCCCGCGGACTTGTAGTCGATCTTCTTTGAATCCGGAACGACGCTGCATCCGGCGACGGCGACGGCCAGCAACGTCAGCAGGGGTACGGACTTCGAAAGTCGGTGATTCATGTTCACTCCGTCAGGCGAGCAGGCCGGCATGGCGCATGGCGGCCAGAACCCGGTCATGGTTGGCTTCGGACAGGGGGGTCAGCGGCAGGCGGATGCCGCCCGGCATCAGCCCGAGTTGCTGGACAGCCCACTTGACGGGAATCGGGTTGGCTTCGCAGAAGAGGTCGCGATGCAGGCCGAGCAGCCGGAAGTGGATCTCGCGCGCCCGCGCGACGTCGCCGGCAATCGCCGCGACGCACATCTCGTGCATCAGACGCGGCGCGACATTGGCGGTGACCGAGATGTTGCCGTGGAAGCCGAGCAGGATCGATGCGACGCAGGTCATGTCGTCACCGCTGTAGAGCGCGAAGCCCTCGGGCCGGCGGGCGATGAGGTCGGAGGCGCGGTCGAGGTTGCCGGTCGCGTCCTTGACGCCGACGATACCCGGCACCTGCGCCAGGCGCAGTATGGTGTCATTGGACATGTCGGCCACCGTGCGGCCGGGCACGTTGTAGAGCAGAACCGGCAATTCGACCGCCTCGGCGATCGCCTTGAAGTGGCGATACAGACCTTCCTGCGTCGGCTTGTTGTAGTAGGGAACGACCGAAAGCGCCATGTCGGCGCCGGCCCTCTTCGCGTACTCGGTCAGCTCGATCGCTTCATCGGTGGAATTGGCGCCGGTGCCGGCAATCACGGGAATCCGCCCGGCGGCATGGTTGACCGTGACCCGGATCAGTTCGCAGTGCTCGGCGACATCGACGGTCGGCGACTCGCCGGTGGTGCCCACGACGACGATGCCATCGGTCCCCTCGCGCACGTGGAGATCGATCAGATTGTGCAGGGAATT
>JAFLDQ010000050.1 GCA_017302355.1 Dechloromonas sp.
GCGGCCCAAGCCGGACGGATGCTCTTCGACACCGCCTGCCGGGCAGGCTTTGGTCGCCATAGCCAACTGCATGCCGTCGGCGACGGCGCGTGCTGGATTGCCGATCAAGTCGAAGAACGGTTTGGCCGGAATGGACGCTATCTCCTGGACTTCTTCCATGTCTGCGATTACCTCGGCGCCGCCGCTCGGGCGATTGCTGCGACCGACCAGGACGCCAAGGCCTGGATGGAAAGGCAAAAGGACTGTTTGAAGCGTGGGCAACCCCAATCCGTCCTGGATGCCCTCAAGCCGTATCAGGAGGATCCGCGAATCGAGGACAACCAGGCGCCCGTTCGCGTCTGTCATCGCTACCTCAGCGGGCGGCTCGATCAACTCCACTACGATGAAGCGCTACGCCAGAATCTGCCCATCGGTTCCGGCGAGATCGAGAGCGCCCATCGCTACCTCGTCCAACAGCGACTCAAACGTCCCGGCGCATGGTGGCGCACCCACAACGCCAAATACCTGTTGGCCTTGCGCCTCCATCGCGCCAATCACCAATGGCTCAACTATTGGAACAATCCCTTCCGGCAGGCCGCTTGAATACGTCAGTTTGAATCGCACCCAATCGCACCCCCCGGCCGGCATGCTGCGCTGCAATACGCTAAAATCTGCTTTTTGACGGATCCCGGCTGCACCGATGACTGTCCGCCTGCGTGAAATCCCCTACAACTACACGTCGTTCTCCGACCGCGAGATCGTCATCCGGCTGCTCGGCGCCGAAAACTGGGCGGTGCTCGACGAACTGCGCGGCGAGCGCGTCACCGGCCGCTCGGCACGCATGCTCTACGAGGTGCTCGGCGACATCTGGGTCGTGCAGCGCAATCCCTATCTGGAAGACGACCTGCTCGACAACGAGGAACGGCGGGACGCGCTGGTCGCCGCCCTGCGCCACCGCCTGGCCGAAGTCGAGAAGCGCCGCGCGGCGACCGAAAGCGAGGACTCGCAGCGCTCGGCCAAGGTCGGGCGCCTGGTCGAGGCGGCGCGGGCAGCGGTCGACCGCTTCGCCAGGCGCTTTTCCGAAACCCGCGACCTGCGCCGCAAGACCCTGCGCATCCTCGGCAAGCACACGCGCCGCGACAACATCGCCTTCGACGGGCTCGCCCGCGTCTCGCATGTGACGGATGCCACCGACTGGCGCGTCGAGTATCCTTTCGTCGTCCTCACGCCGGATACCGAGGAGGAGATCGGCCACCTCGTGCGCGGCTGCATCAAGGCCGGCCTGACCATCGTCCCGCGCGGCGGCGGCACCGGCTACACCGGCGGCGCCGTGCCGCTGACGCCGTACTCGGCGGTGATCAACACCGAGAAGCTGATCGACATCGGGCCGGTCGAGGAACTGGTGCTGGCCGGCCACCAAACCCCTTATGCCACCATCCGCACCGGCGCCGGCGTCGTCACCGAGCGCGTTTCCGAAGCCGCCTCGGCAGCCGGCCGTGTCTTCGCGGTCGATCCGACCTCGGCCTCGGCCTCGTGCATCGGCGGCAACATCGCGATGAACGCCGGTGGCAAGAAGGCCGTGCTGTGGGGCACCGCGCTCGACAACCTGGCCTGGTGGAAGATGGTCGACCCGGACGGCAACTGGCTGGAAGTCGAACGCCTGAACCATAACTACGGCAAGATCCACGAGCAGGAAAAGGTCGAATTCCGCCTCAAGCGCTTCGACCCGCGTGGCAAGAAACTGCTCGGCGAGGAAATCCTGACCATGCCGGGCGCCGCCTGCCGCAAGATGGGGCTGGGCAAGGACGTCACCGACAAGTTCCTCGGCGGCGTGCCGGGGGTGCAGAAGGAAGGCACCGACGGCATCATCGTCGCCGCGCGCTGGGTGCTGCACAAGATGCCGCCGGTGGCGCGCACCGTCTGTCTCGAATTTTTCGGCCAGGTGCGCGAGGCGGTGCCGGCGATCGTCGACATCACCGACTGGTTCAAGCCGGGTGGCGCCGGCCATGCGGCGGGCGTCCAGCTGGCTGGCCTCGAACACATGGACGAGCGTTACGTGAAGGCGGTCGGCTACGCGACCAAGGCGAAGCGCCACGGCCGGCCGAAGATGGTGCTGATCGGCGACCTCGTCGGCCATGACGAGAAGGCGGTGATGACCGCCGCCTCCGAGGTCGTTCGCATGTGCAACCAGCGCGCCGCCGAGGGCTTCATCGCGGTCGACGGCGAAACGCGCAGGAAATTCTGGCTCGACCGTTCGCGCACCGCCGCCATCTCGCGCCACACCAACGCCTTCAAGGTCAACGAGGATGTGGTCATCCCGCTGCCGCGCATGGGCGACTATTGCGACGGCATCGAGCGCATCAACATCGAGCTGTCGACGCAGAACAAGCTGGCGCTGTGCGACGCGCTGAGCGGGTTTCTGACAGGCGACCTGCCGCTGCATTCGGGCGACGCCAACCTCGACAAGGACGTGCTGATCGGCGACCGCCGTCAGGCGGCTCTCGACCATGTCGCAACGGTTCGCCGGCGCTGGCAGTGGCTGCTCGACAACCTCGACCTGCCGCTGGCCGAGGCCGAGCCGCATTTCCCTTCCCGCGGCGTGGTGGCCGGCGATCTGACCAACAAGGCGGCCAACCCGACGCTGTTCCACCGGATGCAGGACTACTCGGTGCGCACGTCGTGGAAGCAGGAGTTGAAGGCGCGCCTGACCAAGATCTTCGACGGCGGCGTCTACCGGCCGATCGTCGAGCGCATCGACGCGATCCACAAGGAAGTGCTGCGCGGCCGCGTCTTCGTCGCGCTGCACATGCACGCCGGCGACGGCAACGTGCATACCAACATCCCGGTCAACTCCGACAACTACGAGATGCTGCAGACGGCGCACCGGGCGGTCGAACGCATCATGCATCTGGCGCGCGGACTGGACGGAGTCATTTCCGGCGAGCACGGCATCGGCATCACCAAGCTCGAATTCCTGACCGAAGCCGAAATCGGCCCCTTCCGCGCCTACAAGCAGCAGGTCGATCCGGAAGGCCGCTTCAACAAGGGCAAGCTGATGCCCGGCGGCGACATGGGCAACGCCTACACACCATCGTTCAGCCTGCTCGGCACCGAATCGCTGATCATGGAGCAGTCCGAAATCGGCAAGATTTCCGGCATGGTCAAGGACTGCCTGCGCTGCGGAAAGTGCAAGCCGGTCTGTTCGACGCACGTGCCGCGCGCCAACCTGCTCTACTCGCCGCGCAACAAGATCCTCGCCACCTCGCTGCTGGTCGAGGCCTTCCTGTACGAGGAACAGACGCGGCGCGGCGTTTCGCTCAAGCATTTCGACGAGTTCAACGACGTCGCCGAACACTGCACGGTCTGCCACCGCTGCGTCAAGCCGTGCCCGGTCGACATCGATTTCGGCGATGTTTCGGTCGCCATGCGCAATTTCCTCAGGAAACAGGGCAGGAAGCGTTTCAGCCCGGGCACGGCGACGGCGATGGCCTTCCTGACCATCAAGGATCCGGCGACGATCAAGCTGATGCGCGCCGTGATGATGGACTTCGGCTTCAAGGCGCAGCGCCTGGCCCACCGGCTGGCGAAGACCATCGGCCTGATCGGGAACACCCGCACCCACCCGCCGGCATCGCTCGGCGCGCCGACGATCAGGACACAGGTCATCCACTTCCTCAACCGGCCGATGCCGGGCAACCTGCCGAAGCGCACCGCGCGCGCGCTGCTCGACATCGAGGACGACAAGGTCATCCCGGTCATCCGCAATCCGCGGAAGACCACCGAGGAATCGGACGCGGTTTTCTATTTTCCGGGCTGCGGCTCCGAACGCCTGTTCTCGCAGGTCGGCCTGGCGACACAGGCGATGCTCTACGAGATCGGCGCCACCACCGTGCTGCCGCCGGGCTACCTGTGCTGCGGCTATCCGCAGACGGCGTCGGGCGACGACGAGAAGGGCCAGAAGATCACCACCGACAACCGCGTGCTCTTCCACCGCGTCGCCAACACGCTGAACTATCTCGACATCAGGACGGTAATCGTCTCCTGCGGCACCTGCATGGATCAGCTGCAGCAGTACCAGTTCGAGAAGATCTTCCCCGGCTGCCGCCTGCTCGACATCCACGAATACCTGATGGAGAAGGGTGTCAAGCTCGACGGCGTCAGCGGCGCGCGCTACATGTATCACGACCCCTGCCACACGCCGATCAAGACCTACGCGCCGCTCGCCGTGACCAAGGCGCTGATCGGCCAGGAGGTGCCGCTGAGCGATCGCTGCTGCGGCGACGCCGGCTCGTTCGCCTATTCGCGACCGGATGTCGCGACGCAGGTAAAATTCCGGAAGCAGGAGGAAATCGGCAAGGTGGCCGCCCGCCTGCGCGCCGATGACTTCAGCGGCGAGGTCAGGATCCTGACGTCGTGCCCGGCCTGCCTGCAGGGCCTGTCGCGCTTCGATGACGACGCTGGCACCCGGGCGGATTACATCGTCGTCGAGATGGCGAAGCATCTGCTGGGCGAAAACTGGGCCTCCGGCTACGTCGACCGCGCCAACCACGGCGGCATCGAGCGGGTGTTGCTCTGATTCGGACCCGCCTGCACGGATCGGCCGGGCAGTCGCCGGCCACGGTCGCGGAAGCACTTGCAGTATTGTTATGCAGGTGCAATCCTTGCAACATTGCGGAGTCGGGGGAGGCGAAATGGACAGCTGCGAGTTTTGCGCCGGGGTGGGCGGGACGGTCCTCTGGGAGTCGGCGACCTGGCGTGTCGTGCTGGTGGAGGATTCCGATTACCCGGGTTTCTGCCGCGTCGTGTGGACCGCCCACGTTCGCGAGATGACCGATCTCGCGCCCGGCGAGCGCATTGCCCTGATGAACGTGGTTTTCGCCGTCGAGGAGGTCGTGCGTTCGCTGTTCGCTCCCGACAAGATGAATCTCGCCTCTCTCGGCAACATGACGCCGCATGTGCACTGGCACGTCATTCCGCGCTGGCAGGACGATCGCCATTTCCCCGGGCCGATCTGGGCAAGCCCGCAACGCGAACCCCTTCGCCGACGACCTGTCGTCAGCGCCGACGCCATGCGCCGGGCGCTGCGCGAACAACTTCATCCTGACGAACCGCAAGGCGGACAACCATGAACATGCCATCGCCCTCGCTGAACATCCCCGACCTGCAGGCGGGATCGCACTATCTGTCACAGCTGTCGCTGGCCAACCCGCCGCTCGCCGAGCAGCAGGTCGGTTCATTCCTCGATGCGCTGATCGAGAACCCGCCGGACGCCGGCGTCCTGTTGTCTCTCCTCGAGCAGGCCAGGGTTCCGCTCTGCTTCATCGAGGAGGAGATCGCCCGGCGTTACCACAACAAGGCGCTGGTTCTCGGCGACGAGCAGGAAGAGAGCTTCCAGCGGGTGGTCGCGGCGTGGCGCCGCATGACCACGGCGTATGCGCTGTGCGCGCGCATGCAGGAGCCGGACCCGGACGATCCCCAGCATTCGAATCTGCTCGCGACCATCCAGCATCGTTGTATCTACTACACCGGGCTGATCATCATCGAGCACTTTCGCGCGCGGCGCGAATTGCCCGGCGGCATCTGGCTCGAGCTCCACGGCCATTACGAAGCCGCCGAGCGGCGGGGTGTGAGCTGTACCCCGGTCAATGACTTGCTGGAAAGCGATCTGCAGGCGACACACTGCGCGGCGGCCTACGTCACGCTCTTGCTGATCGAGATCGCCAATCCCTACGGCAACACGGTCCGCGACCTCACGCTGATCCGCCGCTGGGCCGGCATGTGGGCGCCGCTGGTCGCGCTCCATCCTCTCGAGGACGAGTACGAGATCCCGCCCTATCTCATTGAACTGACGAAGGATCAGGCGCTGCATCAGGCCGGGTCCAGCGAAAACATCGGCGGCGACGCGCGCTGGCTCGATACCACCCGACTCGGCCTGCAGATCAGCCACATGGTGTCGCAGCTGCAGCAGCGCCTGACGCCCTCGCAACTCGGCCTCGGCGAGGAGACATCGGGACACGTCCGAAGGCTGCTCGAGCATCTCTCGAGGCCGTGGACCCAGACGGCGTCGCCGCGCCGCTTCCGCCGCTTCCCGTCGCACGGCGCGGCAAGGGTCGCCATCGGTTTCGAAGCCATCCATTATTTCGTCGGTGGCAAGGAATTCGCCCAGCCGGATTCGGGCAGCATCTACGGAAGAGGGCAATTCGACGAGGTGTTCACTTTCCGTGACCGCGCCGCGCCAGGATTGGGGCTCAACATCAAGCCGCGCGTCAATTATTCGACCGACGAATGGACGGTGATCAACCATTCGGCCAACGGCTTCCGCCTCGGACGCAGCAACGCCGGCGAGCGGATCGCCCACAGCCAGTTGCTGGCGGTCTGTCCGCATGACGGCCAGAGCTTCATCCTCGGGCAGGCGACCTGGCTCATGCAGGAGCACGCGGGGGGCATCCTGGCCGGCGTCGCGGTTCTGCCCGGCATGCCCGAGGCGGTTGGCGTGCGCCGCGCTTCCATCCGGCCCGGCCACGCCGACCGCTTCGTCCGGGCCTTTCTGCTGCCGCCGGTGGAGGCCATCGGTCAGGAGGGCTCACTCGTCCTGCCGACCGGCGTCTACCAGGCCAGCGGATCGCTGGAACTCCTTGGCGAAGGCAAGTCGTGGACGGTGCGCATGAAGCACGTCCGGCAACGCGGCGTCGATTTCGAACGGGTCAGCTACGAGATGCCTTGAGCCGGCGCGCTCCCGGCGGCCTCGAGTGCGCTAAACTAGCGTCCTTTACTGGAGGCTGTCATGGCTGGCATCGAACGGGATACCCCGGTTCCCACCGACATCAGGTTGCACCGCAAATCGCGCATCCTCGAACTCTGCTATGCGGACGGCGAGCGCTTCGAGCTGGGCTGCGAGCTCCTGCGGGTATTCACCCCGTCGGCCGAGGCGCGCGGTCACGGCCCCGGGCAGGAAGTGCTGCAGACCGGCAAGAGAGACGTCGAGATCGAGCGCATCGAGCCCGTTGGAACCTACGCCGTACGGCTGGTCTTCTCCGACGGTCACGACAGCGGGCTCTACTCCTGGGATCTGCTGCACAATCTCGGCCGGCATCGCGACGAACTGTGGCGGGAATACCTGAAGCAGATCGACGCTCAGGGGCTTTCCCGGGATATCGACACCAGTTCGCCCCCAAAAGGCGGCAGTTGCGGTCAACATCACTGAAAACATGAAAAGCGAGACCACCCATTTTGGCTACGAGACGGTCGAGGAGCGCGACAAGGCGCGGCGCGTCGCCGACGTCTTCGACTCCGTCGCCAGTCGCTACGACCTGATGAACGACCTGATGTCGGGCGGCATGCACCGGCTGTGGAAGGCCTTCACCATCCAGCGCAGCGGGGTCCGCGATGGCTCGCGCGTCCTCGATGTCGCCGGCGGCACCGGCGATCTGGCGCTTGCCTTCGCCAGGAGCGTCGGGGCGAGCGGCCAGGTCTGGTTGACCGACATCAACAACGCCATGCTCGCCCGTGGCCGGGATCGCCTCGCGGACAAGGGCCACATGGTTCCGACCGCCCAGTGCGATGCGGAGAAGCTGCCATTTCCCGATGACTGGTTCGACTGCGTGACCGTGGCCTTCGGCCTGCGCAACATGACGCACAAGGAGGTCGCCCTGGGCGAGATGTACCGCGTCCTGAGACCAGGTGGCCGGCTTCTGGTGCTCGAGTTTTCGCAGATCTGGAAGCCGCTGGCGCCAGCCTACGACTTCTATTCCTTTCATGTGATCCCGCGCGTCGGCAAACTCGTGACCAACGACGCGGACAGCTACCGCTATCTTTCCGAGTCGATCCGCGTGCACCCGGACCAGGAGGAACTCAAACGGATGATGGAAGGGGTGGGATTCGACAAGGTCGAATATTTCAACATGGCGCTGGGCGTGGTCGCCCTGCACCGCGGCTTCAAGTTCTAGTCCGGAGTGTCGATGCACAGCCTCCCGTTGCTGGCCCGCGGCCTGCCGGTTCCGGATGGCGAGGCGAGGCGGCCGGGGGGCGGGGCCGCTGCCGGCATCCGGCAGGCGAACTGATGGCGGCGCTGGTCGACCTGCTGGTTCCCGTCCTGAACCACCTCCTGGCGCGCGAGGACTGGGCGCGCCAGCGTCTCGGAGCTTTCGCCGGGCAAACGTTCCGGATAGAGGGCGGTCCCGCTCCGCTGCCGATGACGGTGACCGAGAACGGATCCCTGCGCGCTGCCAGTACCGGGGAGTCGCCTTCGGTGACGGTCGCATTCCCCGCCGACGCGCCCGTCCGCCTGCTGTTCGATGCGGCGAGCGTTCTGGCGTCGGCAAGACTCAGCGGGGCGGCGAGTTTTGCCGAAACGCTTGCCTTTGTCTTCCGCAATCTGCGCTGGGACTACGAGGCCGACCTTGCCGGGCTGGTCGGCGACATTCCGGCGCGCCGGATCGCACGGCTGCTTGGCGATGGGCTGGCCTGGCAGCGTTCGCTGGCGCACAGGCTGGGGGGCAACCTGGCGGAATTCGCAACCGAGGAATCGGCGCTGGTGACGCGTGCCGCCGAACTGGAGCTTTTCTGCGCCGATGTCGATCGCCTGCGTGACGATCTGGCGCGTCTGGAGAAGCGGATTTCCCGGCTTTCATCCTGAGGGACACCCTGCCGACAAAAAAGGCAGCCGAAGCTGCCTTTTTTTCGCTTGTGCTGCCGACTCAGTGGATCGCGTTGCGCAAGCGCCGGATTGCCTGCAATTGCGCGAGCGCCTGGGCAAGCTCGGCTTCGGCGGAAGCGTAGTTCGTTTCGGCCTGGCGATTGGCGAGAGCTTCCTCGGCACGCTTCTTGGCTTCGAGCGCCTTGGCTTCGTCCAGATCATGGGCGCGAATCGCGGTGTCGGCCAAGACGGTGATCATGCCCGGCTGAACCTCCAGCATGCCGCCGGAGACGTAGACCAGCTCGAAGTCGCTCTGCCCCTGCACCTTGAGACGGATGGTGCCCGGCCTGATGCGGGTGAGCAGCGGCGTGTGGTGGGGCAGGATGCCCAGTTCGCCGGCTTCGCCGGGAAAGACCCCGATCTCGACCTCGCCGGAGAAGATCGACTCCTCAGCGCTGACGACGTCACAATGAACAGAAATTGCCATGGATGGCTCCTATGCTGGGACCGGATTACTGCAGCGTCTTGGCCTTCTCGATGACTTCCTCGATACCGCCGACCATGTAGAACGCCTGCTCCGGCAGTTGATCGTATTCGCCGGCGCAGATCCCCTTGAACCCCTTGATCGTGTCCTTGAGGGAAACGTACTTGCCTGGGGAACCGGTGAAGACCTCGGCGACGTGGAACGGCTGCGAAAGGAAACGCTGGATCTTGCGGGCGCGGTAGACGACCAGCTTGTCTTCCGGCGACAGTTCGTCCATGCCCAGAATGGCGATGATGTCGCGCAGTTCCTTGTACTTCTGGAGGGTCATCTGTACGGCGCGGGCGACATCGTAATGCTCCTCGCCGACAACCTGCGGGTCGAGCTGACGGGAGGTGGAGTCGAGCGGATCGACCGCCGGGTAGATACCGAGCGCCGCGATGTCACGCGACAGCACGACCGTCGAGTCGAGGTGGAGGAAGGTCGTCGCCGGGGAGGGGTCGGTCAGGTCATCGGCAGGCACATAGACGGCCTGGATGGAGGTGATCGAGCCGACCTTGGTCGACGTGATGCGCTCCTGCAGGCGGCCCATCTCCTCGGCCAGCGTCGGCTGATAGCCGACGGCGGACGGCATGCGGCCGAGCAGCGCGGATACTTCGGTACCGGCCAGCGTGAAGCGGTAGATGTTGTCGATGAACAGCAGGATGTCACGCCCGTCGTCGCGGAAACGCTCGGCCATGGTCAGGCCGGTCAGCGCGACGCGCAAACGGTTGCCCGGCGGCTCGTTCATCTGACCGAAGACCATCGCCACCTTGTCGAGAACGTTGGATTCCTTCATCTCGTGGTAGAAGTCGTTGCCCTCGCGGGTACGCTCGCCGACGCCGGCGAACACGGACAGACCCGAGTGCTGCTTGGCGATGTTGTTGATGAGTTCCATCATGTTGACGGTCTTGCCGACGCCGGCGCCGCCGAACAGACCGACCTTGCCGCCCTTGGCGAACGGGCAGATCAGGTCGATGACCTTGATGCCGGTCTCGAGCAGGTCCACCGACGAGGAAAGCTCGTCGAACTTGGGTGCGGTGGCGTGAATCGCACGGAGTTCGTTGCCCTCGATCGGACCGGCTTCGTCGATCGGACGCCCGAGAACGTCCATGATGCGGCCCAGTGTGCCCATGCCGACCGGGATGGAAATAGCCGCGCCGGTGTTGTTGACCTTCATCCCGCGGCGCAGGCCGTCGGAGGAACCCATGGCGATGGTGCGGACCACGCCGTCACCCAGTTGCTGCTGAACCTCGAAGGTCAGGCCGTCTTCGGCCATGCCGTTGGATTCGGAGGCATCGAGCTTGAGCGCGTCATACACCTTGGGCATCGCATCGCGCGGAAAGTGGATGTCCACAACGGCGCCGATGCACTGAACGATGGAACCTTGACTCATATTCAAATCCCCAAAAATTAAAAGCTTTCCGTTTGCATCAGACGGCGGCGGCGCCGCCCACGATTTCCGACAGTTCCTTGGTAATCGCGGCCTGACGGGTCTTGTTGTAGATCAGCTTCAATTCACCGATGACGTTCTTGGCGTTGTCGGAAGCAGACTTCATGGCGACCATCCGGGCAGACTGCTCGGAGGCCATGTTCTCGGCCACGGCCTGATAGATCAAAGCCTCGACATAACGGATCAGCAGGTCGTCGATGACGGCCTTGGAGTCCGGTTCGTAGATGTAGTCCCACTTCGACTTGGCCGAGCCGATCGCCTCGCCGGACAACGGAAGCAATTGCTCGAACACCGGCTCCTGCTTCATCGTGTTGATGAAACGCGTGTAACCGATGAAGAGCGCGTCGATCTCGCCCTTCAGGTAGGCATCGAGCTGCACCTTGACCGGTCCGATCAGCTTCTCGAGGTGCGGCGTATCGCCGATGCCGGTGATGTGGGAAACGACCTTGCCGCCCATGCGCTGCATGAAACCGAAACCCTTGTTGCCGATGCAGGTCACCTGATACTTCTTGCCCTGGGCGTCAAAATCCTTCATGTGGCCGAGGGCCATGCGCAGGACATTGGAGTTGAGACCGCCGCACAGGCCCTTGTCGGAGGTGATGAGGATCAGGCCGGCGGTACGCACGGGATCACGCTTGATGAGGAACGGGTGCTTGTACTCGCTGAGGGCATGGGAGAGGTTTGCCGCAACACGCCGGATCTTCTCGCCATAGGGCCGGGCAGCCCGCATCCGGTCCTGCGCCTTGCGCATTTTGGATGCGGCCACCATTTCCATGGCCTTGGTGATCTTGCGCGTGTTTTCGACGCTCTTGATCTTGTTGCGAATTTCCTTGCCGCTAGCCATGGCTTTCTCCCGGATCAGGCCCAGCTGCTCTTGAAGGCGGCTATGCCGGCGGCGAGCAGCTTCTCGGCTTCGCCGTCGAGCTCCGCGGTGGACTGCATCTTGTTCATGACGTCCGCGCAGTGCGCCTTCAGGTAGCCGATCATTCCCTTTTCGCATTCGAGAGCCCGCTTGACTTCGACGTCATCGAAATAGCCCTTGTCGGCTGCATACAGCGTGACGGCCATTTCGGAAATGCTCATCGGCGAATACTGCGGCTGCTTCATCAGCTCGGTCACCAGGCGGCCACGCTCGAGCTGCTTGCGGGTCGCTTCGTCGAGGTCGGAGGCAAACTGCGCGAAGGCCGCGAGTTCGCGGTACTGGGCGAGGGCCAGACGGACACCGCCGCCGAGCTTCTTGATCAGCTTGGTCTGGGCGGCGCCGCCAACCCGCGACACCGAGATACCGGCGTTGATGGCGGGGCGGATACCGGCATTGAAGAGGTCGGTTTCCAGGAAGATCTGGCCGTCGGTAATCGAGATGACATTGGTCGGAACGAAGGCGGAAACGTCGCCCGCCTGGGTTTCGATCACCGGCAGCGCGGTCAGCGAACCGGTCTTGCCCTTGACTTCGCCACCGGTCAGCTTCTCGACCCAGGCATCGGAAACGCGGGCGGCGCGTTCCAGCAGGCGGGAGTGGAGATAGAACACGTCACCCGGGTAGGCTTCACGGCCCGGCGGACGGCGCAGCAGCAACGACACCTGACGGTAGGCCCAGGCCTGCTTGGTCAGGTCGTCATGGATGATCAGGGCGTCCTGGCCGCGATCGCGGAAGTACTCGCCCATCGTGCACCCGGCGTACGGCGCGATGTACTGCAGCGCGGCGGATTCGGAAGCCGAAGCGGCAACGACGACCGTGTATTCCATGGCGCCATGCTCTTCGAGCTTGCGCACGACGTTGGCGATGGTCGAAGCCTTCTGGCCGACGGCGACATAGACGCAGAACAGATCCTTGCCCTTCTGGTTGATGATCGTGTCGACGGCAACGGCGGTCTTGCCGGTCTGGCGGTCACCGATGATCAACTCGCGCTGGCCACGGCCGATGGGCACCATCGAGTCAACGCACTTCAGACCGGTCTGCACCGGCTGCGAAACCGACTTGCGCCAGATGACGCCGGGCGCGACCTTTTCGATCTTGTCGCTCAGCTTGGCGTTGATCGGCCCCTTGCCGTCGATCGGCTGGCCCAGCGAGTTGACGACGCGGCCGAGCAGTTCGGGGCCGACGGGGACTTCGAGAATGCGGCCGGTCGTCTTGACGACGTCGCCTTCGGAGATGTGCTCGTACTCGCCGAGAACAACGGAACCAACGGAATCGCGCTCGAGGTTCAGCGCCATGCCGAAGGTGTTGCCGGGGAATTCCAGCATCTCGCCCTGCATGACATCCTGCAGGCCGTGAATGCGGCAGATACCGTCGGTAACCGAGACTACCGTGCCCTGCGTGCGCACTTCCGATGCGCCTTGCAGATTCTGAATCTTGCTCTTGATCAGTTCAGAAATTTCGGAAGGATTCAACTGCATGAATTTCTCCTAGTTGTTCAGTGCCGTAGCCATGGCGTCCAGCTTGCCGCGGACAGACGCATCCAGCATCTGGTCGCCGACGATTACCTTGATGCCGCCAATCAGTTCGGGATCGACGGAAACCGAAGCCTCGAGTCTTGTCTTGAATACCGCCTCGAGTTGGGGAACAAGCGCCTTGACCTGCGATGCGTTGATCGGGAACGCCGAGAGGATCTCGGCCTGCTTGGTGCCTTCTTCAGCCTGCTTGTAGCTTTCGAACAGGGCGGCGATCTCGGGCAGCAGCCCAAGCCGGTCGTTGTTGGAAAGCAGCTGGATAAAATTGGAAAGCTCCGCATCCGCCCCCTTGCCGCAGGCGGACCGGAACAGCTCGACCAGTTGCGTGACCGCCACATTTGGATCGCCGATGGCCATGCGGACCTCGGGATTGGCGGCCACCTGGCCGAGCAGCGAAACCTGCCCGGCCCACTTGGCCAGCTTGCCGCTTTCCTTGGCCGCGCGAAACAGGGCTTCAGCGTACGGGCGGGCGATCGTGACGGATTCGGCCATCGCTTACAGGTCCTGTTTCAGGGCAGCCAGCATGTCGGCATGCACGGATGCGTTGACTTCCTTGCGCAGGATCCTTTCGGCGCCGGCAACCGCCAGTTCGGCGACGCGCTCACGCAAATGCTGCTTGGCGCGTTCGACTTCCTGGTCGATCTCCGCCTTGGCGCCGGCAACGACCTTGTCGGCTTCGACCTTGGCGTTGCCCTTGGCTTCGTCGACGATCTGCTGCGCTCGCTTTTCTGCTTGCGCCACGATTTCCGCGGATTTCTCCTTGGCTTGGCGCAGCGCATCGGCGGAACGCTTGGCGGCAAGGTCCTGCTCGTGCTTGCCACGTTCGGCCGCTGCCAGGCCTTCGGCAATCTGCGCTTGACGGGCTGCCATCGCCCTTTGCAGCGGCGGCCAGACATACTTCATCGTGATCCAGATGAAGACTGCAAACCAGATTGCCTGACCGATCAGTGTAGCGTTAATGCTCACGCTAACCTCCTAGTAATAAGGGTTACAGGCGCGCGGATGATTACTTGACCAGGGCGATGAACGGATTGGCGAAGAGCATGAACAGGGCGATACCAACGCCGATCATGGTCACCGCATCGAGCAGACCGGCGACGATGAACATCTTGACCTGCAACGTGGGGATCATTTCCGGCTGACGGGCAGCGCCTTCCAGGAAACGGCCGCCGAGGATGCCGAAGCCGATGGCGGTGCCCAGGGCACCGGCGCCGATCAGGATGGCCACAGCGATGGCGGTGTTGGAGAGAACGGTTGCGAGTTCCATGTTTGCTCCTCAGTAAGGTGGGTTGTTGCGGTTGAAGTCAGAAACTACGGGAAACTGCCAGAACGCCTAGTGCGACTCTGCGGCCATGGACATGTATACGATGGTCAGCATCATGAACACGAAGGCTTGCAGGGTGATGATCAGGATGTGGAACAGCGCCCAGGGCAGAGCCAGGGGAAGCTGCCAGATGCCGAGCAGGGCGATCAGGATGAACACCATTTCGCCGGCGTACATGTTGCCGAAGAGACGCAGGGACAACGAGATCGGCCGGGCGATTTCTTCGACGATACGGAACAGGAGGTTGACCGGGGCGAGCTTGAGGCCGAACGGGACCGCGAAGACTTCGTGCATGAAGTGGCCGAACCCTTTGATCTTCAGGCCCATGAAAATGGTGATCAGGAACACCGTGATCGACATCGCGAAGGTCAGGTTGGGGTCGGTCGTCGGAACCGCCTTGAAGTAATGCACACCGACGGCGCCTAGGGCGAGCGGCAGGAAGTCGACCGGGATCAGGTCCATGGCGTTCATTACGAACACCCAGACGAAGATGGTGATGGCGAGCGGGGTGACGAGGGCGCTCTTGCCGTGGAAGGTGTCCTTGACCTGCTGATCGACCAGGCCGACGACCATTTCGACGAAATTCTGCAGCCCGCCAGGCACCCGGGAAGTGGCCTTGCCCGCCACCTTGGCCATCAGCCCGAAGACGAGCAGACCGAGGATGCCGGAAACCAGCAGGGTGTCGAGGTGAAAGGTCCAGAACCCCTGACAATGGCCGGCCGCATCCCTGGCCGCGTCCGAACAGACGGTCAGGTTGGTCAGGTGGTGTTGGATATAACCCGTTGTGGTCAGGCCGCCTTCAGCGCTCATGATTTCTCCCATCAGCCTAGCGTTGCTTCAAGAGTGCCATCCAGAAGATGACGAATGTCGATGCATAGCCAAGAAAGAGCGGCAGCGCCGCGACCTCCTGGTACCCCCAGAACACCAGCGCAAACCCGGCGAAGGTCAGAGCGAACTTCAATCCCTCCCCGGCCGACTGCGCCCGATACAGCCTGAGCGGGTCATCTCCCGTCGACACCCGCATGGCCCGCAGGACATAACCCGCGTTGGCGATGAGGCCGATTGATCCCCCGATCAGAATCGAGACCGCCGCATTGCTGCCGACCAACACCCAGGTGATGCCCCCCAGGAGTATCGCCAGCGCCGCTTGTCGGCTGAGTATCCAGCTCACATGCGGGTGCACGACAGACCCCGACTGAAAACTCCTCGATTGTAATGAAGTGCCGTGAATGAGTCAATTGTTGCGTCGCACAAAGGCGGTATCCGCCCACCCTGGCGAGACCATCCGCTTTCTGCCATCGATCACCCGCGCAGACGCGAAATCAGGCCGTCCAGCTGGTCGAGACTTCCGAACTCGATGGTGACCTTGCCCGCCCCCTTCTTGTTTGAATGGATTGCGACACTGGCTCCCAGGCCGTCGGAAAGTTCCTCCTGCAAACGCAGAAGATCGCGGTCCACAGCCCCTTCCGGAGCTTTCCGCGGCGGACTCAGCAGGTGCTGCACCAACCGCTCGGCCTCGCGCACCGAAAGACCTTTGTGCACGATGCGCTGGGCGAGCGCGACCTGTTGCGCGCCGGCCAGCGGCAGAAGCGCCCGGGCGTGGCCCATGTCCAGCTTGCCGGACATCAGCAATTCCTGGACGGCTGCGGTCAACTGCAGCAGACGGAGCAAATTGGTCGCGGCGGGGCGCGAACGGCCGACCGCATCGGCAGCCTGCTGGTGGGTCAGGCCGAATTCGTCGATCAGCCGCTGCAGACCTTGCGCTTCCTCGAGCGGGTTGAGGTTTTCGCGCTGGATGTTCTCGATCAGCGCCATCGCCAGCGCCTGCTCATCGGGAATGCTGCGGATCAGCACCGGAACTTCGCCGAGACCGGCCAGTTGCGCGGCACGCCAGCGGCGTTCGCCGGCGACGATTTCGTAGCGTTCGGCGCCCGGCGTGCCATCGACGGCGCGCACGAGGATCGGCTGCATGACGCCCTGGACCCGGATCGACGCCGCCAGTTCGCCCAGCGAGCCTTCATCCATCTGCGTCCGCGGCTGATACTTGCCGGGACGCAGGCGATCCACCGGCAGATTCCGCTGTTCGTCGCCATGCGGCCGGTCGCTGCCGGAAAGCAGTGCGTCGAGGCCGCGGCCGAGTCCTTTCATCTTCATCATGGTGCGACCCTTTCGAGAATTTCCCTGGCCAGCGCGCTGTAGGCCTGCGCGCCCTTGGAGCTTTTGTCAAAGGCAATGACCGGTTTGCCGTAGGACGGCGCCTCGGCCAGCCGGACGTTGCGCGGCACGATGGTCCGATAGACCTTGTTGCCGAAATGGCGTTCCAGTTCGCCGGAAACCTGCTGGGTCAGGGTGCTCTGCGCGTTGTACATGGTGCGCAGCAGACCCTCGATCTCAAGGCGGGCGTTGAGGTGGGTCCGCACCTTGCGCAGCGTTTCGACGAGGTCGGAAAGCCCCTCCAGGGCATAGTACTCGCACTGCATGGGAATCAGCACCGAATCGGCGGCGACCAGTCCGTTGACCGTCAGCATGTTCAGCGCCGGCGGACAGTCGATCAGGATGAAGTCATGATTGGCGTGGCCGGCGAGGAGGGCGTTCTTGAGGCGGTATTCGCGTTCCTTGAGGCCGATCAGCTCGACTTCGGCGCCGGCCAGGTCGCGGTTGGCGGGGACGATGTCGAAACCGAAGCCGGTCCGGATGCTGACTTCGCCGAGCTTGGCGGCGCCGATCAACAGTTGATAGACGGTGGGCAGCGCCTCCTGCTTGGTGATCCCGGCGCCGGTCGTCGCATTGCCTTGCGGGTCGAGGTCGATCAACAGGACGCGCCTGCCTTCAGCCGCCAGCGATGCGGCCAGATTGACCGCCGTCGTCGTCTTGCCGACACCGCCTTTCTGATTGGTAATGGCGAATACTTTCATGACCCGGCTCTCAAAATGATCAAATGTCGTTCGGCATCCAGCCCCGGCACCGCAAGCGGGATGATCGCTTCAACCTCGCTGCCGGCCGGCGGCGCCTTGAATTCACCTTCGGGCAGCGCGCCCTTCATCGCCAGCCAGCGCCCTCCCGGCGCCAGCAGATGCCGGGTCAGGCTGACGAAGCGCGCCAGGTCGGCAAAGGCGCGCGAACTGATCTGGCCATATTGTCCCCGCATTTCCTCGACCCGGGCATGGTGGACCGCAACATTCTTCAATTCAAGCTCGATCGCGGCCTGTTGCAGGAAGGCGGCTTTCTTCTGCACGGCATCGACCAGCGTGACCGGCAGGTCGGGGCGGGCAATCGCCAGTGGAATGCCGGGAAGGCCGCCGCCACTGCCGGCATCGAGCAGGGGACCGGTCCCGGCGTGTGGCAGGATCGCCAGCGCGTCGAGCAGGTGATGCGAAATGGCCTGCTGCGGGTCGCGCAGCGCGGTCAGGTTGTAGGTTCTGTTCCACTTCAGCAGCAGATCGCGGAAGGCCAGCAGTTTCAGGTGCGCCGCTTCGGGCAGCGCGATTCCGAGGGCGGCCAGGCCTGCCGCCAGCGTGATCGTGCTCATGCCGCCCGTGCAAGGCTCAAGCGCTTCAGGTGGATCAGCAGCAGCGAGATGGCGGCCGGGGTAATGCCCGGGATCCGCGAGGCCTGGCCGATGGTCTGCGGCCGCTGCCGGGCAAGCTTCTGCCTGACCTCGTTGGAGATGCCGGCGACCGCGTCATAATCGAGATCGGCAGGCAGAATCGTGCTCTCGCAGGCGGTCGACCGCGCCACTTCCTCGGCCTGACGGTCGATGTAGCCCTGATACTTGGCGGAAATCTCCAGTTGTTCGACGACCAGCGGATCGCTCTGCGCCGTGCCGGCGCCGGACAGGGTCAACAGCGAGGCGTAGGAGACTTCCGGCCGGCGCAGCAGCTCGAACAGGTTGTATTCATGGTCGATGGCCTTGCCGAGCACGCGGACGCAGTCCTCGGCCGGCGTGATCCTCGGGTTGATCCAGGTCGACTTCAGACGCTCCTGCTCGCCGGCGATGGCGTCGCGCTTCCTGCAGAAAGCCGCCCAGCGCACGTCGTCGACGAGGCCGAGGGCGCGACCGTGTTCGGTCAGGCGCAGGTCGGCGTTGTCCTCGCGCAGGCTCAGCCGATATTCGGCGCGGCTGGTAAACATCCGGTAAGGGTCGGAGACGCCGCGCGTGATCAGGTCGTCGACCAGCACGCCAAGGTAGGCTTCGTTGCGCTTCGGGCACCAGCCCGGCTCGCCCTTGACGTAGCGCACGGCGTTGAGGCCGGCCAGCAGGCCCTGCGCCGCCGCTTCTTCGTAGCCGGTCGTGCCGTTGATCTGGCCGGCGAAGAAGAGCCCGCGGATGGCCTTGGTTTCCAGCGTGTCCTTGAGGCCGCGCGGGTCGTAGAAGTCGTATTCGATGGCGTAACCGGGGCGCAGGATGTGGGCGTTTTCCAGTCCGCGGATCGAGCGCACCAGCGCCAGCTGGATATCGAAGGGCAGGCTGGTCGACACGCCGTTCGGGTAGATCTCATGCGTCGTCAAGCCTTCCGGTTCGAGGAAGAGATTGTGACTGCTCTTGTCGGCGAAGCGGTGGATCTTGTCCTCGATCGACGGACAGTAGCGCGGCCCGACGCCCTCGATGACCCCCGTGTACATCGGCGAACGGTCCAGCCCGCCGCGGATGATGTGGTGCGTCCGTTCGTTGGTTTCGGTGATCCAGCACGGCAGCTGTTTCGGATGCTGCGCCGCGTTGCCGAGGAAGGAGAAGACCGGCAGCGGATCGTCCGAATACTGTTCTTCCATCATCGAGAAGTCGATAGTCCTGCCGTCGAGGCGCGGCGGCGTGCCGGTTTTCAGGCGGCCCTGCGGCAGCTTCAGTTCCTTGAGGCGCGCCGCCAGCGAAAGCGACGGCGGATCGCCCATGCGCCCGCCGGTGTGGTTCTCCAGCCCGACGTGGATCTTGCCGTTGAGGAAGGTTCCCGCGGTCAGCACCACGGATTGGGCCAAAAAGCGGATGCCCAGCCTGGTCACCGCGCCGACGACGCGCTCGCCCTCGACGATCAGGTCGTCGCAGGCATCGGCGAAGAGCGTCAGGTTCGGCTGGTTTTCCAGGCGACCACGAATGGCCTGCTTGTAGAGCACGCGGTCGGCCTGGGCGCGGGTGGCGCGCACCGCCGGGCCCTTCGAGGCGTTGAGGATGCGGAACTGGATGCCGGCTTGGTCGGTGGCCGCCGCCATCGCCCCGCCCAGCGCATCGACCTCGCGCACCAGGTGGCCCTTGCCGATGCCGCCGATCGACGGGTTGCAGCTCATCGCCCCGAGCGTGTCGAGGCTGTGGGTCAGCAGCAGCGTGTTCGCCCCGGCCCGCGCCGCGGCGAGCGCGGCCTCGGTGCCGGCGTGGCCGCCGCCGACGACGAGGACATCGAAACGGGTCGGATAAAGCATCGGAGAGGGTGTGCTGCGGCGCAGTAGGGAACCGCGGATTTTACGTCAGGCCGCTGAAAAATCACAGGTTTTCCCGATCCATCGCACCGCGCGCCGGGCCGGAATCCTCCGTCCGGCAACATCCTGAAACGATTTTCCGCGCGCGAAATTCATCCGATCGGGTTCTAATACGTTAGGCGATTCACCACTTACCCGGACGGTCAGCCGCAGCTCACGGAGTTGATGATGTTTTCACGCATTCGCCATTTTCTCGGGCTGGCCGCCCTGATCGGCTTTCTCACCCCGGCGCAGGCCGCCGGCGACCCGCCGGGGCGGGTCGGCCGCCTGTCCCAGATCGACGGCAACGTCACCCTGCGGGCCGACCGCGAGGATCCGGGCGGCCCGGCGGCGATCAACTGGCCGATCAGCAGCGGCACCATCATCGATACCGGACGGCGCAGCCGCGCCGAGGTATGGGTTGGTTCCACCGCCTATCGCCTGGCCGGGAACAGCCGGGCCGAATTCGCCGCGGTCAACGACGAGATCGTCGATCTTGTGCTGGCCGAGGGCGCGCTGGCGGTGACCATCCGCGACCGCGACCAGGCCGACGACCTGCAGGTCAGCACGCCGGGCGGACGCGTCCGCTTTCCCGGTCCCGGCCGCTACCGGATCGAGGTGCGGCCCGACCGCACGACCGTCACCGCGCAGGCGGGCAGCGCCGAGGTCGAGACCGGCGAACGCCCGATCACCGTCCACCCGGGTGAGATGGCCATCTTCGACGAGCGCGGCCCGATCGGCGTCGAAGCGGCGCCCTACGGCGACGAGTTCGACGCCTGGGTTTCGGCGCAGGACAACCGCGAACGTTCGAACGCCGCCCGCCGCCACGTTTCGCCCTACATGACTGGCCACCAGGATCTCGATGCCTACGGCGACTGGAGTTCCGCCCCCGATTACGGCACGGTCTGGTATCCGCGCGCGGTCGCCGCCGACTGGGCGCCCTATCGCGACGGGCGCTGGGCCTGGATCGAACCCTGGGGCTGGACGTGGGTCGACGCCGCGCCCTGGGGCTTCGCCCCCTTCCATTACGGCCGCTGGGTGCAAGTCGGCGGCCGCTGGGGCTGGGCGCCGGGCCGCTATGCCGCGCGCCCCGTGTATGCGCCGGCCCTCGTCGGATGGGTCGGCGATCCTGGCTGGAACGTCCGCTTCGGCCACCGTTCCGCTCCGGCGGTCGGCTGGTTCCCGCTGGCGCCACGCGAAGTCTATGTGCCCGCTTATCGCACCAGCCCGACCTACGTGCGCCGGATCAACGTCGCGCATGTGCACGACCATGCCCACATCGACCGCGCGCTGCGCCCCGAATACCGTCCGCACTACGCGCACCAGGGACAGCCGAAGGCAGTCACCGTCGTTCCTGCGAACATGCTGCGCGAAGGCAAGCCGATCAACCGCCACAGCGTTCGCCCCTACGACCGCGATGAACTGGGGCAGGGGCCCGTGAAACCCCGGGCGCCGGGCGGCGACTGGCTGGCGCCACCGGCGGGCGCCGCGCGCGCGGCCCAG
>JAFLDQ010000051.1 GCA_017302355.1 Dechloromonas sp.
GGTCGCCGGCGGCGAGCAGAACGACATCGCCCGGCACCAGTTCGCCGGCATCGAGCTTCTTGCGCTGGCTGTCGCGCCGCGCCGTGACCGGGGTGGCGACGCTGCGCGCCAGCGCCGCGAGCGCGCCCTCGGCCTTGGCTTCCTGCCAGTAGCCGATGATGGCATTGACCAGTACGACGCCGAAGATCACGCTGGCGTCGACCCATTCCCCGAGCGCGCTGGTGACAAGGCCGGCGGCGATCAGGACGAGGACGAGCGGTTGCCCGAGTTGCCCGGCAAAGCGCTTCCAGGCGGGCTTGCCCGGCGCCTGGGTGAGCCGGTTGGGGCCGTGGCGGGCGAGGCGGCCAGCCGCCTCGCCGGCGGTCAGTCCGGTCGAGCAATCCACGCCCTGTTGCCGGGCGGCGGCATCGGCCGTGAGCGCGTGCCAGGCTACTGGCGACGTGTCGTCAGCAGCAGGAAGGGGAGAGTCAGGAAGGGCCATAGCGTCGCGGTCCACCGCGTCAGTCCGTTGAAATTGAGAAAGTGGCCTTGCCGCCAGGCGGCCAAGGCGGCGGCGGAGTACGGGTTGGGCGGGGCGAGATTGACCAGCATCGCGCCGGCCAGCAGCGCCAGCGCCGCCAGCAACAGGCGGGTGGTCGCCGGCAGGGCGATGGCGATCGCCAGGGCGGCGGCGGCGAGCAGCAGGCCGATCCGCGCCCCCGGCGTGAGCCAGGCGAAGGCCTCGTCCGGACTGACGAGAATCGCCGCGGCGATCGTGCGGACGATCAGGCCGAGCAGGATGAACAGCGGCACGGCGACATACGCCAGCGCCTTGCGGGCGCACAGCACGCGGACGATCAGTCCGACGGCCAGCGCGTTGAACGCGGTGATGCTCGCCTCGATCCATACGAAACTGTGGGCGGCGAAGGGAACGGCGCCGCCCAATCCGAGAATCTGGCGGAGGTCGCCGGCGCCGAAGAGCAGGATCTCCGGCGACAGCGGGATCAGCAGCCAGAGGCCGAGCAGCGTCAGGCCGAGCTCGGCATGCGGGATCGGCGCGATCAGGCGCTTCTGCCACGCCGCGAAGCGGACGAAGATGCGCGGCCCGGCGACCTGCGCCGGGATCGCGCCAAGGAAACCGCCGAGCGCATTGCAGGCCAGATCGACGTTCGACGGAACGCGCGAGGGCAGCCATGTCTGCACGACTTCGAGCCCCAGGCTGACGGTCGCCGAGAGAAGAACGGCGAGAACCGGGGCGGTGAAGCGACCCGGCAATCCGCGCAGGGCGAGCGTCAGCAGGAAGCCCAAAGGCAGGTAGACGGCGACGTTGGCGGCGAGATCGAAGGCCGTCCAGTAGCGCGGCCAGCCGCCTTCGAGGAAGGTGAAGGGCGAAAGGCCGGTGTCACGCCAGCCGGAGAACGGATGCAGGCTGCCGTAGATGACCAGGGCGAGCCAGGCCAACGCAAGGTAACGGGCGAGAAGAACCGGGCCGCGGGTGTTCATGGCCGGATTGTATGGGCTGGCGCCGCGGGCGTCAGCAGCGAAGCCAGCCGGAACGGGCAAAAAGGCGGCAAAATAGCTGCCCATGAACATGACAAACACCACGTCGGGCGGCCTGCTCGGGCAACTGGACCAACTCGACGCGGCGCAACTGCGCCGCCTGCTGGTCGAGCACCTGACCGGGCAGAAGCTGGGCCTGACCTGGGAAGCCAACGCCATCGAGCGCGATGGGGCGCTCAATGCCGATGTCGTCCTGCCCCGTTTGTGTCCGGACTGGAGTCGTCCCGGCGCCGACGGCGGCTACCGCAACCTGATCATCGAAGGCGACAATTTCGACGCTTTACGCCTGTTGACCGCGACACATGCCGGCAAGATTCGCGTCATCTACATCGACCCGCCGTACAACACCGGCAACAAGGACTGGGTGTACAACGACCGTTACGTCGGCGCCAACGACCGCTGGCGACACTCGCAATGGCTGGAATTCCTCTACCGCCGGCTGACGCTGGCGCGCGATTTGCTCACGCCGGATGGCGTGATCATGGTCTCGATCAACGATGAAAACCGGGCGCGGCTGGAAATGTTGCTGGACGAAGTGATGCCGGGGCGGCGGCTGGGCAGCCTGACCTGGCGCACGCGGCAAGGCTCGAACGCCGACCAGCAGTGCTTTCTGAGCGTCGATCACGAGCATGTGCTGGTCTATGGCAACCCCGGATTCGCCTTCAGCGGCTTTGCCAAGAGCTATGAGATGTACGGCAATCCGGACAACGATCCGCGCGGCGACTGGCGAACGAGTGATTTGACCCTCGGCTATTCCTGGAAAGAGCGGCCCAATCTCTATTACCCGCTGCTCGATGCCCAGACCGGCATTGCCTACCCGCCCAACCCGGATCGTGTCTGGGTCTATGCCAGCGAAAGCCGGCTGAAGGCCGGACAAGCGGTGCAGGCCAAGACGATGGAAGAATTCATCCGCCTCGGCCAGATTCTTTTCCCCACCGAACAACGCACCGAAACCTGGCCAACACGCGAGGCGCTGCTCGCCGCCATCGACGCTGGCGACGTACCGAAAAGCGGCAAGACGCCTTTGCTGCGCTGCGATCTGCCCGATCTCGACTTCTGGGTGGGCCGTCCGGTCGGTTTCGGGCGGCCGCAGTTCAAGCGCTACAAGGCCGACTTGCGCAACCAGACGCAGCCGCTGTCGAGCTGGGTGGTGCCGACCTTCGAGGCCGGCGATTACGAAGCCGAAGGCAGCCTCACGTCGGCCACCAATCAGGAAGGCGCCCGCATCGTCGCCGAAATTTTCGGCAACCGCGCCTTCAACTACGCCAAGCCGCTATCGCTGATCAAAAACCTGCTGCAACAGGCCACCCGCCCCGGCGACATCGTGCTCGATTTCTTCGCCGGCAGCGGCACCACCGGCCATGCCGTGCTCGAACTGAACGCCGAGGATGGCGGGGAGCGGCGCTTCATTTTGTGCTCCTCCACCGAGTCGACCGGGAATTTCAGGCGATTTTGCCTACCTGCAACTGGACAAGATCGATCCGGCCGACCTGCCGTTCGAGGCTGACGCGGCGCACGCCTACCAGTTGCTCGCGCTGCAGCGCTTCGGGGTGGCGCGTCCGCTGCCGCCGGGGCCGCTCAAGTGGCTGGGGCAGACGGCGGATTGCGCGGTGCTGGTCTGCGAGCGCGTTGATGGCGAAACGCCGGACGCCCTCGCCGCCGTGCTGAAACAACCGGACGTGGCGCGGCTGGCGGTGTTCAGCCCGCGCCCGGCGACGCTCGCCGAGCAACTGGCGGCGCGTGGCGTGGCGGCCAATTGCTACAGCCTGCTCGATGCGCTGATGCGCGGGCAGGCGGGGAGAGCGTGATGGAATTTGAAAATTCGGCCAATTTTCCGGTCGACCGCAGCGATCTGTACGGCGGCATCCGCGAGGTGCTGCTGGCTTCCCGGCAAAGGGCGCGGCAGGCAGTCAATGTGACCATGGTGCTGGCCTATTGGGAGATTGGCCGATTGATTGTCGAGGACGAGCAGGCTGGAGCAGCACGGGCCGCTTATGGCAAGGGCGTGTTGTCCGAGGTGGCGCAACGGCTGTCGGTGGAGTTTGGCAAGGGTTTTTCCCTGACCAACCTCAAGTTGTTCCGGCAGTTTTATCTGGCTTTCCCAATTGGTCACACGCTGTGTGACCAATTCAGCCGGCTACCGCTCAGTTGGTCGCATTTCCGCCAGGTCTTGCGTGTGAATGACCCAAGGGCTCGCGACTGGTATGTGCGGGAAGCCATTTCCCAGGGGTGGAGCGTGCGCGCGCTGGATCGACAAATCGGCACGCTGTTTTACGAGCGTTTGCTGTTGAGCCAGCAGAAGGAAGGTGTGCAGCAGGAGGCGCGGGCCAATATCGCCAGCGAGGCGCCGCCGGACCCGCGCGAGTTCATCCGCGATCCGTATGTGCTGGAGTTCCTCGAACTGCAAGCCAGCCCGGCGCTGTACGAAGCGGAAATCGAGCAGGGCCTGATCGACCGTCTGCAGCACTTCCTGCTCGAACTGGGCAAGGGCTTCGCCTTCGTCGCCCGCCAGAAGCGCTTGCAGGTCGAGGGTGAGGATTATTTCGTCGATCTGGTGTTCTACAACTACCTGCTCAAGTGCTTCGTGCTGATCGACCTCAAGAAGGGCAAGCTGACGCATCAGGATGTCGGGCAGATGGACATGTACGTGCGCATTGCCGACGAAACGCTGGCCAGCCCCGGCGACAATCCGAGCATCGGCCTGATCCTGTGCTCGGAGCGCAATGCGGCGGTGGCCAGGTATTCGCAACTGGCCAGAAACCCGCAGTTGTTCGCCAGCCAGTACAGCCTGATCCTGCCCACCGAGGAAGAACTGCGTGCCGAACTGGAGCGCGACCGGGCCTGGCTGGAAGCGGCGCACGCCGATAAGGACGTTTGAGCATGCTGGACATCGTCACCGCCCAATCCGTTGCCATCGAGCCGGAAGCCTTCCAGAGCGAACTGATCGCCAACCTGAGCGCCGCGCTGCTGCGCCAGCCGTCGCCGCCCTGCCTGCTGCGGGCGCCAACCGGTTCGGGCAAGACCTACATGATTTCGCGGGTGCTGGAAGAGGTCACGGCGGCGCGCCGGACGCTGTGGCTGTGGTTCGTGCCTTTCGTCAATCTGGTGCAGCAGACGGAGGATCAACTGGCAGCGAACTGCACGGGCCTGACGCCGGCGATGCTGGCGCAGGGGCGCAACCAGGAGGCGAAATCCGGCCTGGTTTTGCTGTCGACCGCGGCCGGCGTCGGGCGGGCCAGGGATCGCAAGGCCGGCTACGATGCCGATGGCGACGATACGGCACGCACCCTGGCGGCTTTCGTTGCTCGGGCGCGGGCGCAGGGGCTGGCGCTGGGCGTGGTGGTTGACGAAGCGCATATCGGGCTGGACAAAACGACCGAATTCGGCCAGTTCGTGCGTTGGCTGGCGGCGGATCTCCTGATCATGGCGACGGCGACGCCGAAGGATGAGCGTTTGCTTGCCTTTCTCGGCGAGGCGGGCATGAGTGCGTTCGAGAGCTTCGCCGCCAGCCGCGACGAGGTCGTGGCGGCGCGCCTGAACAAGCGTTACATCGAGGCCGTGGTGTACGACCTGCGGCAGAGCGTGCAGACGGTGGCCGACTTGAAGCGCACCGTCCTGCGTCAGGCCTGGAAGCGGCATTGCCGGCTGAAACAGCAGTTGCAGGCCGCCGGCATTGCGCTGACGCCCCTGTTGCTGGTGCAGGTGGCGAATGGCGAAAAGTCCGTCGAGGAGGCGGAACAGGATCTGGTCAGCCTGTGCAGGGTGCATCCCGGTCTCATTGGCAAGCATTCGTCGAACGATCCCGACCCGGTGCTGATGGCGGCGATTGCCAACGACGCGACGAAAGAGGTGCTGATCTTCAAGCAGTCGGCCGGCACCGGTTTCGACGCCCCGCGCGCCTTCGTGCTGGCATCAACCAAGCCGGTCAATGACACCGATTTTGCAATGCAGTTCATCGGCCGCGTGATGCGTGTGGCGCGGCCGATTCGCCAGCATTACCCGAAACCGCAGCCGATTCCGGCGGATCTCGACACGGCCTTTGTCTATCTGGCCGATGCCGAGGCGCAGCGCGGTTTCGAGGCGGCGGTGCAGGCGGGCAGCGCGGTGCAGAGTCGCCTCGAAGGGCAAACGGAGAAGCTGGTCGAGCGGCGGACGCTTTCCGGCGCCACGGTCTACACCAACCGCGAATCGCCGCAAGTGCCGTTGCTCTACGCTTTGCCGCTGCCGCAGCATTCCTTTGTGCCGACAACGCATCGTGCCGAGCAATTCACGCCGACGTCCGGTTCCCAGGAGTCGCTGTTCGCTGCCGGCGGCCTGCCGGAAACGGCCGATAGCGGTCTTGACGAAATCAGGCCGGCCGGCCGCGACAGCCGGGCGCCCCGCCCCGCTTCGCCAGCCAGTGCCGCGGAATGGGAATGTGCCCTGAAGGAGCGTGGCATCCGTGTTTACCCGCGCCGGAGCGGCTTGCCGCGGTTGCCCGTGGCGCTGCGTCGCGAGGTGCGCCCCCAGTTGACCGACATGGCGCGGGTTTCCGAGGCGGTGGCCAGCCGCCTGGAACTGCCGGAGGAGTTGCAACGCAACGCCGTGCGTGCCGCGCTCAACCGCCTGAAGGAAAAGGAGGTGCATACAGAGTTGACCGCAGGTTTCCGCCACGAGGAGGACGTGCTGGTCATCACCGACCGCGCGGCGCTGGCGCGCGAGGCCATCGGCCTCCTGCGCACCCTGCCGCAGGTCGAGGATGAGGATGTGAAAATCATTGTCGATGTCTTGAGCAGGCGCTTGCTTGGGCGCATCGACGAGGAATTCGAAGGGCTCGACGAAGAGCAGCGGCCGGATGCGGCAATGCTCAAACGCCATGCCCGCGATGCGGCCTATTGGGCTATCCGGCGCGAGGCGGGCAATATCGCCGAACTGATGCAGGGCATCGTCGCCGAATTCACGACGCTGGAAGACGCGGCGCCGCTGCCGGACTGGATGCTTTTTCCGGCAGCGCTCAGTCTGACGCCTTCGCGGCGCAACCTTTACGGCGTCATGCCGCCCGCCGACGACGATCTGGCGCAGATCGAGCAAGTGCTGACGCTGGACGAACGCGCCTGGCTGGCTGACCGCGGAGTCGCAGTCGATGGGCGGCGATTCGTGCTGGCCCGCTTCGACGGCGCCAGCAAGCTGAACAGCGAGGAGCGCGATTTTGCCAGGGCGCTCGATCGCGCCGACTTCGTCGAGTGGTGGCACCGCAACCCCGATCGCAAGCCGTGGGCTGTACGCCTGGTGCGCGGCGAGCACCAGAATTATTTTTACCCGGATTTTGTCGTCTACCTCTCGCATTATCCCGGCGACTCGCCGCTGCTTCGCTTGGTGGAGACGAAGGAAAATCTGAAGGATGCGGCACGTAAGGCCAAGCGGGCGCCTGAAGGCTGGGGAAAGGTACTGTTCCTTACCCGCGAACAGTCCCGCTTGCGGGTGGTGAATGACGATGGCAGCCTGGGCGTAACGATTGATTATGATGATCTGGCACCGGTGCGGGAGTGGTTACGGGCGTCGAAACCGGTTTGACGCTCAGTGCCGGTGCGGGTGATCGGCCGCATGGTGGGTTCCGGAGGCGGCGCGGTGGTGCAGGGTCGCGTGAATGTCGGCGTGCGGCGTCGGGCGGCCCACCCACTGCGGCAGCAGCGAGCCGGCGACCATGCCGAGCATGCTGACTGCCAGCCCGATCAGTTGCGGCGGCACAGGACTCGCCTCGCCGATCAGCAGTTCGACGAGGATCCAGGCGCCGAGGCCGCCACCGATCGCCGCCAGCGCTCCCTGCGTGGAGGCCCGTTTCCAGAACGCGCCGAAAAACAGCGGGACGAAGGCGCCGGCCAGCGTCACCTTGTAGGCGTTCTCGACCATCTTGAAGATGCTGGCGCTGGAGTAGAGCGCAAAGCCGAGGACGATGAGGGCGAAGCAGACGATGGAGATGCGCATGACGCGCAGAAACTGGTGGTCGCCCATGGCCGGGAAGAAGCCGCGCACGACATTTTCCGAGAACGCCACCGACGGCGCCAGCAGGGTCGCCGACGAGCAGCTCATCACCGCCGACAGCACGGCGCCGAAGAAGACGGCCTGGGCGACGAGCGGGGTGTGTTGCAGCACCAGCGTCGGCAACACCAGCTGCGAGTCGGTCTCGAGCAGGCTGGTGAACAGGCCGGGGTCGATCAGCGTCGCCGAATAGGCGATGAACATCGGCACGAAGGTGAAGCAGAAATAGATCGTGCCGCCGAGGATCGAGCCCCAGATGGCGATGGTCGCCGTCCTCGCCGAGGTGATGCGCTGGAAGACGTCTTGCTGCGGGATCGAGCCGAGCATCATGGTCATCCAGGCGCCGAGGAAGGCCAGCCATTGCCAGGGGTCGGGGGGCGGAAAGAAATCGAGCTTGCCTGCGGTCGACGCGTGCTGGATGACCAATTCCACGCCGCCGGTGAGGCCGGAGACGAGGTAGCCGATGTACAGCATGCCGCCCATGATGACGCCCATCTGGACGAAATCGAGGATGGCGACCGAGAGCATGCCGCCGAAGGTGGTGTAGGTGAGGACGATGGCGGCGCCGAGGATCATGCCGGCGGTCTGGCTGACGAAGCCGCCGGTGACGACGTTGAAGACGAGGCCGAGCGCCTTGATCTGCGCCGACACCCAGCCGAGATAGGAGGCGACGATGCACAGCGTCGTCAGCACCTCGACCGTGCGGTTGTAGCGCAGGCGGAAATAGTCGCCCAAGGTCAGGATGTTGAGGTTGTAGAGCTTCCTGGAGAAAAAGATGCCGGCGATGATCAGGCACAGCGCCGCGCCGAAGGGGTCGGCGACGACACCGCGCAGGCCCTCCTTGACGAAGGTGGCGGAAACGCCGAACACCGCCTCGGCGCCGAACCAGGTGGCGAAGACGGTGGCGGTGACGACCGGCAGCGGCAGGTGGCGGCCGGCGACCGCGAAGTCCTTGGCGGTATGCACGCGCGTGGCGACGTAGAGGCCGATACCGATGGACAGCATCAGGTAGAGAACGACGAACCAGATCAGCATGTCGCTAGACCGAAAGGCTGGATTTTGGGGTTGCGCAAATTATAGGGTCAGCGAAGGACCGCGCGGGGTGTCGCCGCCCGGGAAGGCCCGCCGGCACCGCTGGAAGCCGCGGGAACTCGCCGTTTGCGGCGGCGCCACGCAGCACTTGCCAATGGCACGGATTGCATATACTGTATATATGCACAGTCAATTGCCTCGCCCGGGATTCCGGGTGACCCGGCGATCGACCGAGGCGCCGGAAGGTGCGCCTTGTGCCGGGCCCGCGCTGGATGGATCGCGCTGCCGGGCGGCAAGGCCGTCCCGGCCTTCAGCAATTTCTATTCCAACCTTGGCCCGTGTGCCATAATTCCACCCATTATCGAGGGATCGCAATGGACGACAACAAGGCGAAAGCGCTGGCGGCGGCGCTGCAGCAGATTGAAAAGCAGTTCGGCAAGGGCTCCATCATGAAGATGGGCGACGGGGAAATCGACGAAGCCATCCAGGTCGTGTCCACCGGCTCGCTCGGACTCGACATCGCGCTCGGCGTCGGCGGCCTGCCGCGCGGCCGGGTGGTCGAGATCTACGGTCCCGAGTCCTCGGGCAAGACCACGCTGTGCCTGCAGGTGGTCGCCGAGATGCAGAAGCTGGGCGGCGTCGCCGCCTTCATCGATGCCGAGCATGCGCTCGATCCGCAATATGCGCAGAAACTCGGGGTCAACGTCGGCGATCTGCTCATTTCCCAGCCCGATACCGGCGAGCAGGCGCTCGAGATTGCCGACATGCTCGTGCGTTCCGGCTCGGTCGATATCATCGTCATCGATTCCGTGGCCGCGCTGACGCCGCGCGCCGAGATCGAAGGCGAGATGGGCGACCAGATGGTCGGCCTGCACGCGCGCCTGATGAGCCAGGCGCTGCGCAAGCTCACCGCCAACATCAAGAAGACCAACACGCTGGTCGTCTTCATCAACCAGATCCGCATGAAGATCGGCGTCATGTTCGGCTCGCCGGAAACGACGACTGGCGGCAACGCCCTGAAATTCTATGCGTCGGTCCGCCTCGATATCCGTCGTATCGGCGCGATCAAGCGTGGCGACGAGGTGATCGGCAGCGAAACCAAGGTCAAGGTCGTCAAGAACAAGGTGGCGCCGCCGTTTCGCGAAGCGATCTTCGACATCCTCTACGGCGAGGGCATTTCCCGTCAGGGTGAGATCGTCGAGATGGGGGTCGCCCACAAGCTCGTCGACAAGTCCGGCGCGTGGTACGCCTACAAGGGCGAGAAGATCGGCCAGGGCAAGGACAATGCGCGCGAGTTTCTGCGCGGTCATCCCGGGATCGCCCAGGAAATCGAGACCCGCATTCGTGAAGCTGCCAGCAGCACCGTCATCAAGCCGACCAAGTCGGCGCCGGGCAATGCCTGATTCCGGCCACGCGCTGCGGGTTGCCGCGTTGCGCCTCCTCGCCCGGCGGGAATACAGCCGGGCCGACCTGAAAGCGCGACTGGCGATCGCCGCCGGGTCGGAGGAAGAACTGGATTGCCTGCTCGATGCCCTGCAGGCCGAGCGCCTGCTTTCCGATCGGCGCTACGCGAGCGAACGTGTTGCAGCCCGCGCCGTGCGCTACGGCAATGCGCGACTGAAGCAGGAATTGCGACAGCACGGCATAGATGACGACGACATTGCCGGCGCGCTGCCCGAGGGCGGTGACGAGGCGGCGCGTTGCCGGGCCGTCTGGGCAAGGAAGTTCGGCCGCCTGCCGGCGGACGCGACGGAGCGCGGCAGGCAGATGCGTTTCCTGCAGTATCGCGGTTTCACCGGCGACGCGATTCGCGGCGTGCTGCGCGGAGCCGGCGAATGAGCGTTTCTGGCGTCTCCCGGCTGGCGGCCAGCAATCTGCGCAAGAAGTACAAGGCGCGCACCGTGGTCACCGATGTTTCGTTCGACGTCAAGAGCGGCGAGGTGGTCGGTCTCCTCGGGCCCAATGGCGCGGGGAAGACGACCTGCTTCTACATGATCGTCGGTCTCGCCCCGGCCGATGGCGGCGAGGTCCATATCGACGACGTCCGCCTGACTCATTTGCCGATGCACAGCCGGGCGCGTCAGGGGCTCTCCTATCTGCCGCAGGAGGCGTCGGTCTTCCGCAAGCTGACCGTCGAGGAGAACATCCGGGCCGTCCTGGAATTGCTGAACATTGCGGAAGCGGAAGTCGACGATCGCCTCGAGGGTCTGCTCGAGGAACTGCATATCGGCCATGTCCGCCACATCAATGCCGCTTCGCTGTCCGGCGGCGAGCGGCGGCGGGTCGAGATCGCCCGCGCGCTGGCGACCGATCCACGCTTCATCCTGCTCGACGAACCGTTCGCCGGGGTCGACCCGATCGCCGTGCTCGAAATCCAGAAGATCATCCGTTTCCTGAAGGAGCGCGGAATCGGCGTCCTGATTACCGACCACAATGTCCGGGAAACGCTCGGCATCTGCGACCACGCTTACATCATCAACGAAGGCCGGGTCCTTGCCGCCGGGCGCTCCGACGAAATCGTCGGCAACGAGAGCGTGCGCAAGGTCTATCTGGGTGAGCACTTCAAGCTGTGAGACCTGAACCCGGCAGCAGGACATCCGATCGATGAAGCCCGCCCTCCAGCTGAAGCTTTCCCAGCATCTGGCGCTCACCCCGCAGTTGCAGCAGTCGATCAAGCTCCTGCAGCTGTCGACGGTCGAGATGCAGCAGGAAATCGAGAATTACCTGTTCGAGAACCCGATGCTCGAGCGTGACGACGATGGCGGCCACGAGTCATTCGCCGCGGCGCAGCAATTCGACGCGCCGCGCAGCGACGCGGCCGAACGCGCCGATCATGACGGGCGTGAGGAGCGCGATGCGCGGGACGATCGCGAGATGGCCGCCCCTGGCGCGCCCTCGGACGTCGACGATGATCGCTGGAGTTCGGATGCCGGGACGTTTGCCGGCGCCGGTCGCGATGACGGCGACGACGACGGCGAAGCACAGGATATTCATGGCAGCACGCCCACCTTGCGGGATCATCTGACCTGGCAGATGGGCGTCATGCAACTCAGCGAACGCGACCGCAGTCTCGTGCGCTTCCTGATCGACGCGCTCGACGACGACGGCTATCTCGCCACACCGCTCGCCGAACTCCTCGAAGGCATCCCGGCGGAGTACGGGATCGAGCTGGAAGATCTGGAAATCGCCCTTTGCCATATCCAGAGTTTCGAACCCACGGGCATCGGCGCGCGCAGTCCGCGGGAGTGCCTGGCGCTGCAGCTCAGGGCTCTCCCGAAATCAGCCGTCCAGCAACTGGCGCTGGTGATCGTCGACAAGCATCTCGAACTCCTGGCGGGGCGCGATTTCGCCCGGATCCGGCGGCTTGCCGACTGCACGGAAGAGGCGCTCAAGGCGGCGCACGCGCTGATCGTCAGCCTCAATCCACGCCCCGGATCGCGCTTCGCGCAGATGGAGGCGCGGTACATCACGCCCGATGTTATCGTCAGGAAGCTGAGAGGCCAATGGACGGCTTACATCAATCCGGATGCCTATCCGCGGCTGCGCATCAACCGGCTCTATGCCGAGGTGCTGGGCAGGCAAAGGCGCGGTAACGGCAACCTGACGGGGCAGCTGCAGGAGGCGCGCTGGCTGATCCGGAACGTGCAGCAGCGCTTCGAGACGATTCAACGGGTGACGCAGGCCATCGTCGACCGCCAGCGCCAGTTCTTCGAACATGGCGAGGTGGCGATGCGCCCGCTGGTCCTGCGCGAGATCGCCGATATTCTCGGTTTGCACGAGTCGACCGTGTCACGGGTGACCAGCCAGAAATACATGGCCACGCCGCGCGGGATTTTCGAGCTGAAGTATTTCTTCGGCAGCCATGTCGCCACCGACAGCGGCGGCGCATGCTCCGCCACCGCCATTCGCGCCCTGATCAAGCAGCTGGTGGGCGCAGAAGATGGCAGGAAGCCCCTGTCGGACAGCCAGTTGTCCGAAATACTCGGCCAGCAGGGAATTGTTGTAGCCCGCCGAACCGTGGCAAAATATCGCGAGTCGCTCAACATTCCGCCGGTCAATTTACGCAAGACCCTGTAGCGAGAGGAGAAAAAAATGAATCTTCAGATTGCTGGTCACCACATTGAAGTCACACCGGCATTGCGACTGTATGTGGAGAACAAGCTGGAACCCGTGATTCGCCATTTTGACAAGGTGGCCGGGGTGAATGTGATTCTGTCGGTCGAGAAGCTGAAGCAGAAGGCCGAAGTCACCGTCCATGTGCCGGGAAAGGACATCCACGTCGAGGAATCAGGGGAAGACCTCTATGCCGCCATCGACGCCCTGTTCGACAAGCTGGACCGCCAGGTTCAGAAGCACAAGCAGAAGGTCCAGGACCACCATCGGGGCGACCGGCCCAACCACGAAGTGGCTGGCTGAATTCTCAACGACCGCAGCGCCGCCGCCGCGGTCCTGTCTTTGGTGACATGATGAACCCACTGATCAACATCCTGCCCGTTGGCCGGATCCTTCTTGACCTCGAATCGACCAGCAAGAAGCGTGTCTTCGAACAGGTTGGAGCGCTTTTCGAGAGTCATCTCGGACTTTCCCGCGCCGTCGTCTTCGACAGCCTGTTCGCCCGCGAGAAGCTTGGTTCCACCGGCCTAGGCCAGGGGGTGGCCATTCCCCACGGCCGCATCAAGGGTCTGAAACAGGCCGCCGGGGCGTTCGTGCGGCTGAAGACCCCCGTTCCCTTCGATGCCCCGGACGGGCGCGCCGTCAATCTGCTGTTCTTCCTGCTGGTGCCCGAGCAGGCGACCGAACAGCATCTGGAAATCCTTTCCGAGCTCGCCCAACGCTTTGCCGAACGGCCGTTCCGCGATGCCCTGGCGGCGGCGCCGGATTCGCCTGCCGTGGTCGCCCTGTTCCAGAACTAGCGCCCCGGTGCTCCGCCACATCAGTCTGGTTCAGCTCTACGAGGACAACCGCGACGCGTTGTCGCTGAACTGGGTGATCGGTCAGCGCGTCGACCGGCGGATCGGAATCAAGGTTTCCAGCAATTACGGCGCCGACGTCGTCGGCCATGTCAACATCATTCACCCGGAGCGTCTCCAGGTCATGGGCCAGGGTGAATACGACTGGGCCATGCGCATCGGCGAGCGGCGCTTCGCCCATCTCTTTCATGAGTTGCTTCTGGCGAAACCCCCGGCCGTCCTGGTCGCCGACGGTCTGACCGCCCCGAATGTGCTGATCGAGGCGTGCAAGGCGTCGGACACCCCGCTCATCCTGTCGCCTAAGCCATGTTCCGCCGTCATCGACTTGTTGCGCATCTATCTTTCGTCGCGGCTGGCCGACACCGTCAACCTGCACGGCGTCTTCATGGATGTGTTTGGCATGGGCGTCCTGATCACCGGGGATTCGGGGGTCGGCAAGTCGGAACTGGCGCTCGAGCTGATCTCGCGGGGCCATGGCCTAGTCGCCGACGACGTTGTCGAAATGGGCCGCATCGCCCCGGCGACGGTCGAAGGCCGCTGCCCCGGCATGCTCCGCGACTTCCTCGAAGTGCGCGGGCTCGGACTGCTGAACATCCGCACGATATTCGGCGAGACGGCGTCACGCCGCAAGATGAAGCTCAAGCTGATCGTCCACCTGCAGAAATCCGCCACGGGCGCCGATGCCCCGCGCCTGCCCCTGGATGCCCAGGTGCAGGAAGTCCTCGGCATCCCGATCCGCACGGTCGTCATCCCGGTCGCCGCCGGACGCAACCTGGCCGTCCTTCTCGAAGCGGCGGTGCGCAATACGATCCTGCACTTGCGCGGCATCGACAGCATGCAGGACTTCATCGACCGCCAGCAGCGGATGATGCTTGACGAAGAGGGTTGAATGCCGGACAGTTCCGCTGCATTCCAATACCATCCACATCAGGAGACAAACGATGAAGACCTTGATTGCCATGTTGCTCGCCGCGTTTGCGGCATCCACCGCCTACGCTGCCGACGACTGCGCGGCCAAGGCCGCCGAGAAGAAGCTGGCGGGCGCGGCCAAGGACAGCTTCATGAAGAAGTGCATGGCCGATGCGGCGGGGTCAGGCAGCGCGTGTCAAGGAGCCGCCGATCAGAAGAAACTGGCCGGCGCCGCGCGCGCCAGTTTTCTGAAGAAGTGCGAGGGCGATGCGAAGGCCGGCGAGGCCGGCGCCGCCTGCGAGGAAGCGGCCAAGGAGAAAAAGCTGGCCGGCGCCGCCAAGAGCAGTTTCGTCAAAAAGTGCGTGGCGGACGCCCAGGCAGCCCGCTGATTTCCTGATCGTTTCAGGGGTCGACCGCGACGGCCGCCTTCGGGTGGCCGTAATTGCGTTGGCGGCTGCCTACAGATGTTCGAACTCGGCGTAATCGGCCTTGGGATCGCGGGCCGATGCACCAAAACAGATGCGGCCACTGCCCTTGAGTTCGATTTCGCCGCGCCGGACCAGAATCTCTTTCTCGGCGCCCAGGGTGACGTAGCTTCCGTTGGTGCTGCTGTCGACGTAGAAGTAACTGTCCATCCGCCGTTCGATCCGGCCGTGGGCGCGCGAGGCCTTGTGGTCGATGATCAGCAACTTGCTTTCCGGGCTTCGTCCGAGGGTCAGCGAGGAAGTCTTTTCGTCGAGCACGAAGGCGTTGCCACGGTAGCGGACGCACAGGCGATCGACGTCCGCGAGCATCTGGCTGGGCGTCGGATCGATGGTGACGTCGTGCTTGTGGTGCGGTTCATCGTGGTTGAGCCAATCCACTTCGCAGAGGTCCAGGTTCTTTTCGCCCTCCTTGAGACGCCCGAGGTCGGGCATTGGGCGGCTGAGAATGGCGCTGCGCTTCGGCAACTCGCGGATCAACATCGAACTGGCGACGATCTGGTCGATACGCGCCAGGGCGGCAGTGTTTCTGGCGCCGGTGACCGCCCGGTTTCTCGCGGCGCTGATGACCTCTTCGCTTGGGACGGCGCTGCCGGCGTCGACGGCGCCGACATGCAGGCCGATGCGGATGGTGAGTTTGAGTCCGGAAACCGGGGGCAGCTTGGAAACGCGCAACTGCATGTTGATCGCCGCCTGGCAGGCGTCTTCCGCCGAATCGAAGGCGGCCACCAGTTCGCCGCCCGAGATCTTCACCGTCTGGCCGCGGTAGCCGGCGATCGAGCGCTCCATGCGCCGCACGCATCGTTCGACGGCATACGCGGCTTCGGTATCGCCGATGCGCTGGAAAAGACGCGCGCTTCCCGAAACATCGGCGAACATGGCAAATACCTTGCTTTGCGCTTTACTCATCGAAGTCAGGGTCCGTTTGAAGGCCTCGATTATCGCATTATCGCGCGGAGTCGAACAGGGAAGTTCGGGAAGAAGGGCAATGCTCGCTGCGTGTGCCATTTTGGGAGACTCCTGCGGTGACGATGGTTGCAGTATCCGCCGCGTCCGCATTCCGCCACGTTAAGTAATTCACGGGTCATTGAATTTCCGGTGATTTCGCGGGCGCAGCACGTCGCCGCCAGCCATCGGCGCGGCGAACCCGAGCGGCACGCCGGCTGGCCTCAGCTCGGGGGGGTCGAAGGCGATATCGCCCTCCGCCACCGGCGTCTCCAGGGTGAGGCTGCGGAAATCGAACTGCACGTTGTCGGCCAGATGCGACGGCAGGATGTTCTGCATGGCGGTAAACACCGACTCGGTGCGTCCCGGGTAGCGGCGATCCCAGTCCTCCATCATTTCGCGGATCTTCTGGCGCTGCAGGTTGCCCTGCGAGCCGCAGAGGTTGCAGGGAATGATCGGGTAGTCCATGCCGCGCGCGAAGCGGGCGATGTCCTTTTCCGAGCAATAGGCCAGCGGCCGGATCACGACATGGGCCCGGTCGTCGGTGACCAGCTTCGGCGGCATCGCCTTGAGCTTGCCGCCGAACAGCATGTTGAGGAAGAGCGTGTGCACCATGTCGTCGCGGTGATGGCCAAGCGCGATCTTGTTCGCGCCAAGTTCCTTTGCCGTGCGGTAGATGATTCCGCGGCGCAGACGCGAGCACAGCGAACAGGTGGTCTTGCCCTCGGGGATCTTGTCCTTGACGATGGAGTAGGTGTCGGCCTCGACGATGCGGTAGTCGATTCCCAGACCCGCCAGATAACGCGGCAGGATCTCGGCCGGAAAGCCCGGCTGCTTCTGGTCGAGATTCATGGCGATCAGCCGGAACGCCACGGGCGCCCGCTTCTGCATGGCGAGCAGCATGTCGAGAAGGGTGTATGAGTCCTTGCCGCCGGAAATGCAGACCAGAACGGTGTCGCCGTCGGCGATCATGTTGTAGTCGATGATGGCCTTGCCGACGCGACCTTCGAGAAACTTTCTCAGCTTTTGCAGGGTATTCGAGGCTTCCATGGCAGATGTTCCTGAGCCTTCCACGGTCGACCGCGGAAAAAGGCCGAAGTTTATCCCGAGCCGAGCGGAATCTTCGCGCCATTGTCTTCATTGCCGGATAGAATCGGCGCCTTTCCGGAACATCGATGAATCTCCCGCCACCTTCCGCAGAAGCCTCTGCCCACAGCCGGGAACTGGTCGCCGCGGTCGGCCGCGAGATCGGCGCGCGCGGCGGCTGGATCCCGTTCGCGCGCTACATGGAGATGGTGCTGTACGAGCCGGGCCTCGGCTACTACTCGGCGGGCGCGCGGAAATTCGGCGCGGCCGGCGATTTCGTCACCGCGCCGGAGATGAGCGCGTTTTTCGGGCGCGCGCTGGCACGCCAGGTCGCCGAGGTCATGGAAGCGTCGCAGCCGCTGCTGCTGGAAGCCGGCGCCGGCTCGGGGCGTCTGGCGGCTGACCTGCTGCTCGAACTCGAAGCGCTCGGGAGCCTGCCGGAGCGCTACGCGATCCTCGACCTGTCGGCCGATCTGCGCGAGCGGCAGCAGGCGATGCTGGCGGCTGCCGCACCGCATCTGCTGCCCCGCGTGCACTGGCTGGATCGTCTTCCGGAAGCGTTTTCGGGGGTCGTCGTGGCCAACGAACTGCTCGACGCGCTGCCCGCCCATGTCGTCGCCTGGCGGGATGACGGCATCTTCGAGCGCGGCGTCGGGTTCAGCGAGACAGGCGATCTGGCATGGTTCGAGCGGCCGGCGACGGGTCCGCTGCTGGCGGCCGCCGAAGAGATCGCCGGGCAGTGCACTCTGCCTCCGGGTTATGAGAGCGAGATCGGCCTTGCCGCGCGCGCCTGGGCCGCCGAATGGGGCCATCGTCTTCAATGCGGCGCGCTGCTGCTGATCGACTACGGCTTTCCACGCCGCGAGTTCTACCATCCGCAGCGCGGGCGCGGCACCCTGATGTGCCATTACCGTCATCATTCGCATCCCGATCCGTTCTATCTGCCGGGCTTGCAGGATGTCACGGTCCACGTCGATTTCACGGCGATCATCGCCGCCGCCGATGCCGCCGGACTCGATCTGCTCGGCTATGCCAGCCAGGGCCGGTTCCTGCTCAACTGCGGCATCCTCGACCTGCTGGCGAGGGAGCAGCCGGGCAGCACCGAGTACATCCGCGCCAGCGGCGCCATCAACCGGATGCTGATGCCGCACGAGATGGGCGAACTGTTCAAGGTCATCGCCATCGGCCGCGGCATCGCCCGCCCGTTGCTCGGGTTTGCCAGCGGCGACCAGAGCCGGCGCCTGTAGCGGCCCCGCCTTCGTCCAGAGCCACGAGATGCGTCACTATCCACTCCCGTTCATCGTTCTCACCGCGCTTGGCGTTCTCTGCGCCATCCCGGGACTGATCAGTGTCACCGGCTTCGGGGCGCTCGTCCATCCCGTTCTCGCCGACCCGATGGCGGGACTGGCCTTCATCGTTTCCGCCGTCGCACTGATCGGTTCGGGAGCGTTTCCGCTGGTGATCGAGAAGCTGAAGGAGGACGACGAGCGCTGAGCTTCGGCGCCGTTGCGAGGGTGGCGGTGAGCCGGCGTCAGGCGAGGTAACGGGTAGGATCGGGGAGGCCGCTCGCGGCAAAGCCGGCGGCGCGCAGGCGGCAGGAATCGCAGACGCCACAGGCATTCCCTTCGCCGTCGGCGCGGTAGCACGACACCGTCAACGCATAGTCGACGCCCAGCCCGGCCCCCGTGCGGATGATGTCGGCCTTGGAGAGTTCGATCAGCGGCGCGTGGATCGTCAGACGGGCGCCCTCGACCGCGGCCCGCGTCGCCAGGTTGGCCATCGTCTCGAAGGCGGCGATATAGTCGGGCCGGCAATCGGGGTAGCCGGAATAGTCGACCGCATTGACCCCGACGAAGATGTCTCGGCTGCCCAGCACCTCGGCCCAGGCGAGCGCCAGCGAGAGCATGACGGTGTTGCGCGCCGGCACGTAGGTAACCGGGATGCCGGGCCGCACACCCCCGGTTGGCACGGCGATGCGGGGGTCGGTCAGCGCCGACCCGCCGAACTGGGCGAGGTCGAGACCGAGAATGCGGTGTTCGGCGGCGCCCAGCGCCCTGGCGACCCGCTCGGCGGCCCTGAGTTCGGCGCGATGCCGCTGGCCGTAATCGAACGACAGGCAGTGGCAGGAAAAGCCTTGGCTGCCCGCGATGGCGAGGCAGGTGGCCGAATCGAGGCCACCGGAAAGGAGAACGACAGCGGGCTTCATGGGGAGCCAATATACCCGAAACAGGGGCCGCCGGCGGCGGTCTCGGCTCGCTCATGGGCTACAATCCAGAGCCTTGAGACCGCTTCCGGAGAATTCGATGCCGCTTCGCCTGACCGCCCTCGCCGCCGCCCTGATGCTTGCCGGCTCCGCCTGCGCCGCCGACAGGATCAAGGTCGGGTTCGTTTCCACCCTTTCCGGCCCGGGGGCCGGGCTCGGGGTCGACATTCGCGATGGTTTCAATCTCGCCATGAAGCAGCTCGACGGCAAGCTCGGCGGCCTGCCGGCCGAGGTCATCGTCGCCGACGACCAGCAGAACCCCGACATCGCCAGGCAGACCGCCGACAAGTTCCTGAAGAAGGACAAGGTCGATTTCATGACCGGCATCGTCTTCTCCAACATCATGCTGGCGGTCGGGCCGGCCGTCTTCGAGAACCAGACCTTCTACATCTCGGCCAATGCCGGCCCGTCGCAGTATGCCGGCGAGCAATGCAACCCCTTCTTCTTCAACGTTGCCTGGCAGAACGACAACCTCCACGAGGCGGTCGGCAAGTACGTGCAGGACAAGGGTTTCCGGAATGTCGTGATCGTCACGCCGAATTATCCGGGCGGCAAGGATGCGGTCTCGGGGTTCAAGCGTTATTACAAGGGCAAGGTCGCCGAGGAGGTCTACACCAAGCTCGGCCAGCTCGACTTTGCCGCCGAGCTGGCGCAGATTCGCGCCATCAAGCCGGATGCGCTGTTCTTCTTCCTCCCCGGCGGCATGGGCATCAACTTCGTCAAGCAGTTCGTCGCCGCCGGCCTGTCGCGCGACACGCAGCTGTTCGCCCCCGGTTTCTCGGCCGACGAGGACGTGATCAAGGCGGTCGGCGCGCCGATGATGGGGATGTTCAATTCGTCGCACTGGGCGCACGACATTGACAATCCGGAAAACAGGCGCTTCGTCGCCGCGTTCCAGAAGGAGTACGGGCGCATGCCGTCGCTGTACGCCTCGCAGGGTTACGACGCCGCCTTGATGATCGACGGCGCGGTGCGTGACGTGAAGGGCAAGGTCGAGGACAAGAAGGCCTTGCAGAAGGCGCTGGAAGCCAGGCATTTCAAGTCGGTGCGCGGCGACTTCAAGTTCAACAGCAACCACTACCCGGTGCAGAACTACTACCTGCGGGTGATCGGCAAGGATGCCGACGGGCGCATCACCAACCGGATGATGGGAACGATCTTCACCAACCACGCCGATGCCTATGTCTCGGCCTGCAAGATGAAGTGACCCAGCTGGTTCTCGAACAGGCCCTGAACGGCCTGCAGTTCGGCCTCATGCTGTTCCTGCTCGCCGCCGGGCTGACGCTCGTCTTCGGCATCATGGACTGCATCAACCTGGCCCATGGTTCGCTCTACATGGTGGGCGCTTACTTCGTTGCCGCGGCGGCGCAGGCCGCCGATTCATTCTGGATCGGTCTGGGCGCCGGGGTGGCGGGGGCGGCCGTTCTCGGTCTCGTGCTGGAACTCTCGCTGTTCCGTCATCTCTACCGGCGCGACCACCTGTCGCAGGTGCTCGCGACCTTCGGGCTGATCCTCGTCGCCAACGAAGCCGTGCGCATGATCTGGGGCGCCCAGCCGCTGCCGCTCAACCCTCCGGACGCGCTGTCGGGGCCGGTCGAGATCGGCGGATTCTTCTATCCGGCCTACCGGCTGGTAATCATCGCCTTCGGCCTTGCCGTCGCCGGGCTGCTTTACCTGCTCGTCGCCAGGAGCCGGGTCGGCATGTGGGTGCGCGCCGGCGCGGCCAATCGCGAAATGACCGAGGCGCTGGGCGTCAATGTGCAGGGTCTGTTCACGGCGGTTTTCGTCTTCGGCGCCGCGCTCTGCGCGCTCGCCGGCGGATTGCTCGGGCCATTGCTGGCGGTCCAGATCGGCATGGGCGAGAGCGTCCTGATCCTCGCCTTCGTCGTCATCATCATCGGCGGCATCGGCTCGATCCGCGGCGCGCTGGTCGGCAGCCTGATCGTCGGCACGGTCGACA
>JAFLDQ010000052.1 GCA_017302355.1 Dechloromonas sp.
TCTCCGAGAACGGGATCAAGGAACTGAAGATCGGCTTCGGCATGGAGCGCATGCCCTGCGGGCAATTTTCCGCCAATGCCGCCTTCTTCCGCATCGGCGTCATCGCGCACAACCTGTTCGTCCTGTTCAAACAGTCCGCACTCGATCCGGACTGGCGGCGGCACAAAGTGGCCACCGTACGCTGGCGTCTGTTTCACCTCCCGGGCAAGATGGTCCGGCATGCCGGGGCGTGGGTGCTGAAGGTCGCCACCGAGATGCTCGACCGGTTCCGCTCCATTCGCGCCAGGAGCCTTGTCTTGGCACAAGCCTTGTCGCCGTAACCGGGATCTGTCGCCAGACGGAACGGCGCACACCGATGCGCCAAGACCCGTGCGCACAAAATTCGCGCATTGATCCATGTCGCATCAAGTCGATCGCGCCAGCACTACACAATCCGCAGATCGGCCCTCTCCAGCCCGCCAAACCATCGCAAATCCAGCAAATTCAACCGCCACCGCAGGGCGTCAAATTCCAATCGCGGAATTTGGGTCCCCCAGTCACCTTGACACGGGGGGGGATCAACCCTAGAATCCCCCGTTTTTGTCGGCAGGGGCTAATCATTGCCCCTGCTTTGGATAACAAAATTGCCGTCGTGCACCATTTTTTTTGGGGCCCGGCCGTCGAAGGAAGTCTCATATGCCGACCATCAACCAGCTGGTGCGCAAGCCGCGTCTCGCCGAGGTCACCAGCAGCAAGGTCCCCGCTCTCGGGCGTTGCCCGCAGAAGCGCGGAGTCTGTACGCGCGTCTACACCACTACCCCGAAAAAGCCGAACTCGGCGCTGCGCAAGGTCTGCAAGGTTCGTCTGACCAACGGCTTCGAGGTCATCTCGTATATCGGCGGCGAGGGACACAATCTACAGGAGCACTCGGTGGTCCTGATCCGCGGCGGCCGCGTCAAGGATCTGCCGGGTGTGCGTTATCACACCGTGCGCGGCTCCCTCGATACGCAGGGTGTCAAGAATCGCAAGCAGTCCCGTTCCAAATACGGCGCCAAGCGCCCGAAGGCCGCCTGATCCCTGGCGGCTTGAGTAAGTGGTCACTCTTGTGGGTGGCCGTGAGGGCCGGGTGGGCAATGCCCCTTCCCGGCTTTTCGACTGAATGGTAATCAAGTGAGGTAAGCATGCCCCGTCGTCGTGAAGTCCCCAAGCGCGACATTCTCCCGGACCCCAAGTTCGGCAATGTCGAAGTCTCCAAGTTCATCAATGCCATCATGCAGAGTGGCAAGAAGTCCGTGGCCGAGCGCATCGTCTATGGCGCCTTCGACATCATCTCCGCCAAGGGGGGCAAGGACCCTCTGGAAGTCTTTCTGACCGCAATGGGCAATGTGAAGCCGATGGTCGAGGTCAAGTCGCGCAGGGTCGGGGGCGCCAACTATCAGGTTCCGGTCGAAGTGCGCCCGGCCCGCCGTGTCGCGCTCGCCATGCGCTGGTTGCGTGAATCGGCCCGCAAGCGTTCGGAGAAGTCGATGGGCCAGCGCCTGGCCGCCGAGATGATGGAAGCGGCCGAGAGCCGTGGTGGTGCCGTCAAGAAGCGTGATGAAGTGCACCGTATGGCCGAGGCCAACAAGGCTTTTGCCCACTTCCGCTTCTAACGCCCAAAAGGCGTCAGAACCAATTCGTCCTTTCATCGAAGGTATCTACCGTGGCACGAAAAACCCCAATCGAGCGCTACCGCAACATCGGTATCAGCGCCCACATCGACGCTGGCAAGACGACAACAACCGAGCGCATCCTCTACTACACCGGTGTCAATCACAAGATCGGTGAAGTTCATGATGGCGCTGCCACCATGGACTGGATGGAGCAGGAGCAGGAGCGTGGGATCACGATTACGTCCGCCGCGACCACCTGCTTCTGGAGGGGCATGGACCGCCAGTTTCCCGAGCATCGAATCAACATCATCGATACCCCGGGGCACGTCGACTTCACCATCGAGGTCGAGCGTTCGATGCGCGTGCTCGATGGCGCGTGCATGGTGTACTGCGCCGTGGGCGGTGTCCAGCCGCAGTCGGAGACCGTGTGGCGCCAGGCGAACAAGTACGGCGTGCCGCGCCTCGCCTTCGTGAACAAGATGGATCGCTCGGGCGCCAACTTCTTCAAGGTCGTCGAGCAGATGAAGCTGCGCCTGAAGGCCAACCCGATTCCGGTCGTCATTCCCATCGGCGCCGAAGATCAATTCGAGGGTGTCGTCGACCTGATTCGCATGAAGGCGATCTACTGGGACGAGGCCTCCCAGGGCATGAAGTATGATGCCCGGGAGATCCCGGCGAACCTGCTTGACGAAGCGAGGACCTGGCGCGAGCAAATGGTCGAGGCGGCCGCCGAGGCATCCGAGGATCTGATGAACCGCTACCTGGACGAGGGCGATCTCTCCGAGGCGGACATTCTCCTTGGCTTGCGTACGCGCACGATCAATTGCGAGATCCAGCCAACCTTGTGCGGGACGGCCTTCAAGAACAAGGGTGTACAGAAGATGCTGGACGCCGTGATCGAGCTCATGCCGTCGCCCGTCGATATCCCGCCCGTCACCGGAATTCTCGAGAACGAGAGCCAGGGCGAGCGCCGCGCGGCCGATGACGAGGCTTTCTCGGCTCTGGCCTTCAAGATCATGACCGATCCTTTCGTCGGCCAGTTGATCTTCTTCCGGGTCTATTCTGGCGTCATCAATTCCGGCGACACGGTATACAACCCGGTCAAGGGCCGCAAGGAGCGCTTGGGCCGCATCCTGCAGATGCATGCCAACCAGCGCGAAGAGATCAAGGAAGTGCGTGCCGGGGACATCGCGGCTGCCGTGGGCCTCAAGGAAGCCACCACCGGCGATACGCTGTGTGATCCGGCGAAGGTCATCACCCTCGAGCGCATGGTCTTCCCGGAGCCGGTCATTCACGTTGCCGTCGAGCCGAAGACCAAGGCTGACCAGGAAAAGATGGGTATCGCCCTTGGTCGTCTGGCGCAGGAGGATCCCTCATTCCGTGTGCGTACCGACGAGGAGTCCGGCCAGACCATCATATCCGGCATGGGCGAATTGCACCTCGAAATCCTGGTTGACCGCATGCGTCGCGAATTCAACGTCGATGCGACGGTCGGCGCGCCACAGGTGGCCTATCGCGAGTGCATCAAGAAAACCGTCGAGCAGGAAGGCAAGTTCGTCAAGCAGTCGGGTGGTCGCGGTCAGTTCGGCCATGTCTGGCTCAAGATCGAGCCGAACGAGGCGGGCAAGGGCTACGAGTTCGTCGACGCCATCAAGGGCGGCGTGGTGCCTCGCGAATACATTCCGGCGGTCGACAAGGGATTGCAGGATGCGATCAGTAGCGGCGTACTCGCGGGCTTCCCGGTCGTCGACATCAAGTTCACCCTGTACGACGGCTCCTACCACGACGTTGACTCCAACGAAAACGCCTTTCGCATGGCTGCCGCGACGGCATTCAAGGAGGGCATGCGCAAGGCCAGTCCGACGTTGCTCGAGCCGATGATGGCGGTTGAAGTGGAAACTCCCGAGGACTACATGGGCAATGTCATGGGCGATCTCTCTTCCCGCCGCGGCATCGTTCAGGGCATGGAGGACCAGGTCGGCGGCATCAAGGTGATCAAGGCCGAGGTTCCACTCTCGGAGATGTTCGGCTATTCGACATCGATGCGCTCCCTGTCGCAGGGGCGCGCCACCTACTCGATGGAATTCAAGCACTATGCCGAAGCGCCCAGGAATGTCGCCGAGGCAATCATCAACAAGAAGTAATCGTTACGGGAGAAGTCATCATGGCTAAGTCAAAATTTGAGCGTACGAAGCCGCACGTGAATGTGGGCACGATTGGTCACGTTGACCATGGCAAGACCACGCTGACGGCTGCGATCACGACGGTGCTGTCTGCCAAGTATGGTGGATCGGCCAAGAAATACGATGAGATCGATGCGGCGCCGGAAGAGAAGGCGCGCGGCATCACCATCAACACCGCGCACGTCGAATACGAGACCGCCAACCGTCACTACGCCCACGTCGACTGCCCGGGCCATGCCGACTACGTCAAGAACATGATCACCGGCGCCGCGCAGATGGACGGCGCCATCCTCGTTTGCTCCGCCGCCGACGGACCGATGCCGCAGACCCGCGAGCACATCCTGCTCGCCCGTCAGGTCGGCGTTCCCTACGTTCTCGTGTACATGAACAAGTGCGACATGGTCGACGACGCCGAACTGCTCGAACTCGTCGAAATGGAACTGCGCGAACTTCTCTCCAAGTACGACTTCCCCGGCGACGACACCCCGATCATCCAGGGCTCCGCCCTCAAGGCCCTCGAAGGCGACCAGTCCGAAATCGGCGTCCCCTCCATCTTCCGCCTCGCCGATGCGCTCGACTCCTACATCCCGACCCCGGAACGCGCCGTCGACCTGCCCTTCCTGATGCCGGTCGAAGACGTCTTCTCCATCTCCGGTCGCGGCACCGTCGTCACCGGCCGGATCGAGCGCGGTGTCGTCAAGGTCGGCGAAGACATCGAAATCGTCGGTATCCGTCCCACCATCAAGACCGTGTGCACCGGCGTTGAAATGTTCCGCAAGCTCCTTGACCAGGGTCAGGCCGGCGACAACATCGGCGCCCTGCTGCGCGGCACCAAGCGCGAAGACGTCGAGCGCGGGCAGGTCCTGTGCAAGCCGGGTTCGGTCAAGCCGCACACCCACTTCACCTCCGAGGTGTATATCCTGTCCAAGGACGAAGGCGGCCGCCACACCCCGTTCTTCAACGGCTACCGTCCGCAGTTCTACTTCCGCACGACCGACGTCACCGGCTCCATCGACCTGCCGGAAGGCGTCGAGATGGTGATGCCGGGCGACAACATCGCGATGACCATCAAGCTGATCAACCCGATCGCCATGGAAGAAGGCCTGCGTTTCGCCATCCGCGAAGGCGGCCGCACCGTCGGCGCCGGCGTCGTGGCCAAAATCATCGCATAGCCGTTCTTCTTAAATCCGGGGGAGGAATTGCTTCCGCCCCATCGCTCTTTGAAAGCAAACAATGTCAAGCCAGAAGATCCGCATCCGCCTCAAGGCCTTCGATTATCGCCTGATCGATCAGTCCGCCCAGGAGATCGTCGAGACCGCCAAGCGCACCGGTGCTGTGGTCCGTGGCCCGGTCCCCATGCCCACCCGCAAGCAGCGCTTCGATATTCTCCGCTCGCCGCACGTCAACAAGACGTCGCGCGACCAGCTTGAGATCCGTACGCACTTGCGCCTGATGGATATTGTCGATCCGACCGACAAGACGGTTGATGCGCTGATGAAACTCGATCTCCCGGCAGGTGTGGATGTCGAGATCAAGTTGCAATAAGCGGAATCTTACGGATATAATCATCCGTTTTCGGGGGTGGCCGATCTCGGTCACCCAATTGTTGTTTTGCATCGTCCGGCCAATCGCAGCTGGCGATGAGGAGAATAACCATGAGTCTAGGCCTTGTTGGTCGCAAGGTTGGCATGACTCGCATTTTTGCCGAGGATGGCGCTTCCATTCCGGTAACTGTGCTGGACGTGTCCAACAACCGGGTGACCCAGGTAAAAACGCCGGAGATCGATGGCTATGCAGCCATTCAGGTCGCTTTCGGCAAGCGCCGTGCCTCGCGCGTTTCCAGGCCGCTGGCTGGTCATCTGGCCAAGGCGGGTGTGGAGGCGGGGCAGGTCCTCAAGGAATTCCGTATCGATGCCGACCGGATCGCCGACTTCAAGGCCGGTGACCCGGTGGCCGTGACCATCTTTGCCGAAGGGCAGCGGGTCGACGTTACGGGTACCTCGGCCGGCAAGGGCTTCCAGGGTGGGATCAAGCGCCACAACTTCAGCTCGAACCGTGCTTCCCACGGCAACTCGCTGTCGCACAATGCGCCGGGTTCGATCGGGCAGGCGCAGGATCCGGGTCGTGTCTTGCCCGGAAAGCGGATGGCGGGCCACATGGGTGACGTCCAGTCGACCATGCAGAGCCTGACCGTCGTCCGCGTCGATGCCGAGCGCCAGCTGCTTCTGGTTCGTGGCGCCGTTCCCGGCGCCAAGGGTTCCGACGTTGTCGTGCGTCCGGCAGTCAAGGCTTAAGGAGGCGACATGGAACTCAAGGTAATCAACGAGCAGGGTCAGGAGGCGGCGAAGCTGCAGGCCTCCGATGTCCTCTTTGGGCGCGACTTCAACGAGGCGCTTGTTCATCAGATCGTTGTGGCCTATCAGGCCAACGCGCGCTCGGGCGACCGTCAGCAGAAGGATCGTTCGGAAGTCCGTCACACGACTTCCAAGCCGTGGCGCCAGAAGGGAACCGGCCGTGCCCGTGCGGGCAGCAACGGCAGTCCGCTGTGGCGCGGGGGCGGTCGGATCTTTCCGAACACGCCGCAGGACAATTTCAGCCAGAAGGTCAACAAGAAGATGTTCCGCGCCGGCATGGCGGCGATTCTCTCCGAGCTGGCTCGCCAAGATCGCCTGGTCGTCATCGAGGGCCTGTCGGTCGATGCGCCGAAGACCAAGCTGTTTGCGCAGAAGCTCAAGGGCATGGGTCTTGAAGGTAATCTCCTGGTGATCACGGATGCGCTGGATGAGAATCTTTATCTCTCTTCGCGCAACCTGCCGAATGTCCTTGTGCTCGAAGCCAGGGAAGCCGATCCGCTGTCGCTGGTCCGTTTTGCCAAGGTGCTGGTCACCAGGAACGCCGTGGCCAAATTCGAGGAGATGTGGGGATGAATCAAGAGCGGCTGATGCAGGTGCTGCTGGCACCGCAAATCTCCGAAAAGGCTACCTATGTGGCCGACAAGAACGAGCAGGTCATCTTTCGTGTGGCCAATGACGCCACCAAGCCTGAAATCAAGGCGGCGGTCGAACTCTTGTTCAAGGTTGAGGTCGAGACGGTCCAGGTCGCCAATGTCAAGGGCAAGCTGAAGCGTTTCAAGGGGTCGGCGGGTCGTCGCAAGGGCTGGAAGAAGGCCTTCGTGAGCCTCAAGCCGGGCCAGGAAATCAACTTTGTCGATGGGGGGAACGTCTGATGGCTCTCGTTAAAGTCAAGCCGACTTCCCCTGGCCGCCGCGCCGTCGTGCAGGTCGTCAACGCCAGTCTGTACAAGGGCAAGCCTTTCGCCGGCCTGCTCGAGGCGCAGTCGAAGAACGCCGGGCGGAACAACAATGGCCGGGTGACGGTTCGTCATCAGGGCGGCGGTCACAAGCAGGCCTATCGCGTCATCGACTTCAAGCGCGCCAAGGATGGTGTCCCGGGGTCGGTGGAGCGCCTGGAATACGATCCCAACCGGACGGCCAATATCGCTCTGGTCTGCTATGCCGACGGCGAGCGCCGCTACATCCTTGCCAACAAGGGCATGGTCGTCGGCCAGCAGGTCATCAATGGCTCCGAGGCTCCGATCAAGTCGGGTAACGCATTGCCGATCCGCAACATTCCCGTGGGTACCACGATCTGCTGCGTCGAGATGATGCCGGGGAAGGGAGCGCAAATGGCGCGTTCAGCAGGCGCCTCGGCACAGCTCCTTGCCCGCGACAGCGCCTATGCCCAGATTCGCCTGCGTTCCGGCGAAGTGCGTCGCGTGCATGTCGAATGCCGTGCTACGGTCGGTGAGGTGGGCAATGAAGAGAATATCCTGCGCAAGATCGGCAAGGCCGGCGCGCAGCGTTGGCGCGGCGTCCGCCCGACCGTTCGTGGCGTTGCCATGAACCCGATCGACCACCCGCACGGTGGTGGCGAGGGTCGTACCGGTGAGGGTCGCGTGCCGGTCAATCCATGGGGTCAGCCCACCAAGGGTTACCGCACCCGCAGCAACAAGCGCACGAACGGCATGATCGTTCAGCGCCGTAACAAGCGTTAAGGGGTAGGAAATGGGACGTTCTCTTAAAAAGGGCCCGTACGTTGATGTGCGCCTGACCGACAAGGTCGAAGCAGTGCGCGCCACCGGCGACAAGCGCCCGATCAAGACTTGGTCGCGTCGTTCGACGATCCTGCCCGAGTTCATCGGTCTGACGATCGCGGTCCACAATGGCAAGCAGCATATTCCGGTCTTTGTCACCGAAAATATGGTCGGTCACAAGCTCGGCGAGTTCTCGCTGACCCGCACGTTCAAGGGTCACACCGCCGGCAAGAAGGCCAAGAAGTGAGGAGCTGACATGGAAACTCGTGCAAGTCTGCGGGGCGTGCGCCTCTCCGAGCAAAAAGGCCGCCTGGTGGCCGAGCTGGTGCGTGGCAAGCCGGTTGGTCAGGCTCTCAACATCCTGGCTTTCAGCCCGAACAAGGGTGCGGGCATCGTCAGGAAGGTGTTGGAGTCGGCGATTGCCAACGCCGAGCACAATGATGGCGCCGATATCGACGAACTGCTGGTCAAGACCATCTTTGTCGAAAGGGGCATGGTGCTGAAGCGCTTCGCGGCGCGTGCCAAGGGTCGTGGCAACCGGATCGTCAAGCCGACCTGCCATATCTATCTGACCGTTGGCAACTGAGGAAGAGTCATGGGACAGAAAATTCATCCGACTGGCTTCCGCCTGGTTGCCACCAAGAACTGGGGTTCCCGCTGGTATGCCAACAGCAAGGATTTCCCCGGAATGCTCAATGAAGACGTGAAGGTTCGCGAGTACCTGAAACGCAAGCTGGCGCATGCTTCGGTCGGCCGCGTGCTGATCGAGCGTCCGGCCAAGAATGCGCGCGTCACCGTCTACTCCGCTCGTCCGGGTGTGGTCATCGGCAAGAAGGGCGAAGACATCGAACAGCTGCGCACCGACCTCCAGCGCATCATGGGCGTGCCCGTCCATGTGTCGATCGAGGAAATCCGCAAGCCGGAAATCGATGCCCAGCTGATTGCCGACTCGATTGCCCAGCAGCTCGAAAAGCGCATCATGTTCCGGCGCGCGATGAAGCGTGCAATGCAGAACGCGATGAGGCTCGGTGCCCAGGGAATCAAGGTGATGAGCGCCGGCCGTCTCAATGGTGCGGAAATCGCCCGCAGCGAGTGGTATCGCGAAGGTCGTGTGCCTCTGCACACGCTGCGCGCCGACATCGATTTCGGGATTGCCCAGGCACTGACGACCTACGGCATCATCGGTATCAAGGTCTGGGTCTACAAGGGCGATCTGCTAGACCGCAATGAGCAGCCGGAAGCGGCCGAACCTGCCGCTGACGATCGTCGTCCGCGTCGCCCGCCCGCCCGGCCTGAAGGAGACAAGCCGCGGACCCGGACAGTCAGGAAGGCGGACGGGCCCGAAGGCGACGCCAAGGCTCCGGTCAAGCGTGTAAGAAAGGCAGGTGTCTGAGATGTTGCAACCTAATCGTCGCAAGTTCCGCAAGGAACACAAGGGACGGAACGAAGGCCTGGCCACCCGTGGCACAAAGGTGTCATTCGGCGAGTGGGGCCTCAAGGCCACCGGCCGCGGTCGCCTGACGGCCCGCCAGATCGAGTCGGCTCGTCGCGCCATGACCCGCCACATCAAGCGCGGCGGGCGAATCTGGATCCGCATCTTTCCGGACAAGCCGATTTCGAAGAAGCCGGCGGAAGTCCGTATGGGCAACGGCAAGGGCAACCCCGAATACTGGGTTGCGGAAATCCAGCCAGGCAAGGTGCTTTATGAAATGGATGGCGTGAATGAGACGCTGGCTCGCGAGGCGTTCGCCCTGGCCGCTGCCAAGCTGCCGATTTCCACCACTTTCGTTACTCGTCATCTGGGGTAATCATGAAAGCTAGTGAACTGAGAACCAAGAGCGTGGACGAGCTCAAGAAAGAGTTGCTGGATCTGCTGAAGGCGCAGTTCGGCCTGCGTATGCAACTCGCCACCCAGCAGTTGTCCAATTCCAGCCAGATTTCCAAGGTGCGTCGCGATATTGCCCGTGTTCGCACGCTTATCCGTGAGAAGGCGGTGCAGCAATGAGCGAAGCCCCCAGCAGCAAGCGTACCCTGATTGGCCGTGTGGTTAGCGACAAGATGGAAAAGACGGTCACCGTCCTGGTCGAACGCAAGGTCAAACACCCTGTGTACGGCAAGGTGATGGTCCGCTCCAAGAAGTACCATGCCCATAACGACGGAGATTCGGCGAAAGCGGGTGACCTGGTCGAGATCGTCGAGACCCGTCCGGTGTCGCGCACCAAGTCGTGGGCCGTGTCTAACATCTTGCAGAAGGCGATCGTTGTATAGCGAAAGTTTTTGAAAACGCTTGCGCGATCATCAAGGAGGCCGGTATAATCCGGCTTCTTTTTTGCTGATCCCTGTCCTGGGGGTGGCGAAGTCATCCGACCCTTACGGGTTCCAAGACTGACCGCGCTGGCGGATTAAGTTGGAGTTAATTAAATGATTCAGATGCAATCGACTCTGGGCGTCGCCGACAACACCGGTGCGCGTTCGGTAATGTGTATCAAGGTGCTGGGCGGATCCAAGCGCCGCTATGCCGGCATTGGCGACATCATCAAGGTCAGCATCAAGGATGCTGCGCCGCGCGGTCGTGTCAAGAAGGGCGATGTCTACAACGCCGTGGTGGTTCGTACCGCCAAGGGAGTCCGGCGCGCCGACGGCTCGCTGATTCGCTTCGACGGAAATGCTGCGGTGCTTCTCAACAACAAGCTCGAGCCGCTTGGCACGCGCATCTTTGGTCCGGTAACGCGCGAACTGCGTACCGAGCGCTTCATGAAGATCGTGTCCCTGGCTCCGGAAGTTCTGTAAGGGGCTGGCGATGGAAAAAATTCGCAAGGGCGACGAAGTCGTCGTCATTACCGGCAAGGACAAGGGCAAGCGCGGCACGGTTCTGCGCCGCGTCGGCGAGGAGCACGTGCTCGTCGAGGGTGTCAATCGCGCCAGGAAGCACGTCAAGCCGAATCCGATCAAGGGTGTGGCGGGCGGCATCATGGACAAGGACATGCCGATTCATATCTCCAATGTTGCGCTGTTCAACCATGCCACCAAGAAGGCCGACCGTGTCGGCTTCAAGATGCTGGACGACGGGCGCAAGGTTCGCGTGTTCAAGTCGAACGGCGAACTGGTAAGCGCATAAGGGGCAGTCATGGCGCGTTTGCAGCAGTTTTACAAAGACACCGTCGTCGCTGAGCTTTCAAAGCGATTTGGCTACAAGTCGGTCATGGAAGTGCCGCGCATCACCAAGATCACCCTCAACATGGGTGTCGGCGAAGCCGTGGCGGACAAGAAGGTTCTCGAGAACGCCGTCGGCGACATGCAGAAGATTGCCGGTCAGAAGCCGGTGACCACCAAGGCGCGCAAGTCGATCGCGGGCTTCAAGATTCGCGATGGCTACCCGATCGGCTGCATGGTGACCTTGCGCGGTCCCCGCATGTTCGAATTTCTCGACCGCCTGGTGACCATCGCGCTGCCGCGGGTTCGTGACTTCCGCGGCATCTCGGGCAAGAGTTTTGACGGCCAGGGCAACTACAACATGGGTGTCAAGGAGCAGATCATTTTTCCGGAAATCGAGTATGACAAGATCGATGCTCTGCGGGGAATGAACATCAGCATCACCACGACCGCGAAGACCGATACAGAGGCCAAGGCCCTGCTGGCGGCGTTCAAGTTACCGTTCAAGAATTGAGGCAATCATGGCAAAACTTGCTCTGATCAACCGTGAAGAGAAGCGTCGCAAGCTGGTTGCGCAGTACGCCAAGAAGCGTGCCGCACTGGAGGCGATCATCAATGACGTGGGCCTCTCCGATCAGGAGCGCTACGACGCCCGTCTGAAGCTGCAAGCCCTGCCGCGCAACTCCAGCCCGTCCCGCCTGCGCAATCGTTGCCAGATGACCGGGCGCCCGCGTGGCGTTTTCCGTAAGTTCGGCTTGTGTCGTAACAAGATCCGCGAACTCGCCTTCAATGGCGAAGTCCCGGGTGTTGTTAAGGCGAGCTGGTAAGAGGAGATACAGAAATGGCTATGAGCGATCCGATCGCGGACATGCTGACCCGCATCCGCAACGCCCAGCTCGCCGAAAAGGCGTCTGTCTCCATTCCGTCGTCCAAGGTCAAGGTGGCGATCGCCGCGGTGCTCAAGGACGAGGGTTATGTCGAGAATTTTGCGGTTCGGCAGTCCGATGGCAAGCCGACCCTGGAAATCGGCCTCAAGTACTACGCCGGCCGTCCGGTCATCGAGCGCATCGAGCGCGTTTCAAAGCCCGGGCTTCGTATCTACAAGGGCTGCGAAGATATTCCCCGTGTGATGAACGGACTTGGCGTCGCCATCGTGTCGACCCCCAAGGGCGTCATGACGGATCGCAAGGCACGCGCCAGCAAGGTTGGTGGCGAAGTCCTGTGCATCGTGGCATAAGGGAGCGAACATGTCTCGAATTGGCAAGAATCCCGTTGTCCTCCCGGCTGGTGTCGAAGTCAGCCTGGATGAGCAAATTGTCGTCAAGGGCCCGCTGGGAACGCTGAAGATCGCAAGACACCCGGCTGTAACGATTTCGCGCGACGGTGGGTCGCTGGTCGTGGCCAAGGCCGATGGCGCGGATCCGCGTACCGCTGCCGCGATGTGGGGCACCATGCAGGCGAACCTCAGCAACATGGTGACCGGCGTCTCCAAGGGGTTTGAAAAGCGCTTGCAACTGATTGGCGTGGGTTACCGTGCCCAGGTTCAGGGTGACACCCTGAACCTGTCGCTTGGTTACTCCCATCCGGTTGCCCACAAGATGCCGCAAGGCGTCAAGGCCGAGTGTCCGACGCCCACCGAAGTCGTCATCAAGGGGTCGGACAAGCAGCAAGTCGGTCAGGTTGCCGCCGAAGTTCGTGCATATCGCAAGCCGGAGCCTTACAAGGGCAAGGGCGTTCGCTATGTCAACGAAGTGGTGGTTATCAAGGAAACCAAGAAGAAGAAGTAAGGGTGGCATATGTTTAACAGGAAAGAAGCGCGTCTGCGCCGTGCCCGCAAAACCCGGGCCAAAATCGCCGAGCTGAAGGCTGTTCGCCTGTGCGTCAATCGCACCAACTGCCACATTTACGCCCAGATCATTTCGCCTTGTGGCGGCAAGGTTCTGGCTTCGGCTTCCACGCTGGAAACGGGTGTCCGCAAGGACGTACCGAACGGCGGCAACAAGGCTGCTGCCGCGACCATCGGCAAGCTGATCGCCGAGCGCGCCAAGGCTGCCGGTGTCGAGCAGGTTGCTTTTGATCGCTCCGGTCTTCGGTTCCATGGCCGCGTCAAGGCGCTGGCGGAAGCCGCGCGTGAAGCCGGTCTGAAGTTCTGATCGCTGCGAAAGGACAAGGTTATCAAATGGCAAAACCCGAAAGAAGCAAGAAGCCCCAACAGGCTGACGAGCGCGATGATGGAATGCGCGAAAAGATGGTTGCGGTCAACCGCGTCACCAAGGTGGTGAAGGGCGGTCGCATCCTCGGTTTCGCGGCATTGACCGTCGTCGGCGATGGCGACGGCGGCATTGGCATGGGCAAGGGCAAGTCCCGCGAAGTGCCGGTGGCGGTGCAGAAGGCAATGGAAGAGGCGCGGCGCAGGATGGCCAGGGTCAGCCTGAAGAACGGCACCGTCCATCACACCGTGATCGGCCATCATGGGGCCGCCAAGGTCATGATCCAGCCGGCGCCCGAAGGCACCGGCATCATCGCTGGTGGCGCCATGCGCGCCGTCTTCGAGGTTGCCGGCGTGACCAACGTGGTCGCCAAGGCTCACGGATCGACCAATCCTTACAACATCGTGCGTGCCACCATCGACGGATTGTCGAAGGTCAATACGCCGTCCGAAATCGCCGCCAAGCGTGGCCTCTCGGTTGAACAGATCCTGGGGTAAGCCATGGCGGACAAGAAAATCAAGGTGGCGCTCGTCAAGAGCATCATTGGCACCAAGCAGGACCATCGCGCGACGGTTCGCGGTCTGGGTCTGCGCAAGCTGAACAGCACCTCGGAATTGCTGGATACGCCGGCGGTACGAGGCATGATCCAGAAGGTTCAGTATCTCATCAAGGTTGAGGGTTAAGCCATGCGTCTGAATACCATCAAGCCGGGTGAAGGCTCGAGGAAGGCCGCCAAGCGCGCCGGCCGTGGCATCGGCTCCGGGCTGGGCAAGACCGGCGGCCGCGGCCACAAGGGCCAGAAATCCCGTTCAGGCGGCTTCCACAAGGTTGGCTTCGAAGGCGGTCAGATGCCGCTGCAGCGTCGCCTGCCGAAGCGCGGTTTCCAGTCGATGACCCGCGAGCGCAACTTCGAAGTGCGCCTGACCGACCTCGAGCGGCTGCCGATCGACACGATCGACCTGCTGGCCCTGCAGGCCGCCGGCGTCGTTCCCGGTGATGCACTGGCGGCGAAGGTCATCCTCTCGGGCGCGATCACGCGCAAGGTCACGCTCAAGGGCGTCGGCGCGACCAAGGGCGCAAAGGCGGCGATCGAGGCGGCCGGCGGTTCGGTCGCCGAGTAGGACCGGGAAGGATCAGAACATTGGCTGCGAATCCCAATACCGTAGGCAAGGGCGGCAAGTTCGGCGATCTCAAGCGCCGGCTGTGGTTCCTGCTCGGCGCGCTGGTCGTCTACCGCATCGGCGCGCACATACCGGTTCCGGGGATTGATCCCAATGTGCTTTCCGACCTGTTCAATTCGCAGCAGGGCGGCATCCTGGGCATGTTCAACATGTTTTCCGGCGGCGCCCTGTCGCGCTTCACGATCTTCGCGCTGGGGATCATGCCGTACATCTCGGCGTCGATCATCATGCAGCTGATGAGCGTGGCCAGCCCGCAGCTCGAGGCGCTCAAGAAGGAAGGTGAGGCCGGACGCCGCAAGATCACCCAATACACGCGTTACGGCACCGTTGGTCTCGCTCTGTTCCAGGGCTTGGGCATCGCGGTTGCGCTGGAAGCGCAGGCCGGGCTGGTCAATGACCCCGGTTTCATGTTCCGTCTGACGACAGTTTCGACGCTGGTCACCGGCACGATGTTCCTCATGTGGCTCGGCGAGCAGATTACCGAGCGTGGCCTGGGCAACGGCATCTCGATCATCATCTTCGCCGGCATCGCGGCCGGTCTGCCGAATGCCATCGGCGGCCTGCTGGAACTGGTGCGCACCGGTGCGATGCATCCGCTGACGGCGTTGATCATCTGCGTGCTGGTTGTCGTCGTCACCGCCTTCGTGGTCTTTGTCGAGCGCGGTCAACGCAAGATTCTGGTCAATTATGCCAAGCGCCAGGTGGGCAACAAGATCTATGGCGGTCAGAGTTCCCATCTGCCGCTCAAGCTGAACATGTCGGGCGTCATACCGCCGATCTTCGCCTCGTCGATCATCCTCTTCCCGGCGACGCTGGCCGGCTGGTTCGGTTCGGGAGAATCGATGCGCTGGCTGAGGGACATCGCCGGCACGCTGTCGCCGGGTCAGCCGATCTATGTGATGCTGTATGCCGGCGCGATCGTATTTTTCTGCTTCTTCTACACGGCGTTGGTTTTCAACTCCAAGGAAACCGCAGACAACCTCAAGAAGAGCGGCGCCTTCGTTCCGGGTATCCGTCCCGGCGAGCAGACCGCGCGCTACATCGACAAGATTCTGATGCGACTGACCCTGATCGGTGCAGCATACATCACCGTCGTCTGCCTGCTGCCCGAATTCCTGATCCTGAAGTGGAATGTTCCATTCTATTTCGGTGGCACGTCGCTCCTGATCATCGTGGTTGTCACGATGGACTTCATGTCGCAGGTGCAGGCCTATGTCATGTCACACCAATATGAAAGCCTCTTGAAGAAAGCCAACTTCAAGGGATCGCCAATGATCAAGTAGTCGACATGGCCAAGGAAGACTACATCGAGATGCAGGGCGAGGTGGTTGAAAACCTGCCCAATGCGACCTTCAAGGTCAAGCTGGAAAACGGGCACATGGTCCATAGTTTCATTTCCGGAAAGATGCGCATGCATTACATCCGCATTCTTCCGGGCGACAAGGTCACCGTCCAGTTGACCCCGTACGATTTATCCAAGGCCAGGATCGTTTTCCGGGTCAGGTGAAGATTCTCTACGCAACAAACCGCAGGGCAAAGGAATCACGGCTGCTTCCCAGCTCTCGCAGACGAGGAGTAAGACATGAAAGTGCAACCTTCAGTGAAGTGCGTGTGCCGCAATTGCAAGGTCATCCGCCGCAAGGGTGTCGTGCGCATCATTTGCAAGGACCCGCGTCACAAGCAGCGCCAGGGTTGATTCCCGGGCAAGTCCGGCATTCGTTAATTTTGGAAAGAGTGGAGTGATTCAATGGCCCGTATTGCAGGGGTAAACATTCCGAACCATCAGCATGCTGAAATCGCCTTGACGGCGATTTACGGCATCGGCCGATCCCGTGCGCAGAAGATCTGTGATGCGGCCGGCGTTGGTCGTGCGATCAAGATGAAGGATCTGTCCGACGCGGACATGGATCGCCTGCGCGACGAGATCGGCAAGTTCACCGTCGAAGGTGATCTGCGCCGTGAAGTCACCATGAACATCAAGCGTCTGATGGACCTTGGTTGCTACCGTGGCCTGCGCCATCGCAAGGGGCTTCCTTGCCGTGGCCAGCGTACTCGGACCAACGCCCGCACCCGCAAGGGGCCGCGCAAACCGATCGCTGGCAAGAAGTAATAGGGACAGAAAATGGCAAAGACTGCTACCAAAGTCAAAGTTCGCAAGAAGGTCAAGAAGAACGTCGCCGAGGGAATCGCCCACGTTCATGCTTCGTTCAACAACACCATCATCACCATTACCGACCGCCAGGGCAACGCCCTGTCCTGGGCGACATCCGGCGGGGCCGGCTTCAAGGGTTCGCGCAAGTCCACTCCCTTCGCCGCCCAGGTTGCCGCCGAGGCTGCGGGCAAGGCTGCGCAGGAATGCGGCGTCAAGAACATCGAGGTCCGCATCAAGGGACCCGGTCCCGGCCGCGAATCTTCGGTGCGTGCGCTCAATGCGCTGGGCATGAAGATCACCGCGATTTCCGACGTGACGCCGGTGCCGCACAACGGCTGCCGTCCGCCCAAAAAGCGCCGCATCTAAGGAGAAAGACAAGTGGCTCGCAATCTCGATCCAAAATGCCGTCAGTGCCGCCGCGAAGGCGAGAAGCTGTTCCTGAAGGGCGAAAAGTGCTTCACCGACAAGTGCGCCATCGAGCGCCGCTCGTACGCGCCGGGACAGCATGGACAGAAGTCCGGCGCCCGCCTGTCCGATTACGGCGTCCACCTGCGCGCCAAGCAGAAGATCCGGCGCGTCTATGGCGTGCTTGAGGGACAGTTCCGCAAGACGTTCGCCGAAGCCGATCGCCGCAAGGGCCAGACCGGTGAAAACCTGCTCCAGCTTCTGGAAGCCCGCCTCGACTCCGTGGCCTACCGCATGGGTTTTGGCGCCTCGCGCGCCGAGTCGCGCCAGGTTGTCCGCCACAACGGCGTTCTGGTCAATGGCAAGCGCGTCAACATTCCGTCCTACATCGTCAAGCCGGGTGATGTTGTTCAGCTGACTGCCCGCGCCCGTGCTTCGCTGCGCTGCAAGGCCGCCCTCGAAGCAGCGGAGTCCCGTGGTTTCCCCGAGTGGATCGCGGTCGACGTCAAGGAGGGCAAGGGTACGTTCAAGGCCATGCCGCAGCGCGCCGAGTTGCCGGCTACGCTGAATGAAGGTCTTGTCATCGAACTTTACTCGAAGTAACAACTTCGCAGAGGAAGCAAGCCCATGCAAAGCAGTGGACTTCTGAAACCCCGCATCATCGATGTGCAGAGCGTTTCGCCCGTGCAGGCCAAGGTGGTCATGGAGCCGTTCGAACGCGGCTACGGACATACCCTCGGCAATGCGCTGCGCCGCATCCTGCTGTCGTCGATGCCGGGCTATGCGCCGACCGAGGTCGGCATTGACGGCGTGCTGCACGAGTACTCCACGGTCGATGGCGTTCAGGAGGATGTCGTCGATATCCTGCTGAACCTCAAGGGCGTGGTGTTCAAGTTGCACAACCGCGACGTGGTCAACCTGAGGCTGGCCAAGGAGGGCGAAGGCGCCGTGTGCGCCCGTGACATCGAACTGCCGCACGATGTCGAGATCATCAATCCGGAGCATGTCATCGCCCACCTGTCCCCGGGCGGCAAGCTGTCGCTCGAGATCAAGGTCGAGAAGGGACGCGGTTACGTGCCGGGCAACGTGCGCAACCTGGACGATTCCAAGACCATCGGCAAGCTGGTGCTCGATGCTTCGTTCAGTCCCATCCGGCGTGTCGCCTACGCGGTCGAGGCGGCCCGCGTCGAACAGCGCACCGACCTCGACAAGCTGATCGTCGATATCGAGACCAACGGGGTGGTCGAGCCGGAGGAAGCCATCCGCTTCGCTGCCCGCGTGCTGATGGAGCAGCTCTCCGTCTTTGCCGATCTCGAGGGTACGGCGCCGACGGCCGAGCCGTCACGACCCGCCCAGGTCGATCCGGTGCTGCTGCGGCCGGTGGACGATCTCGAATTGACCGTCCGTTCCGCCAATTGCCTCAAGGCCGAGAACATTTACTACATCGGCGACCTGATTCAGCGTACCGAGAACGAACTCCTGAAGACGCCGAACCTGGGCCGCAAGTCGCTGAACGAGATCAAGGAAGTGCTTGCCGCCCGTGGCTTGACCCTGGGCATGAAACTGGAAAACTGGCCGCCGGCCGGTCTGGAAAAGGTCTGACGGCCATTTTCGACCCGGGCAGTCAAGGGACGCCTGTAGAACATAGAAAGGATTAACCATGCGTCACCGTTTGGGACTTCGCAAACTCAACCGCACCAGCAGCCATCGCTTGGCGATGCTGCGCAACATGACCGTCGCTCTCCTCAGGCACGAGGCGATCAAGACCACGCTGCCCAAGGCGAAGGAACTGCGCCGCGTCGTCGAACCGATGATTACCCTCGGCAAGAACCCGAGCGTTGCCAACAAGCGTCTGGCCTTCGACCGATTGCGTGACCGCGCCATCGTCGTCAAGCTGTTCGGGGAGATCGGTCCGCGCTATGCGGCCCGTCCCGGCGGCTATCTGCGCATCCTCAAGTGCGGCTTCCGCGTCGGCGACAATGCGCCGATGGCGTTCGTCGAGCTGGTGGATCGTCCGGAGCCCGCCGAGGCTGTGGAACTCGACGAAGCCGCCTGACGACGAACAGCAGGCGCAGGGAAGAAAGGCCGGGGAATCCCGGCCTTTTCATTTTTCGGTTCAGTGCTGCAGTATCTTCGAAAGGAACTGCTGCGCCCGTTCCGAGCGCGGGGTGCCGAAGAACTCCTCCTTCACGGCATCCTCGACGATCCGGCCCTGGTCCATGAAGATGACGCGGTTCGCCACCTTGCGCGCGAATCCCATCTCGTGCGTGACGCACATCATGGTCATGCCCTCCCTGGCGAGCTCGACCATGACGTCGAGCACTTCATTGATCATTTCGGGATCGAGCGCCGAGGTCGGTTCGTCGAACAGCATGCAGATCGGATCCATCGCGAGGGCGCGGGCGATCGCCACGCGCTGCTGCTGGCCGCCCGACAGTTCGCCGGGGAACTTGTTGGCTTGCGCCTTGAGGCCGACGCGGTCGAGCAGCTTGAGGCCCTTTTCCAGCGCCTCGTCCTTGCTTCGCTTCAGCACCTTGATCTGACCGATGGTCAGGTTCTCGGTAATGCGCATGTGCGGGAACAATTCGAAATTCTGGAAGACCATGCCGACATGGGCGCGCAGCTTCGACAGATCGGTTTTCGGATCGGCGATCGAGGTTCCCTTGACGATGATGTCACCCTGCTGGAATGGTTCCAGGCCGTTGACGCACTTGATCAGCGTCGACTTGCCCGAACCCGACGGCCCGCAGACGACGACGACTTCACCCTCGCGAACGCGCGTCGTGCACTCGGCGAGCACCTGAAACTGGCCGTACCACTTCGAAACATTGCGAAAGTCGATCATGAGCTGTATCTCGCTTGCAGACGCTTGACAACCCGGGAGACCGAGAAGCAGATGACGAAATAGACCGCGCCGGCAAAAAGCAGCAATTCGACCAGTCGACCGTCACGGTCGCCAACCTTGTAGGAGGTGCCGAAGAAGTCGGAAAGGCCGATGACATAGACCAGCGACGTGTCCTGGAAGAGGATGATGGCCTGCGTCAGGAGCAGCGGCAGCATGTTGCGGAAGGCCTGGGGAAGGACGATCATGCGCATGGTCTGCCCGGGTGTGAGGCCGAGCGCCAGACCGGCCGCCATCTGTCCCTTGGCGACGCTCTGGATGCCGGCGCGGATGATCTCCGAGTAATAGGCGGCTTCGAAAAGCGCGAAGGCGACCAGCGCCGAGGTCAGCCGGATGTCGCCGATGTTCTCTCCGAAGAGCGCCTTCAGCGCCTGCGGGACGATCAGGTAGAACCACAGGATGACCATCACCAGGGGAACCGAGCGAAAGAGATTGACATAGACGGCGGCGAGCCCGGACAGGAACCGGTTGTGTCCGAGGCGCGCGACGGCGAGGAGGGTGCCCCAGACGACGCCGACGGCGATCGCGGTCAGGGTCACCTCGAGCGTCACCAGCATGCCCCGGGCGAGCAGCGGGATGGCGCCGGGAATCGAAGTCCAGTCGAATTCATGCATGGCTCATTTCCCTCCGATGAACCCGGGAACGCGAAACCTCCGCTCGACCTGGCGCATCAGGAACATCACGGTGACATTGATCAGGACGTAGAGCAGGGTGACGGCGATGAAGGCCTCGTAGGGTTGGGCGGTAAAGTCGACAAGTTGCTGCGCCTGGCGGGAAAGCTCGATCAGACCGATGGTCGTGGCGACCGCCGAGTTCTTGAAGATGTTGAGGAATTCCGAGGTCAGCGGTGGCACGATGATGCGGTAGGCCATCGGCAGCAACACATGGCGATAGACCTGCGGCAGGGTGAACCCCATCGCCAGCCCGGCATTCTTCTGGCCGCGCGGCAGCGAGTTGATCCCGGAACGGACCTGCTCGGCGACGCGCGCGGCGGTGAATAGTCCGAGACAGACCAGTGCCGACACGAACTGCTGCGCCAGCGGATTCATCTGCTTGAAGGCATTACCCATCTCCGCCGGAAGCAATTCCGGCAGGACGAAGTACCAGATGAACAGTTGGACCAACAACGGAATGTTGCGGAAGACCTCGACGTAGGCGGCGGCAAGAAGTCCGAGCCAGCGATTGGGAACGG